>NZ_CP107871.1:1208333-1510416 GCF_041432505.1 Streptomyces virginiae
CGAGGGCGAGGGGGGTGGCGGGCGGGGCAGGAGGCGGAGTGCCGGGCGGGGCGGGAGGCGGAGTGCCGGGCGGGACGTCGGGCGTGGTGTTGGGCGGGGTGTTGGGCAGGGGGCCGGGCCGGGGGTCCGGTGGGGAGGTGTCGGGCTGGGGGCGGTCGGGCACAGTGGCCTCCGCTCGCGGGGCGGGATCGGCGCGACTCCAGCATCCCGCGCGCGAGGGCCGCTGCCCAGGTCCCACGCGGGGATCGACCCGGATCGGACGGGGTCGGACGAGATCGGGCGAGCTCGGACACCGTCGAACGCCGTCGGACGGGAACGTTCAGGATCGGGCGAGATCACTACGGACTTCTCGCGGGTGCGGGGCTATGGTGGCGCGCACGCCTGTTCAGCACCTCACCCCAGGGGGTACCGCCCATGGCTCGCCGACTCCGCCCGGTGGGGCTCGACTTCATCGAGGACGCGCCGGTACGGCTGGTCTTCGCCGCCGACACCGTGGCGCCGCCCGAGGCCGTGTACCACGCGCTCGCCGAGGAAGTGGCGGGCTGGGCCGACTGGTTCGGGGCGGTAACGCTGGCCCGCCCCACGCACGGGGGCGCCGGCCGCGAGGTCAGGCTGAGGGGTGGCGTGCGCTTCCAGGAGACCGTCATGGCCGCCGATCCCGAGCGGCGTTACGCCTATCGGGTCGACACCACCAACGTCCCCGGGGTGCGGGCCCTGTTGGAGGAGTGGCGGCTGACCCCGTCCGGTACCGGCACGCACGTCCGCTGGACCTTCGCGGCGGACGGGCCGACCCCGTTCCGCCTGGGCCTGGCCGCCGCCCGCCCGGGCCTGGGCCACTCCTTCCGCACGGCGGTGCGCAGCCTGGACCGGCGCCTCAGCGCCCGTCGTGCGTCGGGCCGGTGACCGCGGCGAGGCGGGCGAACTCCCACGGGTCGTGCGCGCTGAAGACGGTGACCTCGTCGGCGTGCTCGCGGACGAGTGCGCGCAGGCGGTCGCGGGTCGCGGTGCGTACCGCGACATCGGTCTGCGCGCCCCGCTGGACCGGTTCGAAGACGGGGTGGGCGAGCGGCGGGGTCTGTTCGAGCTCCCCGTGATACGTGTACGCGTCGCCCGCGTGCAGCAGCCACCGGCCGTCGTCGTCGCGCACCGCGACACCCGCGTGCCCGGCCGAGTGGCCGGGCAACGGCACGAGCAGCAGCTCGCATCCCAGCCCCTGCGGTCGCGCCACGCCGGGGAAGCCGAACCATGTCGTGTGCCCGTCGACGGTCGCGGGTGACAGCAGCGGGCCGTGCGCCCGGTGCGCCGGCATGAAGCGCTCGACAGTGTGCCGGTGGTGCGCGGCCGAAGGATCGGTGACGGCCCGATACTCGTCGGGGTGCACGTGCACCCGCGCGTGGGGGAAGTCCGCCAGCCCGCCCGTGTGATCCCGGTGCAGGTGGGTGAGAACGATGTGCCGCACGTCCCGCGGCTCGTACCCGAGGCGGGCGACCTGATGCAGCGCGCTCTCCCGCGGGTCCAGCACGGGCTGGGCGTAGGCCACCCAGTCCGCGCCCAGTGCGCGGTCGGGCTGCCGCAGATCGGTGGTGCCGATCCCGGTGTCGACCAGGATCGGTCCGTCCGTGTCCGTCTCGATGAGCAGGCAGTGGCAGACGGCGGGCCGTGCGCGGTGCGCGGCGCCCGGCGCGGACTCCGATCCGAGCGGTGGAATCGTACGGAGCGAACCGCAGTTGAGATGATGGATGCGCACAAAGACCCCCTGGAGGTACACGGGCGGGCTGTTCGCGACGGACGCTACGAGGGGCTCTCGTGACTCACCAAACGGTTGGACATGCGCCGGAAGACGCCCAGGACGGCCCACCGGCGGACGGCCCGCTGGCGGACTGCCCGGACGCCGCCCTCGTCCCGCCCGCCCGGGAGCCGCACTGTCCGGTCGACATCACCCTCGGCGCGCTGGGCGGCCGGTGGACGCCGCTGGTCCTGCGGGAGTTCCTTCGCCGCGGCGAGGCCACCTACTCCGAGCTGTCCACGGCCCTGCCCGTCCTGTCGGACAAGGTCCTCTCGGACCGGCTGGCCCAGTTGACCCGGGTGGGCGTCATCGAGCGTCACCGCACCCCCGGCTGGCCTCCCCGGGTCCGCTACGTCCTCACCGGCCGGGGTCGCACCCTGGAACCGGTGGTGCACAGCATGTGGGAGTGGGGCAGCGTACGACAGCCGTAGGCCGTCCGGTCAGGCGACCGGTTCGCTCCAGACCCCGGTCGTCAGCAGCGTGTCGATGGTCTTCGCGTACGGGGCGATGTCGAGCCGCTGCGCCGCCAGCCACTCGTCGGAGTAGTACTTGTCCAGGTAGCGGTCGCCCGGGTCGCAGAGCAGGGTGACGACGCTGCCCGTGCGGCCCTCCGCCACCATCTCCGAGATGATCTTCAAGGCGCTCCACAGGCCGGTTCCGGTCGAGCCGCCCGCCTTGCGCCCTATGGCCGTCTCCAGCGCCCGACAGGCGGCGACGCTCGCCGCGTCCGGGACCTTCATCATCCGGTCGATGGCCCCGGGCACGAAGCTCGGCTCCATCCGCGGTCGGCCGATGCCCTCGATGCGGGAGCCGCAATCGCTGCTCGCGTCCGGGTCGTTGTTCGTCCAGCCGTCGAAGAAACAGGAGTTCTCCGGGTCCGGCACGCAGACGCGGGTGTCGTGCTGCATGTAGTGCACGTAGCGCGCGATGGTCGCCGACGTGCCGCCGGTGCCGGCGGTCGCCACGATCCAGGCGGGCTCGGGGTACCGCTCCAGGCGCAGCTGCTGGTACATCGATTCGGCGATGTTGTTGTTGCCGCGCCAGTCGGTGGCCCGCTCCGCGTACGTGAACTGGTCCATGTAGTGCCCGCCGGTCCGGGCGGCGAGCTCGGCGGACGCCTCGTACATCTTCATCGGGTCGTCCACGAAGTGGCATTCACCGCCGTGGAATTCGATGAGGCGGCACTTCTCCGGGCTGGTCGTGCGCGGCATGACGGCGATGAAGGGGACGCCGATCAGCTTGGCGAAGTACGCCTCGGAGACAGCGGTGGAGCCGGAGGACGCCTCGATGACCGGGCGGCCGGGACGGATCCAGCCGTTGCAGAGCGCGTACAGGAACAGCGAGCGCGCGAGGCGGTGCTTGAGGGAGCCCGTCGGGTGCGTGGACTCGTCCTTGAGGTAGAGGTCGATGCCCCACGCCTCGGGGAGCGGGAAGCGCAGCAGGTGGGTGTCGGCGGAGCGGTTGGCATCGGCCTGGACCTTGCGGACGGCCTCCTTCAGCCAGGCCCGGTAGTCCGCGTCGCTGCGATCGACATCAACGGTCGTGGCAGTCGTACCGGTGGTACCGGTGGTTCTGGTGGTGCCGGTGGTGCTCATGTGCCGCGCTCCTTCGTGGGTGAACTTCGCCCCCTCTTCTTCGCAATGTACCTCTCCCACCTGCACAAACGTTCGCTTTGGGGATCCATGCACATCCCTTTCGATCGCGTTCGGTTGCACTGCGCGGCACCGTGGGTGACCCTGGTGGAGCATTACCGAGGGTGCAGCACCCGTAACACTCATGTCGGGGAGTCGCAGCCGTGATCAGTCATTCCCGCAGGCACTGCGTCGTCGAACTGCAGGCCTTGCCGTCGCGGATCGGCCAAATCCGCAGAATCGTTTCTGCACAACTGCGCCACTGGGAGCTGGATCCGCTCATAGACCGGGCTGCGCTCGGTGTGACGGAACTGCTCAGCAACGTCCACCGCCACGCGCAGCCGGACAAGACCTGCACCGTGGAGATCGAACTCCGGCTCGGGCGCCTCACGGTCTCGGTCATCGACAGCGATCCACGGCTGCCGGTCGTCCACGAGACGCGGGCGGAGGCGCTGGAGACCTGCGGGCGCGGGCTCGCCCTGGTGGCGGCGCTGAGCGAGGCCTGGGGGGCGCGCGAGCGGCCCGACGGCCCCGGCAAGGCGGTGTGGTTCTCGCTCACGGCGGCCCCGGCCCCGGCGGCACCGGTGCGGCCGGTCCCGATCAGGGCCACGCCGGTACGCGAACCCGCGCGCTCGGTGCTCCTGGCCGTCGATCCGGGGGCCGTCGCGACAGGCCTGCCGGTGGCCTCGCCGGTCGGCGCCCGCCCGGGGTGACCGACGGCCGGCCACCCCACCCGGCCGGGCCCCGTCCGGTGGTCCGGGGTGCACACCCGAGGGGGACACCCCCTAGGCCAGGGCTCCCAGCGGGTCGTCGAGCACCGGCTGCCACGCCAGCTCCGCCGCGCCGACCAGGCTGTTGTGGTCCAGGGTGCACGGCAGGATCGGCACGCCGCCGCTGCGGCCCCACAGGCTGCGGTCCGCGACCACCGCGCGCAGCCGCTCCGGGTCGGCGTGCAGCAGCTCCCGGTGCAGTCCGCCCAGGATGATCCGGTCCGGGTTGAGGATGTTCACCAGGCCCGCGAGGCCGAGGCCGAGGCGGTCGATCAGCTCCTCCGTGGCCGCGCGTACCGCCGGTTCCGCCGGCTCGTCGCGCAGCAGGTCGCGGGCCTGCTGGAGCAGCGACACCTCGGGGCCGGGGCTGCGGCCCGCCGCGGTGAGGAAGGCCAGCGGGTCCGCCTCCACGTCCAGGCAACCGCGGCTGCCGCAGTGGCAGGCCCGCCCCTCGGGGTTCACGGTGAGGTGGCCGACCTCCAGGGCCAGGCCCGAACTCCCGCTGTGCAGGCGGCCGTCCAGCACCAGCGCGCCGCCGACCCCGCGGTGCCCGGTGGCCACGCACAGCAGGTGCTGGGCGCTGCGCCCCGCGCCGTGCCGGTGCTCGGCCAGGGCTGCGAGGTTGACGTCGTTGCCGGTCAGGGCCGGGCCGTCGATCCCGGCCGCCTTCACGCACTCCGCGAAGATGGCCCGTACCGGGGAGCCGGCCGGCCAGGCCAGGTGCAGTGGGTTGAGCGCCGTACCGTCGGGTTCCGCGACGGCCGAGGGGACCGCGAGGCCCGCGCCGACGCAGCGGCGGCCGCTCTGCGCGAGCAGCTCCGCGCCCGCCTCCACGACCGCGCCGAGCACCTGCGCCGGATCGGCCGAGACGGTGACCTTGCCGGGGGCGGTGGCCACGATGCGGCCGCCGAGGCCGACCAGGGCGGCGCGGAAGCCGTCCGAGTGCACCTGGGCGGCCAGCGCCACCGGGCCGTCCTCGGCCACCGAGAGCCGGTGCGAGGGGCGGCCCTGGGCTCCGCCGGTCCCGCCGGTCCCGCCGGGGCGGGAATCGACCCGGATCAGCCCGAGGGCCTCCAGCTCGGCGGCGACCGCTCCGGCGGTGGCGCGGGTGACCCCGAGCTCGGCCGTCAGCACGGCGCGGGTCGGGGCGCGGCCGGTGTGGACGAGCTCCAGCGCCGGCCCGAGCGCGCCGCGCCCCCGTTCCAGCCTGGTCCGCGCCGCCGTACCGGACGCGGACGGCGTGGTCACATCCCCCACCCGCGGCGGGGCCCCGTTGCCGTTCATGGCATCGATCCTCGCATGATCGGAGGGCGCCGGGTGCCGCCGCTCAGCCCAGCCCGCCGACCCGGAGTGTGATGTTCAGCCGCCCGGTCAGTCCGAGCTCCCGCGGGCCCGTTCCCGGCAGGACCTTCGGTACCCCGTGATAGGCCAGTCGGCTCGCCTCCCCGAAGACGAAGAGGTCCCCGCTGCGCAGCTCGACGTCCTGGTACGGGCGCCCGCGGGAGGCGGTGTTCCCGAAGCGGAAGACACAGGTGTCACCGAGGCTGAGCGAGACCACGGGCGCGGTGGACCGCTCCTCGGCGTCACGGTGCATGCCCATGCGGGAGTCGCCGACGTAGAAGTTGATCAGGGCGATGTCGTAGGCCGCCCCGGGCTCCGGCGCGGGTTCCGGCCCGGGCGGGGCCCCGTACGCGGCGGTCACCGCCTCCCGCCCCAGTGCGGCGAGCCACGGAGGCATCGGCTTGACCGGTGCCCCGTCGCCGTCGACGGCGGTGCGCGCGTATCCGTACGGGTACCAGTGCAGGCCGAGGCACACCTGGCGGGCGGTCATCACCCCACCGCCCGGGGTGCGTACGGTGCGCAGGCCGGCGGGCGGCCGGGCCCACGCGCGGCAGGCGGCCAACAACTCGCCCTGGCGCCGCGCCCCGAGCCAGTCCGGCACGTGCACCGCGCCGGGGGCGATCACGGTCCGCTCGCGCGGGAAGAGTTCCCCGTTCATGCTCTCCATTGTCGCGGGCGGGCTGATAGGACTCACGGTATGGAGATCACCGAACATGTGAAGACCCTCGCGCGCGAAGGCGAGCTGCTCGCCGAGGTGGCCGAACGCGCCGGTACGGACGCCGCGGTCCCCACCTGCCCGGGGTGGCGCGTCACCGACCTGCTGCGGCACACCGGCTCGGTGCACCGCTGGGCCACCGCGTACGTCGCAGAGCGGCGACTGGAGCCGATGGGCTTCCCGGACGCGCCGGAGCTGGTCGGCGGCGAGCTGCTGGCCTGGTTCCGGGAGGGCCACACGGACCTGGTGCGGACGCTGGGCGAGGCGCCGGCCGATGTGCAGTGCTGGACCTTCCTGCCGACGGCGCCGCCCTCGCCGGTGGCGTTCTGGGCCCGGCGGCAGGCGCACGAGACCGCCGTGCACCGGATGGACGCGGAGGCCGCGCTCGGTGTGCTGTTCTCGACGGTGGAGCCACGGTTCGCGGAGGACGGGGTGGACGAGCTGCTGACCGGCTTCCACGCCCGACCGCGCAGCCGGGTGCGGACGGCGGAGCCCAAGGTGGTGCGGGTACGGGCCGCCGACACGGGCGCGGTGTGGACCGTACACCTGTCGGCGGAGCCGGCCCGGACGGTGCCAGGCGACACGGGCGAGGCGGCCGACTGCGAACTGATCGGCGAAGCGGCCTGGCTGTACGAGGCGCTGTGGAACCGGATCCCGCTGGCGGGTCCGGCGGTGAGCGGCGACCTGACGCTGGCCCGGCTGTGGACGGACACGGCCGGAATCTGACCGTGGGAGGGCCGGGGGCGGCGCGGAGGGTCTTGTGACGGGCGGTGCGCGCTGTGACACTCCACGTATGGAGCGACGTACGCAGGCGGACCGGGACGCGATCACCATCGAGATCGGCTACGCCGTGGTCAGCGCCTGCTTCGCGGCCGCCCTCGCCTTCGGCGCGGTGTACGGTCCCGCGCTCGCGTTCTCCCTGCCCCCGTCGGTACGCCGAACCTTGGCCGTGGCCGGGGTGATCCTGGCGGCGGTGGTGTTCCTGCTCCGTGTCACCCATGTGCTGTGGGGATTCGCCCGCCGTCCGGAGAACGACGGGCGCTGACCTTGGGCACGGCGAGGCGGCGTCGGTAGGGTCGGGCCCTCGACGATCACGGGGGTATGCGATGCGGTCCGGTTCGACAGTGGTGGGTGCGGCGCTTCTCGCGATGGTGTCGGCAGGGTTCGTGGTCTCCTGCGACGTGGGGCCGGCCGGGCCGCCGGTCGTGTCCGCTCCCCCGGACGGGGGTGCGCTGGGCCCGTCGGATCCGAGCCCGTCGGCGCCCTCACCGACGGGCGAGCCGATACCCCCCGGCGGCCGTCCCGACAAGGTCCGGGACGCCTTCGCGGGGCTCCAGGCGACGCTCGACGACGCGTGCGTTCCGGGCAACTGCGCGTACGTGCTCGGCCGGCTCGACGACGAACTCCACCGTATGGACCGTGCGATGAAGGCCGACCCGAAGGGCCCCGGCCACTTCCCCGAGCCGATTGCCCTGATCGCGAAGCTCGACGGGGAGCTCGGCGGCAACCGGGGCACGATGAACCTGGAGAAGCACAAGGCGTTGCTGATCGAGACCCGCGACAGGATCAACACCTGGATGCAGGGCCACCCCGACGACTACCGCTGACGTGCCCCCCAGGAAATTCGGGTGCCGTGTCAGGAAATTCGGGTGCCGTGTCCAGGACGGCCCGTCAGGATGACGGGCATGACCGGTGGGACGCGGGCGGGGAGTCGGCAGGACACGGGTGGGTCGGGGCGCCCGCTCGCCTTGGTCACGGGGGCGGGACGGTCGGCGGGAATCGCGTCCTCCGTCGTGCTGGACCTGGCTCGGGCCGGGTGGGACGTGGCCTTCACCTACTGGACCCCGTACGACGCGCGGATGAGCTGGGGCGCGGAGTCCGGTGCGCCCGAGGAACTGCGGGCCGCGGTGACGTCCTTGGGCGCGAGAGCGCACGCGGTCGAGGCGGACCTGAGCGACCCGGCCGTGCCGGCGCGGCTCTTCGACAGCGTCGAGGAGGCGCTGGGCGACGTCACCGCGCTGGTGCTCAGCCATTGCGAGTCGGTCGATTCGGGTCTGCTCGACACCACCGTGGAGAGCTTCGACCTGCACTTCGCGGTCAACGCGCGGGCCGGCTGGCTGCTGATCCGGGAGTACGGGCTGCGGTTCCGCGGCCGGCACGGCAGCGGGCGGGTCGTCAGCCTGACCAGTGACCACACCGCCGGCAACCTGCCGTACGGGGCGAGCAAGGGCGCGCTGGACCGGATCACACTGGCCGCCGCCCAGGAGCTCGCCCACCTGGGTGTGACCTGCAACGCGATCGACCCCGGACCGACCGACACCGGGTGGATGACCGGGCAGCAGAAGGCGGATACGGCCCGCGCCACTCCCCTGGGGCGCGTCGGTGCACCGCAGGACTGCGCGAACCTCGTCACGTTCCTCTGCTCCACCGAGGGCGGCTGGATCAACGGCCGGCTTCTGCGGAGCGACGGAGGACTGGGCGGGACGAACGGCGGTTGAGTCGCTCCCCCACCGCGGCACGCCGCGCCCAGGGACACCTCGCGTCCGACGGTCAGAGGCGCCTGGTGGGATGAGCGTAAGCCTGTCCACGACGTGGCCAGCCGGCTTCCCGCCCTCGCCGACCCCGCCGACCTGCGCAATCCGTGCCGCTCGCTCGCGATGCTCGACGCGATCCTGAGTCCGGAGCGGGAAAGCCGGTACCCCTCCTTCGACGTGAACGGGGCTGTCGGCGAGGAGACGGCCTCGATGCGCGACGGATCGGGCGACGAGCACTCCAACGTGCTCTCGGCAGCCGGAGGTTACGTCCGAGGCTTCGGCCATGAAACGGCGATGAACCCGTACGGCAATGGTCCGCGGCCGACCTCCCGACGGCCGGTCCGACTGCCGCACCGGCTCTCGGCGCGCGTTCGCCCGGTGGCCCGGTGGCTCCGGGGAGCGTGCGACCGGGATGCGGGCGGCCCTCAGCCGAGGGTGGCCGCGTACGTGGTCTGGGTGCGGTACTTCCATGTCGGGCCGGCGTTCCACGGGTTGGGCATGACCGTGCTGGTCGCGTACGCGTAGCCCGCGCCCCGTTCGAAGGCCGTGCGGAGGGTGGCGCGCATCGCCTCGGGGTCGGGGACGTCGTGGACCAGGTGCCAGAACGCCGTCCCGCTCGGGTCGAGTTCGGTGCCGGAGCGGTAGCCGGAGGCGTGGTCGAAGACGTTGCCGCCGAGCCAGCCGGCGCCGGTGTACGCGGCGTACGTGTCCTCGAAGGTGACGAAGATGTCCGCGGTGCGGTGGGCCGGTTCGAGGTAGCAGTCGGCGATGGCGGTGCCGGGGTTGTTGACGACGAGGTCGGGGACGGTCGGGTCGATGGCGTCCATCCGCTCCTGGACGTAGCGGCGCAGCTCGGCGTAGTAGTCGCGGGTGGCGTTGGCGGGGCCGCAGTCGCGGCTGACGACGTCGAAGAAGATGCCGTCGACGTGGAGGCGGCCGTCGGGGGGCCTCAGGTAGTTGTCGACGGAGGCCTTGGCCGCGGCGATGTCGCGGTTGCCGTGGTCGGTGTGGACGTAGCCGAGCACCCGGGTCTTCTCGCCGGTGGAGGTGGTACGGGCGCGCAGCGCGTCGGCGCGGGAGCGCCAGGGGCCGTCGAAGGGGGAGTCGCCGTTGCCCGGGTTCAGTACGACCACCGAGGGGGCCGGCGCGGTGGTGGTGAGGTCGGTCAGCATGGGGTCGTTGGCCCAGACGTAGGCGGGGACGCCGATGTCCAGGCCCCGTACGCCCGGAGTCCGGGGCGTCGGGGGCGGGTCGGGCGCCGGCGCGGCCGACGGGGGCGTGTCGCGTGCCGCGGCGATGATGGCAGGCGCCGACACGGCCAACAAGGCGGTGACCAGGGCGGCGTACAGGGCCTTCACGGCGCGAGGCATGAACGTTTCCTCCGGCGGCGGCAGGGGGGCGACCCGAGGAACACTAGACGGGCGGCCCATCGTTCAAGGCTGAACCGCCCGCATTCGTATGAGGAACAGAAGAGCGAGCCATCCCCTCATCATGTGAATCTCCCGGATCCGCGCGGCGGTCCGGGTCCCCGCCCTCCCGTCATACGGCCGGCAGTCCGACCCCGTGTGCCAACTGGTCGGCGGCGTGCGCGAAGAAGCCGGCACGGTCCTCGACGACCCGGTTGAACTGGCCGAACAGCTCGCAGGACACCAGCCCGATCAACTGGGCCCAGGCGGCGACGAGTGCGGCGGTCACCGCAGGGGGCAGGCCCTCGGCGAAGTCGGCGGTCATGCGGTCGGCCTCGGGGCGCAGGGTGGGCGGGAGCGGCGGGAGGGCGAGGCCGGGACCCTCGTACGCGGCACGGAGGATGCCGATGAAGACGTTGGCGACGCGGGAAGCCGGGCCGACGGTGTCGAGGGGGGCGCTGTAGCCGGGGACCGGGGAACCATGGATGAGGGCGTACTCGTGCGGGTGCTCCAGCGCCCAGGAGCGGACGGCCTCGCAGACCGCGATCCAGCGGGTGCGGGGCGGGGCCCCGGCGGCGCGGGCGTGGGCGTCGGCGGTCTCGGCGGCCGCGCCGACGCTGTCGTACGCGTCGATGATGAGAGCGGTGAGCAGTTCGTCCCGACTGGGGAAGTACCGGTAGAGGGCGGAGGAGACCATGCCCAGTTCGCGGGCCACGGCGCGCAGGGAGAGTTTGGCGGCTCCCTCGGCGCCGAGCATGCGGCGCGCCTCGTCCTTGATGGCGGCGGTGACCTCGATGCGGGCCCGTTCCCTGGCCCCTCGCACGGTATTCATGCGGGCCAGTCTGCCACGCGGACGGAGCACCGCACAGGAAACGGATTGCCGCTCCAATTCGAGAGCACTGCTCTTGCTTTGGTGCATCGATCCGTGCACACTGCTCTCAAGCGAGAGCAGTGCTCTCTCGATGGAGGAAGTCGAAGCGGCCCCGGAGGTCACGATGAACGCGCCCACCCCGTACTACGTCCAGGCCACCCCGCTCGCGACCCGCTTCAACTCGCTCTTCGGCAAGCTGGCGCGCTTCGGCATCAGCCTGGCGGGCACCGCCGAGTTGTCTGTGCGCGGCCGCAAGTCCGGCGAGATGCAGCGGATCCCGGTCAACCCGCACACCTACGAGGGCGCCCAGTACCTGGTCTCGGCCCGCGGCCACTCCCAGTGGGTCCGCAACATGCGCGTGGCGGGCGGCGGCGAGCTGCGTGTCGGGCGCAAGGTGCGCGCGTTCACCGTCACCGAGATCACCGACCCGGTGCAGAAGGCCGACATCCTGCGCGCCTACCTGGAGAAGTGGGGTTGGGAGGTCAACCGGTTCTTCCAGGGGGTCACCGCGAAGTCCTCCGACGCCGAACTCCGGGCGGCCGCCGGCGACCACCCGGTCTTCCGGATCACGGTGTCCGGCTGACGGGGCGCCGGCGGCCGTCCGGACGGCCGCGCCCCGGCCCGGACGGCTGTGACCGGTCCGGAGGCGGCCGCTGAGGACGGCGACCGGTCCGCCCGGACCGGTCGCTCAGTCGAACGGCCGGCGCAGCCGGTCCACCAGCCGCTCCCGCAGGTGGTGCCGCCACAACCACGGCGGCAGCTCCCGGTGCGGGACGAACGACCACAGGTCGTCGTCGGCCTCGTTGCCGCGGGGGCAGCGTCGCAGCAGTTCCAGACAGCGCCGGTCCACCGTGCGGTGGAGCCGCGCCACGTGTGCCAGGGCGATGACCCCCTGTCGGCGGATCTCCCGGTCCGCCGACTCCAACGCCCTCGCGACCATGGGGAGCACGGCCGCGGGGTCGTCGTGGTTGAGGGCGAGCCCGATCACCGCCTCCCCGACCCGCGGCTCGCCGCGCTCGAAGGCGGCGAGGACGACGTCCGGCCGGTCCACGCCGAGGAGGTTCGAGCGACCCCGCCAATCCGGAGCACCCGCACCGTCGGCCGTACCCGTGCCGTCAGCCGTACCCGTACCGGCGCCCTCGGCCGGGCCCGCACCGGCCGCCCGGGCTTCGCCGTCGCCCCCGCCCACCACTGCCCCTAGCCCTGGCCCTGGCCGCCGCCGCTGCGGGCCGCCGCTTGTCGGGCGTCCATCATGTGCAGCGCCTTGCGGGCCAGCGGGTACGTACGCACCAGCTCGGCCAGCGTCGTCGAGCCCCGCGTGATCCGGGCGAACGCCCGCCACGCCGGACCGAAGCCGGTGATCGCCGCGTGCAGCAGCCGCGGCTTGGCCTCGAAGAGGTGCAGCATCCGCGTACCGACGCCCATCTCCACGCCCAGCCCGGCCTTCACCGCGAAGGCGTAGTTGAGGGCCTGGCGGCGCGCGTCCACGGCGTCCTGCGCCTCGGAGATCTTCACCGCCCACTCCCCCGCCAGCCGCCCGGAGCGCAGCGCGAAGGAGATCCCCTCCCGGGTCCACGGCTCCAGCAGTCCGGCCGCGTCGCCCGCCACCAGCACCCGGCCGCGCGAGAGCGGGGAATCGGGCTTGCGGCAGCGGGTCAGGTGGCCGGAGGAGACGGCCGGTTCGAAGCCGGCGAGTCCGAGCCGGGCGATGAAGTCGTCCAGGTAGCGCTTGGTCGCGGCGCCCTCGCCCTTGGCCGAGATGACCCCGACGGTCAGGGTGTCGCCCTTGGGGAAGACCCAGCCGTAACTGCCGGGCAGCGGGCCCCAGTCGATCAGCACCCGCCCCTTCCAGTCCTCCGCGACCGTCTCGGGGACGGGGATCTCCGCCTCCAGTCCCAGGTCCACCTGGTCCATCTCCACGCCGACGTGCGCGCCGATCCGGCTCGCGCTGCCGTCCGCGCCGACCACCGCGCGGGCCAGCACCGTCTCGCCGTCGGCGAGCACCACGGCGACGGTGCGCCGGTCGGGGACGGCCGCCCCGTGCTGTTCGACGCGGGCCACGGCCGTACCCGTAAGGATGGTGGCGCCGGCCTTCTCGGCCTCGGCGACCAGGCCGGCGTCGAACTCCGGGCGGTTGATGAGCCCGAACAGCATGTGCTTCGAGCGTCGGGTGCGGGTCAGCTTCCCGTCCATCGAGAAGGTGACCGCGTGGATGCGGTCCTTGAGGGGCAGCACGAACCCCGGAGGCAGGGCGTCGCGGGAGGGGCCGATGATGCCGCCGCCACAGGTCTTGTACCGGGGCAGCTCGGCCTTCTCCAGCAGCAGGACGCGCCGCCCGGCCGTCGCCGCCGCGTACGCGGCCGAGGACCCGGCAGGTCCCGCGCCGACCACGACCACGTCCCACACCTCGCCGGTCTCCCCGGCCGCCTCGTCGCCCGCCCCCTGGGCGTCCTGCCCCGTGCCCCCGCCTGCGTCTGCGTCTGCGTCTGCGTCTGCGTCTGCGCCCACGCCTGCGTCCGCGTCGGCGTCCGCGCTCGCGCCCGCCTCCGCGCTCGCGTCCATGCCTGCGCCTGCGTCCGCCCCTGCGTCTGCGTCGCGTACGTCGTCGTCGCTGCTCACGATGTGTCGCTGCTCCTGATCACCCGGTTGCTCCGATGCCGGGGAAATCCTACGGCGAGACACCGCCCGGTCCCGCTGTGCGAGGATCAAGACTGTCTTTCGCCCACCCGGCATACGCACACCCCGCGCGTGCGGGCGGCGTACACACAGAACAACGTCGCACCCAGAAGGAGCGTGCCCATGTCCCAGAATCCGATCGCCGAGACCATCGCCTCGCTGATGCCGCGCGCCAAGCGGGAGCTGACCGAGCTGGTGGCCTTCCAGTCGGTGGCGGACTGGGCGCAGTTCCCCAAGAGCGAGAGCGAGGCCGCCGCGAACTGGGTGGCCGACGCCCTGCGCGTCGAGGGCTTCCAGGACGTGGCGCTGCTCGACACCCCCGACGGCACCCAGTCGGTCTACGGCTTCCTGCCCGGCCCCGAGGGCGCGCCGACCGTGCTGCTCTACGCGCACTACGACGTCCAGCCGCCGCTCGACGACGCGGCCTGGACCTCCCCCGCCTTCGAGCTGACCGAACGCGACGGCCGCTGGTACGGGCGCGGCGCGGCCGACTGCAAGGGCGGGTTCATCATGCACCTGCTGGCGCTGCGCGCGCTGAAGGCCAACGGCGGTGTGCCCGTGCACGTGAAGGTGATCGTCGAGGGCTCGGAGGAGCAGGGCACCGGCGGCCTCCAGCAGTACGCGGAGGCGCACCCGGAGCTGCTGACCGCCGACACCATCGTCATCGGCGACGCGGGCAACTTCCGGCTCGGGCTGCCGACGGTGACGGCCACCCTGCGCGGCATGTGCCTGGTCAAGGTGAAGATCGACACGCTGGGCGGCAACCTGCACTCGGGCATGTTCGGCGGCGCCGCCCCCGACGCGCTGGCCGCGCTGATCCGCGTACTCGACTCGCTGCGCGCGGCGGACGGTTCGACGACCGTGGACGGGCTGGCCTCGGACGAGGTGTGGGACGGGCTGCAGTACCCGGAGGCGGACTTCCGCGCCGACGCGAAGGTCCTCGACGGTGTCGAGCTCATCGGCGAGGGCCCGATCGCGGACCGGCTGTGGGCCCGCCCGGCCGTCACGGTCCTCGGCATCGACTGCCCGCCGGTCATCGGCGCGACGCCCTCGGTGCACGCGAGCGCGGGCGCGCTGATCAGCCTGCGGGTGCCGCCGGGCGTGGACACCGCCGCGGCCGTCAAGCTGCTGCAGGCCCACCTGGAGGCGCACACCCCGTGGAAGGCGCGCCTCGAACTGGAGGTCGTCGGTCAGGGCCAGCCGTTCCAGGCGGACACCGACAGCCCGGCGTACACGTCGATGCGCAGGGCCCTGGAAGCCGCCTACCCCGGCCAGGAGATGCAGATCAGCGGCATGGGCGGATCGATTCCGCTGTGCAACACGCTGACGTCCCTGTACCCGGAGGCGGAGATGCTGCTGATCGGGCTGAGCGAGCCGGAGGCGCAGATCCACGCGGTCAACGAGAGCGTGTCGCCGCAGGAGCTGGAGCGCCTGTCGGTGGCGGAGGCCCTCTTCCTCGTCGACTACGCGGAGTCCAAGCGCGCCTGACCCGCCCGCCGGGGCCCGTACCGGCCGACAGAGCATGAACTGGTACGTAGGTACGCCCAGGACGCGCCGCCGCCGCGCGGTGCGCCCTGGGCGTACTTCGCTCCGGGTGAATTCGCGCCCGCGCGGCTGCCGACCGGCCGTACGTTCGCCGAATGGATCTTGTCGAAGTACTGCCGAACCGGCTCCACATGCTCCGCTTCCCCATCGGCCAGGCCTATCTCTGGCAGGACGGCGAAGCCCTCACCCTGATCGACGCGGGCCATGCCGGGTCCGCCGACGGGATCGAGGAGGCGATCCGCTCCCTCGGGCTGCTGCCCGAACGGCTGGAGCGGATCGTCCTGACGCACTGCCACCGCGACCATGTCGGCGCGGCGGGTGAGCTCCGTGCCCGCCGGGGCGCACGGGTGCTGGCGCACCGCTCGGACGCGCCGGTGATCCGGGGCGAGCGGCCGATGCCCGAACCGGTGCTGCTGGACTGGGAGATACCGCTGTACGCGCATGGCCTGACCGTCCCCGAGGCGCCGCCCACCCCGGTCGACCACGAGGTGGAGGACGGGGAGGCGCTCGGCTTCGGGGACGGGGCGTACGTCGTGCACGCCCCGGGCCACACGGACGGCAGCATCGGGATCCACCTCCCGCGCCACGGCGTGCTGTTCACGGGCGACTGCGTCGCCGCCGTCGGCCCGCTGATGCTGGGCGTCTTCAACGTGGACCGGGCGCGGGCGATCGAGACCTTCCACCGGCTGGCCGCGCTCGCCCCCTCGATCGCCTGCTTCGGCCACGGAGATCCGCTGACGGTGGACACGGCCGCGGCCCTGGCCGAGGCCGCTGCGGGCACGCCCGCCTGAGGGGCGTACCGGCGCGTGGTCGCTCAGCCGACCGGTGTGCCCGCCTCCAGGTACGCGGGCCGGCCGCGTTCGCGGGCGCGCAGGGCCCGGCGCAGGCGTTCGTAGCGGTGCTGCGGGAGCATGTCGGCGGCCTCGGCCTCCGTGGCGAAGCGCCAGGCCCGCAGTTCCGGGCCGGGCAGCCGGAGCCGGGCCGTCGCCTCCGCCGAGAGCCGGCCGCCGTCGAAGAGCAGGCGCAGCCCGCCGTAGCCTGGCGGCTGGGGCGGCTCCCAGTCGACCACCAACAGCCCGGGCGGCTCCTCCAGTACGACGCCCAGTTCCTCGGCGACCTCCCGAACGCCCGCACCGGCGGGTGCCTCGCCCGCCTCGACGACCCCGCCCGGGAACTCCCAGCCCGCCTTGTACGTCGGATCGACCAACAGCACCCGGTCCTGGTCGTCGAAGAGCAGGACCCCGGCGGCCACCGTCTCCCGGGTGGGCTCCGGGGTCTGCACGATGTCGCAGACCTTCGCGTTGTCGGAGCGGACGGCCTCGGCGATGCGCTCCGCGGTCTCCCGCGGGGTCAGCGTCCCGTTGTCGATGACGTGCGCGTCAGCGGTCAGCCAGCCGAGGGCCTGCTGGTAGACCGGGATGTGGTCGTAGGCCCACTGCCGGACGCGCAGATCGACCTGCGCGGGCTCCCCCGGTTCCTCCCGTGTCGCGATCCGCTCCCGAAGGATCGTTTCCGCAGGCGCCAGCAACACATGCCGCACCGGGATCCGCCGAGCCGCCAGCCCGCCGAAGATCTCGTCCCGGTACTCCTGGCGCAGCAGGGTCATCGGGACGACGAGCACCCCGCCCAGTTCGGCCAGCATCGCCGCGGCCGTGTCCACCACCAACCGCCGCCAGCTCGGGAGGTCCTGATAGTCGCTGACCTCGGCCAGTCGCTTGGCCGGTAGCAGCACGCGCAGCGCGTCGCCGATGAACTCCGGGTCGAACAGGGTGCTGTCCGGCAGGATTCCGGTCAGTTCGCGGGCCGTGCTGGTCTTTCCGGCGCTGAACGTGCCGTTGATCCAGACAATCACGTCTACCCCTTTCCCCATGGCTCGTCCGGAGCCCCCAGTGGCTTGCCCGCATCAGCCTGCCACGAAAACCTCGCGATCGACCCAGTGCTTATCCTCAAGGTCACAGCCCTGCTCGTGAGCCCCGGAGGATTCGCCACCGTGCCCCACAACCGCCACCCGTCCGAGCTCCGCTACGGCAACCGGCCGACGATGAAGGACGTGGCGTCCCAGGCGGGCGTCGGCCTGAAGACGGTGTCGCGCGTGGTCAACGGTGAGCCGGGAGTGACCCCTGAGACCGAAAGACGGGTCCAGGAGGCGATCGAGGCCCTCGGCTTCCGCCGCAACGACAGTGCCCGCGTGCTGCGCAAGGGCCGTACCGCCACCGTGGGCCTGGTCCTGGAGGATCTCGCCGATCCCTTCTACGGTCCGCTGAACCGGGCGGTGGAGGAGGTGGCCCGCGCGCACGGGGCGCTGCTCATCAACGGCTCCAGCGCCGAGGACCCGGACCGGGAAAGGGAGTTGGCCCTCGCGCTGTGCGCCCGCCGGGTGGACGGGCTGATCGTGATCCCGGCCGGGGACGACCACCGCTATCTGGAGCCGGAGATGCGGGCCGGTGTGTCCACGGTGTTCGTGGACCGCCCGGCGGGCCGGATCGAGGCCGATGTCGTCCTCTCGGACAGCTTCGGCGGCGCCCGGGGCGGGGTGGCCCACCTGATCGCGGGCGGCCACCGCCGGATCGGCTTCATCGGCGACCATCCCCGCATCCACACGGTGGCGGAACGCCTGCGCGGCTACCGCTCGGCGATGACGGACGCGGGCCTGCCGGTGGCGGACTCCTGGATCTCGCTCGGGTCCACGGCCCCGGAACGGGTCGCGGCGGCGGCCGGCGCGATGCTCGCGGGCCCGGACCCGGTGACCGCCGTGTTCGCCGGCAACAACCGGGTGACGGTGACCCTGGTACGGGTCCTCGCGGCGCACGCCCGTCCGGTGGCGCTGGTCGGCTTCGACGACTTCGAACTGGCCGATCTGCTCCGCCCGGGCGTGACGGTGGTCGCCCAGGACCCGGCGGCCCTGGGCCGGGTTGCCACGGACCGCCTCTTCCAACGCCTCGCGGGCGCGGACCTGACCCCGTCCCGCATCGAACTCCCGACCCGCCTGATCCCCCGCGGCTCGGGCGAACTCCCGCCGGTCGACTGACCCTTCACCGGATCAGGCCGCGCAGCACAGGCACGGCCGCCCCGGCGGCGGCGAACGACCGGCGGACGTGGCAACGGGGCGATCAGCCGGAGCGCGGCCGGCCGCGCGCCGGTGGGTGCTGCCCGGCCCGTACGCGCCGACGGCCCGGGCCCGGTGAGGTCGGGGCCGGGCCGGGCGTAGGGGTGGGGTCAGTTGGTGGCCGTCAGGGTGGCCGAGCGGCGGGGGATGGCGAAGGCGTCCAGTTCCGCGCGGGTCAGGCCGGTGAGGGCGGTGACCTCGTCGGTGCCGACCGCGCCGCAGTCGAGGCCGCGGACCAGGTAGCCGGCCAGGGCCTTGGCGGTGGCCGGCTCGTCCATCACGTCGCCCTCGATCTTGGCCACGTACGCCTTCAGGCGCGCCGCGGCGGCCTCCAGGCCCTCGCGGTAGAAGGTGAAGACGGCCGCGTAGCGGGTCGGCAGGTGCGCCGGGTGCATGTCCCAGCCCTGGTAGTAGGCGCGGGCCAGGGCCCGGCGGGTCAGGCCGTAGTGGAGCTTCCAGCCCTCGTGCACCTTCTCGGTGGTGCCGATCGGCAGCACGTTGGTGGAGCCGTCGGAGACGCGTACGCCGGTACCGGCGGCCGCGACCTGCATGATCGCCTTCGCGTGGTCGGCGGCGGGGTGGTCGCTGGCCTGGTACGCGGCGGAGACGCCGACGCAGGCGCTGTAGTCGAAGGTGCCGTAGTGCAGGCCGGTAGCGCGGCCCTTGGAGGCCTCGATCATCCGGGCGACGGTGGCGGTGCCGTCGGAGGCGAGGATGGACTGGCTGGTCTCGATCTGGATCTCGAAGCCGATCCGGCCCGGGCGCAGGCCGCGGGTGCTCTCGAAGGCCTCCAGCAGCTTGACGAAGGCGCTGACCTGCTCGGCGTAGGTGACCTTCGGCAGGGTCAGGACGAGGCCCTCGGGCAGGCCGCCGTGCTCCAGCAGGCCGGAGAGGAAGATGTCCGTGGTGCGGATGCCGCGGTCGCGGACGTTGGACTCCATGCACTTCATGCGGATGCCCATGTACGGCGCGTTGGTGCCGTTGGAGAAGGCCTCCGAGACGAGGCGGGCGGCGCGGGCCGCGGCCTGGTCCTCCTCCTCGTCGGAGCGGACGCCGAAGCCGTCCTCGAAGTCGACGCGGAGGTCCTCGATGGGCTCGCTCCGGAGCTTGGCGCGGACGCGGTCGTAGACGGGTACGGCCAGCTCGTCGGAGATGCCGAGCACCTTGGCGAAGGTGGCGGCGTCCGGGGCGTGCTCGTCGAGGGCGGCCAGGGCCTGGTCGCCCCAGGAGCGGATGGTGTCCGCGGCGAAGACGTCACCGGGTACGTAGACCGTGTGGATCGGCTGCCGGGTGCCGGGGTCGCCCGGGTAGTGGCGCGCGAGTTCCGCGTCCACCGGCGCGAGGGAGGCGCTGATGCCCTCGCTGACCGCGCCTGCGAGGCTCGTCGCCACCTTCTCCTGCTGACCCATCGTGCACTCTCCTCTTTTCCGCTTCACGGAAGCATAGATCCGCATGGCAGAATTTAGTCACGAGGTTCCGCTCCGTCAATGGTCCCTCCGCCGTCCTGGACAAACGACCCGGGGCCGCGCGGTGACAAACACCACACGGCCCCGTCGTCGGAGAGTACGCAGGTCAGCGACTGTGGACCCGGATCAGGCCGGAGCGTGCGCCGCCCGCATCCGGGGAACGCAGACGGCCGTGAAGACGGCCGCGCCCAACCACATCACCAGCCCCAGGGCCACCGCCGCGTAGACGGCCTTTCCGTTCGCCGCCAGAACGCCGCCGAACACCGCCGCGTTGAGCAGCCCGGCCTCGGTGGCGAGCCAGGCCACCCACGGGTCCAGCCGGGCCAGCGACCCGACCAGCCCTTGTACGAGATGGGAGAGGAACAGCAGCGCCATCCATGCCACGCACAGGACCAGCACCCCCACCCACCACGGGGCCGGCGGCCAGAACAGCAGCACCACACCGATGAGGACGCCTGCCGTGACGGCCGCCGCGACCCCCCGGCCGTCCTCGTCGGTCACGTCGGCGGAACTCCTGGAGACGAAGAACGTCACCAGGTAGGCGAGCAGTGCGGCGCCGAGCGTCATCAGGGTCGTCGAGCCCCAACCACGCAGTCCGACGAGCTGGGCGTACACCCCGGCGGCGGCGAGCAGCGAGCCCCACAGGAGGCGTGGCCGGGTGCCGGGCACGGACGAGGCCGGGATCGGGTGGCCGGACCCGCCGCGAACGGCGGGGGCCGCCGCGGGCGCGTCGGCCCCCAGGGCGGTCGCCGTCCCGTGTTCCGCCGCCGGATCGGCGGCGGCCCGCGAGCGTGGCCGGGGCTCGGGCCGGGGTCGCGGCTGGGGCCGGGGCTGGGGCCGGGGCTGGGGTCGGACCCGCGTCGCCGCCTTGCGCAGCCGGTCGATCACCTGCTGCGCGTCGGCCGGTCGCGCCGCGGGTTCCTTGGCCAGCAGCTCCAGCACCAGCCGTTCCAGCTTCTCGGGCACCGAGGGCCGGAGGTTCCTGATCGGGGTGGGCTCACTGGTGAGGTGCTGCGAGAGCACCGACAGCCCGGAGCCGGTGAACGGCGGCCTGCCGGACAGCAGCTCGTACAGCATGCAGCCGAGGGAGTACAGGTCACTGCGGCCGTCGATACGGCGGTCGCCGCGTGCCTGTTCCGGGGACATGTAGGTCGGTGTACCGATGGCCGCGCCGGTGGCGGTCAGACCGGTGCCCGTCTCCTCGGCGAGGCGGGCGATACCGAAATCGCAGATGGTGACGTCGGCCTCGGCGGGCCCGTGGACCATGATGTTGGCCGGCTTGATGTCCCGGTGGACGACACCGGCCCGGTGCGCCGCGGCCAGGCCCTCGCAGATCTGCACCGCCCACCGGACCACGGCGGCGGGGTCCGCACCCGAGCGGTGGTCACCCAGCACGGCGGTCAGGGGCCGCCCCCGTACCAGCTCCATGACGAGGAAGAGCACCGGACTGCCGTCGACCTCGACCTCACCGTGGTCGTGGACCGTCACGATCCGAGGGTGGGTCAGGCCCGCGGCCGTGCGGGCCTCCTTACGGAAGCGCTCCTCCAGGAGGTGGTCGCCGGCCACGCCTCGGGAGATCACCTTGACCGCGACCTCCCGGTCGAGCCGTAGGTCCCGGGCCTGCCACACCTCGCCCATCCCGCCGGCCCCGAGCCTGCGCTCCAGCCGGTAACGCCCCTCCAGTAACGCGCCCCGCATCGGAAGAACCCCTTCCCCGTTCCCGCGCCCTCCCCGGGCTGACCGCAGCCTACGCCCGTCCCACGACCGCACGAGGGGGGTTCCGCGCAGCGTCCGCCGCCTCGGGGACGACGGGGTCCGCATACGACGAGGGCCTCCCGGTCCGGTGGGGACGTATGCGTCCGCACCGGCCCCGGAAGGCCCTCACTCGTTCGTGCACCCGGTGAGCGACGCACGCCGTCCCGGGATCGGGCTCTAGCCCTTGCGCGCCTTGATCTCGTCCGTCAGCTGCGGGACGACGGCGAAGAGGTCGCCGACGACGCCGTAGTCGACGAGGTCGAAGATCGGGGCCTCGGCGTCCTTGTTGATGGCCACGATGGTCTTCGAGGTCTGCATGCCGGCCCGGTGCTGGATCGCGCCCGAGATACCGGAGGCGATGTACAGCTGCGGGGAGACCGACTTACCGGTCTGGCCGACCTGGTTGGTGTGCGGGTACCAACCGGCGTCGACGGCGGCACGCGAGGCGCCGACGGCCGCACCGAGGGAGTCCGCGAGGGCCTCGATGATGCCGAAGTTCTCGGCACCGTTGACGCCACGGCCACCGGAGACGACGATCGCGGCCTCGGTCAGCTCGGGACGGCCGGTCGACTCGCGCGGGGTGCGAGCGGTGACCTTGGTACCGGTGGCCAGGGCGCCGAAGGTGACGGCGAGCGCCTCGACGGCGCCGGCGGCCGGAGCGGCCTCGACCGGGGCCGAGTTCGGCTTCACGGTGATGACCGGGGTGCCCTTGGAGACGCGGGACTTGGTGGTGAACGACGCGGCGAAGGCGGACTGCGTCGCGACCGGGCCCTCGTCACCCGCCTCCAGGTCGATGGCGTCGGTGATGATGCCCGAGCCGATACGGACGGCCAGGCGTGCGGCGATCTCCTTGCCCTCGGCGGAGGACGGGACGAGCACGGCGGCCGGGGAAACGGCCTCGTACGCGGCCTGGAGCGCGTCCACCTTCGGTACGACGAGGTACTCGGTGAACTCGGGGGCGTCGGCGGTGAGGACCTTGACCGCGCCGTGCTCGGCGAGGACCGCGGCGGTGGCGTCGGCACCGGCGCCGAGGGCGACGGCGACGGGCTCGCCGATGCGGCGGGCCAGCGTCAGCAGCTCGAGGGTGGGCTTGCGGACGGCACCGTCCACGTGGTCGACGTAGACGAGAACTTCAGCCATGGGACTGCTCTCCTGCGATTGCGAAGTGTCTGGGGGCTAAGAGGGGTGGCCGAGGTTCTTAGATGAACTTCTGGCCGGCCAGGAACTCGGCCAGCTGCTTGCCGCCCTCGCCCTCGTCCTTGACGATCGTGCCGGCGGTGCGGGCCGGGCGCTGCGCCGCGGAGTCGACCGCGGTCCAGGAGCCCTCGAGGCCGACCTCGTCGGACTCCAGGTCCAGGTCGGACAGGTCCCAGGACTCGACCGGCTTCTTCTTGGCGGCCATGATGCCCTTGAAGGACGGGTAGCGGGCCTCGCCCGACTGGTCCGTCACCGAGACGAGCGCGGGGAGGGAGGCCTCCAGCTGCTCGCTCGCGGTGTCGCCGTCACGGCGGCCGGTCACGGTGCCGTCCTCGACCTTGACCTCGGAGAGCAGGGTGACCTGCGGGACGCCCAGGCGCTCGGCCAGGATCGCCGGCAGCACACCCATGGTGCCGTCGGTCGACGCCATGCCGGTGATGACCAGGTCGTAGCCGGCCTTCTCGATCGCCTTGGCGAGCACCAGCGAGGTGCCCATGACGTCGGTGCCGTGCAGGTCGTCGTCCTCGACGTGGATGGCCTTGTCGGCGCCCATCGAGAGCGCCTTGCGCAGCGCGTCCTTGGCGTCCTCGGGGCCCACCGTCAGGACGGTGATCTCGGCATCGTCGGCCTCGTCGGCGATCTGCAGCGCCTGCTCGACGGCGTACTCGTCGAGCTCCGACAGCAGGCCGTCGACGTCGTCACGGTTGACGGTCAAGTCCTCGGTGAACTGCCGGTCGCCCGTGGCGTCGGGCACGTACTTCACACAGACAACGATCCTCAGGCTCACGCCGGCTCTCCTACCGCATCGTCTTTTCTGGTACCGCCTTATGCAGGCAGCATAGGCGCCTTGTCGGGCGGATCCCGGTCGGGGCGGCCCGCGCTCCGAAGGGAATGTTACTCGTCAGTACATCGTGGGTCCCGCCAAGTCGCAAGGCTGCCGAGCTGTGATCTGCCCAACGCCGTCCGACCCTCCCAAGCAGGGACGATTCAGTCGCGCAACGCGTTGAAGCGCCCCTGGTGGTACAGCAGGGGGCGGCCTTCGCCGGCCGGATCCCCGACGACCGCCTCAGCGATGATCACACGATGTTCGCCGGCGGGCACACGAGCCACCACCCGGCAGACCAGCCACGCCAGTACGCCGTCCAGCACAGGCACCCCGTGCGGGCCCGCGGCCCAGCCGGTCGGCGGACCGAAACGGTCCGCTCCGCTGCGAGCGAACAGCCCCGCCAGCTCCCGTTGGTGCTCGCCGAGTATGTGGACGCCGAGGTACTCGCTGTCGCGGACCGCGGGCCAGCTGGAGGCGCCGGTGCCGATCGTGAAGGACAGCAGCGGCGGATCGGCGGAGACGGAGTTGAGCGAGGTGGCGGTGAACCCGACCGGGCGGCCGCCGTCCTGGGCGGTGATCACGGCGACGCCTGCGGCGTGCTGCCGGAAGACCGAGCGCAGCAGGTCGGGCGAGCCGGGGCGGGACGCGCCCGGGGCCGGAGCCGGGGCGGTGCCGGGACGAGGGGATCGGGGGGACGGAGCCGTGGGGACCGTCGGGACTGTCGGTGCAGTCATCAGGGTTCTGCCTTCTGCCGCGGGACACGCGGGCGCTGTCGGGGATCGGGGGCCGGGATGTTCAGTGGGCCCGACAGCGCGCGCTCGCGTGGCGGACGAGATCCACATGGACCCGTCCGTAGAGCAGGAGTTCATACCGCATACCGCCAGCCTGGCGATCTCCCGTGGACCCAGTCAAGCGAGATCGGGCAGATGTCAGGCGCGTCACGCTGTGTGCGGGCGCGCGCACCGGCGCCCCCGGTCCCTCGACCGCGGATCGCCCGACGGCGACGCCCGGCCGCCCGGCGGCGGGGCCACGCGTCATACGGCGGCCCCCAGGGCGGCGATCACGTCCACCTTGCGCGGCATCCCGGCCGCCCGCCGCACGATCCGGCCCGCCGCGTCCAGGACCAGTACGGTCGGGGTCTTCTCGATCCCGAGGGCCCGCACCAGGTCGAGCCGCTCCTCGGCGTCGATCTCGATGTGCGCCACCCCGTCCACCATCGCGGCGACCTCGGCGAGAATCCGCCGGGTGGCCCGGCAGGGCTGGCAGAAGGCGCTGGAGAACTGCACCAGGGTGGCCCGCTCCCCCGGTTCCGCGCCCAGTTCGGCGGCTCCCAGCCGGGTCCGCGCGTCTTCCTGCCCCAGCACTCGCGCTCCCGTCGCCGTATTCGTCCGCGTACGTCATCCTCGTACGCTCGTCCGTGGATCCGAGCACCCGGCAGGCCCTCGACATTCCCGGCGTGATGAGAATCTCTCCGGGTAGGAGCCTCTGGACTGGCCAGCGGGCCGCGTATGGGGCACGATCCCCATGGTCGCGTACCTACGCTTCCGTAACTTCCGGCCGGGAGCACCTCCCCAGGCAGAAAGCGGGGTCTCCCCACCATGGCTGAGCTCGTCTACCCTCCCGTGATCGGCGCCGCGCACGGACTCTTCCGCGCGCTGGACATCCGTATCGACATGAAGGGCACCGAGAACATCCCCCGCAAGGGCGGTGCGGTCCTGGTGTCGAACCACATCGGATACCTCGACTTCATCTTCGCCGGCCTGACGGCGCGGCCGCAGAAGCGCCTGGTCCGTTTCATGGCCAAGGAGTCGGTGTTCCGGCACAAGGTGTCCGGTCCGCTGATGCGCGCGATGAAGCACATCCCCGTCGACCGCAAGCAGGGTGAGGCCGCCTACCAGCACGCCCTGGACTCGCTGCGGGCCGGCGAGATCATCGGCGTCTTCCCCGAGGCGACGATCTCCCAGTCCTTCACGCTCAAGAGCTTCAAGTCGGGCGCCGCGCGCATGGCGCAGGAGGCCGGCGTCCCGCTGATCCCGGTGGCGCTGTGGGGCACCCAGCGGCTGTGGACCAAGGGCCGCCCGAAGAACCTCAAGCGCAGCCACATCCCGGTGACGATGCGCGTGGGCGAGCCTGTGGAGGCTCCGGCCGACCAGTACGCCGGCGCCATCACCCGGCGGCTGCGCGAGCGCGTGCAGGAGCTGCTGGACGCCGCGCAGCGCGCCTACCCGGACAAGCCGAAGGGCGCCGACGACTCGTGGTGGCTCCCGGCCCACCTGGGCGGCACCGCACCGACGGCGGCCGAGGTCCGCGAGGCCGGCTGACCGACCCCGCCCAGGACGCCGACCTCCGGGACCGCAACGGGTCCCGGAGGCCGACATCGACGACCTCGACCCTCAGAGGTTCACGTCGACACGCACGTCCCACTTGGTGTGGTGCCCCTTCTTGCCGTGGTGGCCCTTTTTGTCGTGATGGTTCCACTTGTCGTGGTGGTGGCCCTTGCAGTCATGGTGCTTCCACTTGTCGTGACGGTGGCCCTTCCCGTCATGGTGCTTCCACTTGTCGTGGTGGTCCCACTTGTCGTGGTGCCCCCCTCCGGGGGCTTCGCACGGGGCCGCGAAGCACTGCCACTGCTGCCCCCCGTCGACGGCGTGGGGCGCCGCCTCCGGGGTGGCGGCGAAGGCGGTCGAGGGCACCAGCACGCCTCCCGCCGCGACCGCGGTCGAGGCGACGAGCAGGGCGAGACGTCGGGTTCGAAGAAGCTGGGTCATAGCTGTTCTCCTCTTTCGGGGAAGCAGGATCGGTCTTCCCCTCCAGTACGCCTCGCCCCCTGTCTCCCGTCATGTCGCTGCATCGCGTGACTTGACGGATCGCAGAGCCGCTGACCTCAGTTCGGGTTGTCGGCGTGGGTCAGGGTCTCCCAGGCCTCGAAGTGGTTCTCGGTGCCCGCCGGCCGGCGGCCCTCGGTGAGCCTGCGGGTGTTCTCCAGCGTGACGCCGAGCCGGGTGTGCAGGGCGTTGTAGCCGACCTCGGTGGCCGGGCCGAGTCCCGTGGTCAACTTCCCGCCGCACAGCCACGAGGGCACGGCCGCGCCGAGTTCGTAGGTCGCGTGGAAGCCCAACGCGTGCCGGAACCGGTCCTTGAACCGCGGATAGAGGTCGAGGCCCTGGATCCGTGAGGTCTCGGCGACGTGCATGGCCGCGGCGATCCCCATGCCGGTGTGCCCGAAGTCGCGGCAGGTCTCCTGGGCGAGTCCGTCCACGAAGGTGCTCTGGCCGTGCCAGTGGTCGATCAGCTCGGCGCGGGTGTCGATGGACGAGCGTGGCGGGTAGGCGGGCTGCGCGCCGTCGGCGGCCAGGTAGAAGTAGGCGGGGACGCGCCCCAGGTAAACGGCCATCGCCTTGTCGTAGCTCGCACGGTCGTCGAGGTGGACCGAGATGCCGACGGCCGCGTCCATCATGATCAGTTCCCAGTTGCCGTTGCTGTTCGGCCTCCCGCCGATCACCTCGGGCAGATAGACCTCGCGCAGCATCGTCGCGAAGCGCCCCTGGTTCGGCCAGCCGCCGGTGTACGTGTGCTTGACGATCTCGGCGGCGCGCGGCCAGGTCGAGCCCGCCCAGCCGCTCTGCAGGGGTGCGTTGCTGCCGGTGTGGTCCTTGATCTTCGCGGACCAGGCGTCCATCAGCTCGATCGACTTCTTCGCGTACCGGGCGTCCCGGGTGATGTACCAGGCGAGCGCGTGGCTGTACGCGGCGATGGCGTCCTCGCGCTCCTCGGAACAGCCGTTGTTCGGGTTGGAGTGGGAGCCGCACTCGACGACCGCGCGTGGCCGGGGGGTACGTGACAGCGAGCCGTACCCGCTCGCCGTCATCTGGTCGTAGGCCGCTTTCCAGGGCTGTCGACCGGCCTGCACCTGGGCGCGTACGAAGTCCAGTTGGGCGCGACTGCTCAGGACTCCGGGGTGGGCGAACTCGGCGGGGGCGGCGGGAGCGGGGGCGGCCGGAGCCGCGAGGGTGGGGAGGGGGATCAGGGTCATCGCCAGGCCGAGGGCGAGGGCGGTGAGACCGGCGGGGATTCCGAAACGCATCGGGGGCCTTCCGGTGGGAGGGGTTCCGGTGGCCCGAAGATACTCATGCCCATGCCAAGTGACAACGATGTCTGACAAGAAAGTTTCCTATCATCCTCCGGTCTCTCCCCTGCCCCTCAACCCAGCGCCTCCCGCCTCCGGCGGCGGTGAGCCGCGACCCGCGCCCGCGTGGCACAGCTGCCGGAGCAGTAGCGGCGCGCGCTCCCCGGACCGGTGGCGAGGAAGAACCGCCCGCAGCCGGCGGCGGCGCAGGCGCCCCAGGCGATCCGCCCGTACTCCGTGAGGAGTTGGGCGAGCGCGAGGGCGCCCGAGGCGAGGAACCACTCGCCCCACCCGGCCTCCTCGCCCCGGTCGACATGCAGGTGCCAGGGGTGTCCGTCGTGGCGGGTGAGGCGGGGGCGGGTGCCGTGCTCCGCGAACAGCGTGTTGAGGGCCTCGGCGGCACGGTCCTCGTCGACCTCGCCCAGCACCTCCCCCATCCGCCGGGCCGCGGCCCGCAGTTCGGCCGCGCCCGATTCGGTGAACGCCTCCTCCGTGAGGTCGGCGGGGCGCTCCCCGTGCCCGGCCAGCAGCTCCGCGAGCTCGGCGCGCGGCAGTTCGGGGGCCGCCCGGACCGCTTCGGCGAGGTCGATCAGTCGCCGGGCCGCCGAGAAGCCCTCCCCCGGGTCACCCATCCCAAGTCCTTTCGCGGTACACGCGCATGACGTAACGTCTTGTGCGTCTATGACGTTACAGCGTACCGGGGAGGGGTCCCATGGGTGGTTTCGGGCGGTACCTGGCGGCGGCGCTGGCGGCGCGCGTCGCCTCGGAGGGCATGGGCATGGCCGTGGTGCTGCTCGCCCTGGAGCGCACCGGGAGCGCGGCGCACGGGGCGTTCGTCCTGACGGCCTGGCTGGCCCCGCACGTCCTGGCCGCCCCGCTCGCGGGCGCCGCGGCGGCCCGGACCGCCCGTCCGCGCCTTTTCCACGCCGGCGCCCTGGCCGGGTTCGCGACGGCCGTCGCGGCGCTGACCGTCCTGCTCGGCCGGGCCCCCGTACCGCTGGTGCTCGCCGTGGCGGTGCTCGGCGGCTCCTGCGGGCCGATGGTGACGGGCGGGCTGTCCAGCCTGATCACCGCCCTGGTCCCGGCGGGACCCGGGCGGGACCGGGCGTACGGCTGGGACGCCGCGACCTACAACGCGGCGGCGGTGACCGCGCCGGCGGCGGTCGGCCTGGTCTCGGCACTGGGGTCGGCCGGGCCCGCCATGGCCGTCCTGGCGGCGTCCGGAGCCCTGGCGGCGGCGCTGGCGGCCACCCTCCCGTACGAGGACCAGGGCGCGGGCCCGGTCCCGGGCGCGCCCCGGGCCGGGCTGGGGGCGGGGCTCGCGGCGCTGTGGCGGGTCCGGGAACTACGGGCGGTCACCTCGGCCACGACCCTGGGCTTCGTGGGCATCGGCTCGCTCACCACCGTCTCGGTGCTGCTGGCCACGGAGCTCGGCAGCCCCGGTGGCGGGGGCGTGCTGATGACGGCCTTCGCGGTGGGCGCGCTGGGCGGCTCGCTCACGGTCGGCCGGATCACGTCCGTGGAGCCCGGCCGGCTGGTGCGGTGGGCGCTGGCCGGGACCGGGGCGGCCCTCGCGGCGGCCGCGTTCGCCCCGTCGGTGGCCGTGACGGCGGCGGTGTTCGCGCTCGCCGGGGTGTGCGACGGGCCGCTGCTCACGGCCACGCTGCGGATCCGCGCGCGGTACGCACCGGACGGGGTGCGGACCCAGGTGTTCACCCTGGGGGCGGGGCTGAAACTGACGGCCGCGTCGGCCGGGGCGGCCCTGGTCGGGATCGCGGCCGACGCGCCCGCGGCGGCGCTGCTGACCGGGATCGCCGGGCTGTTGCTCGCGGCGGCGCTGCTGCACGCCCTGACGGTGCCGCGGGAGCCCGCCGGCGCCGCCGGCGCCGAGGTCGCGGGGCCTACAGAGCTGTCGGCAGGTTCCGCCACAGCATCGGCCGGTCCGCGGACTCCTGAAGGGCCTTGAGCACGGCCGGGTGGGGGGCGGCGTGGAGCTCGGGGTGGTCGATCTCGCCGAGTTCCGGGCGTACGGGGAAGGCCAGGCGTTCCTGGTCGAGGTCGAACCGGGCGTCCACTCCGGGCTTGTTGCCGCGCGGGTCGAGGCGGGACCAACGTGTACCGCCGGGCAGCCGCAGGGCGACCAGGCCGTGCACGACGGGGTTCGTTCCGTCGTCGTCGGCCAGGCGTTGGTAGCACAGGGCCCCCGGAATGCCCTGGGCCCGCAGCAGGGCGACGAAGGCGTGGGCCTTGGCGTAGCAGATGCCGTTGCGTGTGGCGAGGACGTCGGACGCGCGCCAGGCGACGCGCGGGTCGCCGGAATCGGCCGAGTGCAGGATGGTGTCGCGGACGAACTCGAAGGCGACCTTCGCGTATGAGTATGCATCGGCGTGGGATGACCAGAGCGTGTCGGAGGTTTCCTGCACGACCGGATGCCAGTGGTCGATCGCCTCACTGGACGCCAAGTAGGCGTGAATATCAGGGTTCTGTTGGATGAGCCGCATGGCCGGAGCATAGGCAAACCCCCGACCGTATATCAATAGATTTACGGTCGGAGGTATAGCTATGCAATTCTGCGGGGGTGTGCCGGCTAGCGCGCCAGCTCTTCCTTCAGCGCCTGGAGGAAGCCGTCCACGTCCTCTTCCTGGGTGTCGTAGCCGCACATCCAGCGGACGTCGCCCGCGGCCTCGTCCCAGAAGTAGAAGCGGTAACGCTTCTGCAGTCGCCGCGAGACCTCGTGGGGCAGCCGCGCGAACACCGCGTTCGCCTGCACCGGGTAGAGGATCTCCACGCCGTCCGTCTCGCGCACGCCGGCGGCGAGCCGCTGCGCCATCGCGTTGGCGTGTCGGGCGTTGCGCAGCCACAGGTCCTTGGCGAGCAGGGCCTCCAGCTGCACCGACACGAAGCGCATCTTGGACGCGAGCTGCATCGACATCTTGCGGATGTGCTTCATCTGCCGGACCGCGTCCGGGTTGAGCACCACCACGGCCTCGCCGAACATCATGCCGTTCTTGGTGCCGCCGTACGACAGCACGTCCACGCCGACCGCGTTCGTGAAGGCGCGCATCGGCACGTCGAGGGAGGCCGCGGCGTTGGCTATCCGGGCGCCGTCGAGGTGGACCTTCATGCCGAGCCCGTGGGCGTGCTCGCAGATCGCCCGGATCTCGTCCGGGGTGTAGACCGTACCCAGCTCGGTGTTCTGGGTGATCGACACGACCTGCGGCATCGCCCGGTGCTCGTCCTCGAAGCCCCAGGCCTCCTGGTCGATCAGCTCGGGGGTGAGCTTGCCGTCCGGAGTCGGGACGGAAAGCAGCTTGAGGCCCGCCATCCGCTCCGGCGCGCCGCCCTCGTCCACGTTGATGTGGGCGCTCTTGGCGCAGATCACGGCGCCCCAGCGGTCCGTCATCGCCTGGAGGGCGGTGACGTTCGCGCCGGTGCCGTTGAAGACCGGGAAGGCTTCCGCGTACGGCCCGAAGTGGCTGCGGATGACCTTCTGCAGGTGCTCGGTGTAGTCGTCCTCCCCGTAGGCGACCTGGTGGCCGCCGTTGGCGAGCGCGACGGCGGCCAGGACCTCCGGATGCACTCCCGCGTAGTTGTCGCTCGCGAAGCCGCGCACCGCCGGGTCGTGGTGGCGCCTGGCGTCGGTCTTCCCTGCCTCGGTTCTCACGGTTGCGGAGTGAGCCACAGACGCTGTCCGTTCACATCGATGGCGGGCCGCTCCCAGACGCCGGCGATGGCCTCGGCCAGTTCCGTCACGTCGGTGAAGCCCGCGAACTTCGCAGTGGGACGCTCGGCGCGCATCGCCTCGTGCACCAGTGCCTTGATGACCAGGATCGCAGCTGCCGCGCCGGGGCCCTCGTCACCCCCCGCCTTGCGGAAGGAGTCCGCCATGGCCAGGGTCCAGGCCTCGGCCGCCGCCTTGCCCGCGTTGTACGCGGCGTTGTTGGCGACCGGCTTGTGCGCCCCCGACTGGCTGATCAGCACGTAGCGGCCGCGGTCACTGCGCAGCAGGCCGTCGTGGAAGGCCAGCGAGGTGTGCTGGACCGTGCGGATGAGGAGCTTCTCCAGGAAGGTCCAGTCCGCGAGGTCGGTGTCGGTGAAGGTCTTGCTGCCGCGCCAGCCGCCGACGAGGTGGACCAGGCCGTCGATCCGGCCGAACTCCTTCTCGGTCTGCTCGGCCCAGGCCTTGGTGGCGTCCAGGTCCAGCAGGTCCACGGTGTCACCGGTGATGGTGGCGCCACCGTGGGCGTAGCGTGCCGCGTCCACGGCCTCCGCGAGCCGCGCCGGATCGGCGTCGGACGCGATGACCACCGCACCCGCCTCGGCGAGGCGGAGCAGGGTGGCACGGCCGGCGGGCCCGCCGGCCCCGGCCACCGCCACCACCGCTCCGTGCAGCTTTCCGTTGCCGTTCCCGGAGCCGTTCATCTGTGCAGCCTCCTGTGGGCGAGCGCTCACGCGGCGACTCGCTCGGCCTGCTCTGCGTTCAGGGCCGTGATGCCCTTGGTCGAGGCGATCGTGCCTTTGAGCTTCTTGGCGAGCGCCTCAAAGAACATGCTGAGCGGAAACTCGTCCGGAAGCACGTCGTCCACGAGCTTGCGCGGCGGCTGCGTCAGGTCCAGGGCGTCGGCGCCCTTGGCCCACTTCGAACCCGGGTGCGGGGCGAGGTAGGTGGAGACCAGCTCGTACGCCTTGAACCAGTGCACGAGCTTCGGGCGGTCGATGCCGGCCCGGTACAGGTCCTCGATCTCGGCGCACAGCTGGTTGGTGACCTGCGGGGCGCGCATCCAGTCGATCTTCAGCTTGTTGTCCGTCCAGCGCACGACGTCGTGCTTGTGGAGGTAGGCGAAGAGCAGCTGGCCGCCGAGGCCGTCGTAGTTGCGGTTGCGGTCGCCGGAGACCGGGAAGCGGAACATCCGGTCGAAGAGGACGGCGTACTGCACGTCACGGCCGTGCTCGTTGCCCTCGGACTCCAGCTTCACGGCCTCCTTGAAGGCGGTGAGGTCGCAGCGCAGCTCCTCCAGGCCGTACATCCAGAACGGCTGGCGCTGCTTGATCATGAAGGGGTCGAACGGCAGGTCACCGTGGCTGTGGGTGCGGTCGTGGACCATGTCCCACAGGACGAAGGCCTTCTCGCAGCGCTCCTGGTCCTCGACCATGCGGGCGATGTCCTCGGGCAGGTCGATGCCCAGGATGTCGACGGCGGCCTCGGTCACCTTGCGGTAGCGGGCGGCCTCGCGGTCGCAGAAGATGCCACCCCAGGTGAAGCGCTCGGGGGCCTCGCGCACGGCGATGGTCTCCGGGAAGAGGACGGCCGAGTGGGTGTCGTAGCCCGGGGTGAAGTCCTCGAAGGTGATGCCGAGGAAGAGCGGGTTGTCGTACCGGGTGCGCTCCAGCTCGGCGAGCCACTCGGGCCACACCATCTTGAGCACGACGGCTTCCAGGTTGCGGTCCAGGTTGCCGTTCTGGGTGTACATGGGGAAGACGACCAGGTGCTGGAGCCCGTCGGCGCGCTCGGCCGCCGGGTGGAAGGCCAGCAGGGAGTCGAGGAAGTCCGGCACCTTGAAGTCGTCCGCGGCCCACTTGCGCAGGTCGGCGACGAGGGCCTGGTGGTACGCGGCACCGTGCGGGAGCAGCGGCGAGAGCGCCTCGACCGCCGTGATCACGCGTTCCACCGCGGCCAGGACGGTGGCACGGCCGTGCGCACCCTCGACCTCGAAGTCGATGGAGCCGTCGGTGGCCTGCCAGGGCCGGATCTCCTCCACGGCGGCCTTGAGCTCGGGCCACGCGGGGTGGTCGACCACCCGCGCTCCAGCGGTTATCACGGCGCCGCCGGTACCGGGCACAAGAGTTTCCGTCATGTCACTTCCTCCACAGGAGAACCTCACGTATGGGCAGGGTATGCGCGCGAGGCTCTCCCCCTCAAGAGGGAACTCGGGAAATTATCCTGCGTCACCCCCTATTTCACCGGAAGTCTTCCCGTCCGTCGCTGTGGAATCGAGGACTCCGCCCAGTTGCGCCAAGGCTTCCCCGGCCGAAGACCACCGGTCGACGGGGCCTGGGTGGGCGGAGTCCCGCCGGCGGCAGAGGCGCAGATCACACACCACGGAAGTGCGGAATGACCTTTTCGCCCCATTGCCTCAAGGTCTCCAGGCAGGCTTCCTGCCCCACGGTCCCCATCTGGATCAGACACATGATCTCGTCGGCGCCCGCCTCCCGCAGCCGCTCCACGTACGCGATCGCGTCGTCGGCGGTGCCGTAGGCATGATCGGCGTCGAAGGTGGCCGTCGCGTTCGGCCGGACGGGGATGTCCAGCTCGTGCAGCCGGGCCACCATCTGCTCGGCGGCCCTGCGCATCTCCGCGGCCTCGTCGGCGCCCGCGACCACCGCCTCGTCCGGGACACCGGCCCCGCCGTACCAGTGGCCGATGGACTGGGCGAAGAACCGCTGCCCCCGGGTGCCGATCCGGCGCGCCTCCTCCCGGTCGTCGAGCACGATGGTCGGGCACAGCACGGAGAAGTGATCGTTGACCACCGTGGACACGAAGCGGCTGCCGTCCCGCCCCGCGATCGCCGCGTCGTAGACGGAGCGCATCCCCGCGATGGACTCGGGACCGGCGAAGCCCATCACCAGCGCCCCGATCCCCAGCTCGGCCGCCCGAACCAGGGTCTCGCCCCGGCTGCACGCCAGGAACAGCGGCGGATGCGGAGTCTGGCGCGGCCTCGGCAGGATCGGGTGCGGGTCGATGTCGATCAGCCGGCCGTGGTACTCCAGCTCCTCCTCCCGCCAGGCGCGTCCGATGATCCGCAGGGCCTCCTCGACCTCGGCCGTGGTGCGGTCCCGGTCCACCCCGCACAAGGAGGTCTCCTGCTCGGTGCCACCGCGCCCGGCCCCGAGATCGAGGCGCCCGCCCGAGAGCAGGTCGAGCATGGCGGCCCGCTCGGCGACCCGCACAGGGTGGTTGAAGTTGAAGGGCATGCACACGACGCCGTGGCCGATGCGTATGGTGTTCGTCCTGGCCGCGACCCAGGTCAGGAAGATCTCGGGGGCCGACATGTGCGCGTACCACTTGAGCGAGTGGTGCTCGACCGCCCAGATCCGGTCGAATCCCATGCGTTCGGCGAGCACGGCCTGCTCGACGCAGTCGCGGATGAGCTGGTGCTCCCGTTCCACCGTCGGGTCGGCAAGCTGAGCTTCGAAGATCACGGAGAATTCCACTGTGCCTCCAGGGTTGCGTCGCGTACCCGGTCTCACTTCAATTCGAAATATGACTAGTAGTCAGGAGTCGAAGAAGCAAGAGCTGCCGCCGACCGCGTGGGCCGTTCTGGGCCTGCTCTCCTTCCCGGGCGAGCGGACCGGGTACGAGCTGAAGAAGTGGGCGGACTCCTCGCTCCGTTTCTTCTACTGGTCACCGGCCATCAGCCAGATCTACGCGGAGCTGCGCCGTCTGGAGGAACTGGGCTACGCGGCCTCCGTGCGCTCGGGACCCGAGGAGGCGCGGGCCAAGCGCCGCTACGCCATCACCGACGCCGGACGCGGCGCGCTGGCCGGCTGGGCCGCCGACACCGCGGAGGCCGGTCCCCCGGTCCTCAAGCACGGGCTGCTGCTGCGGATCTGGCTCGGCCACCTGGCCGAGCCGGAGCGGCTGCGCGCGATGGTCGGCGAGCACCTGGAGCGCACCCGGGGCGAGCTGGCCGCCGTACGGGAGGCGATGGAGCACGCGAGCGGCGTACCGGAATGGACGTTCCCGACCCTCGCGCTGCGCTGGAGCGAGCGGCAGCACCTGGCCGAACTCGAGCTCGCCGAGGCCCTGCTCACGGACCTGGACGGGCTCCGCGAGGGCCGGCGCGACCCGGGTCGTCAAGCCGACGGGGACGCGCCCACGCCCGGGTGACGCGACAGGCGCGACGCCGCTCCCGGTGGGGCGCACAACCCTGGCGGGAAGCGGCCGGAGCGCTCCTCGGGGGCCTTGCACGCCCGGTCCCATCGCACCCTCGGCGCATTAGCATGCGACCTCATCGCGCGCGGCCGGTCGGGACACCGAAGCCGCGCGGGGAGCCGCCGTCGACGGAAGCGAGAGAACCTTGACTTTCCTCACCATCGGTCACCGCGGGGTCATGGGTGTCGAACCGGAGAACACCCTGCGGTCGTACCTCCGAGCGGAACGTTGCGGCATGGACGTCATCGCTCTGGATCTGCGTCTGAGCAAGGACGGAGCCCTGGTCGCCGTGCACGACCCCGACGTGGACCGGACCACCGACGGCTCGGGGGCCGTCGCCGATCTGACCGTGGCCGAGCTGCGCGAGCTGGACGCCGGTCAGGGCGAGCGCGTGCCCGTCCTGGAGGAGGTCCTGGACGCGGTCCGGGTGCCGATCCAGGCCCTCGTCGGCGACGTGGCCACCGCCACCGCACTCGCGGCGCTGATCCTGCGCCACGACCTGACCTCCCGGATCGAGGTGGCCTCCGCCCAGGACGGGGTGCTCGCCGAGACGGCCCGGCTGGTGCCGGGCGTACGGACCGTCCTGTACGCGGCCTCCCCCGGCGGCGAGGCCGGGTCGGTCGTGGAACGGGCGTCGGCCGTGGGCGCAGCGGCGGTCGCCGTGGACGTCCACCGGCTCAGCCTGGAGACGGTGGACTCGGCGCACGCGGCGGGCCTGCGCGTGACCGGCCTGGCGGTCGACACGCTGGACCTGCTGCGGCTCGCGCGGGCGCTCGGACTGGACGGCGCGGTCACGGACTTCCCGGAGATCCGCAGCACCGGCCGCTTCACCGCCTGACGGCGGCGACCCGGCTTCGGCTTCGGCTCAGAGCGACTTGACCAGCAGCTCGAAGGCCAGGTCCTCGCGGAGCGGGACGCCGAAGCGCTCGTCACCGTAGGGGAAGGGGCTCATCTCGCCGGTGCGCCGGTAACCGCGGCGCACGTAGTAGGCGATGAGCTCCTCGCGTACGTGCACCACCGTCATCCGCATCTCCTTGGCGGCCCACGTCTCGCGGGCGCGGCGCTCGGCCTCGGCCAGGATCTCCTTGCCGAGGCCCGCGCCCTGGAGGCCGGGGCGGACGGCGAACATCCCGAAGTAGACGTGGTCGTCCCGGTGTTCGAGCTGGCAGCAGGCGACGATCTCGTCCGCGCGCTCGACGACGAGCAGGACCCCGTCCGGGGCGGCGATGACCGCGCGGACCCCGTCCGGGTCGGTGCGCTGCCCGTCCAGGTAGTCGGCCTCGGTGGTCCAGCCCGCCCGGCTCGCGTCGCCTCGGTAGGCGGACTCGACGAGCGCCACCAGTTCCGGTACGTCCGCCTCCACGGCGCTGCGGAAACTGAGGGCTTCGGGCTGGGCGGTCGTCATCGGGCGCTCCGTTCAGTGCGGCGGCATATGACATGCCGGGAAGGCACGGAGAGCCTAACCCGGAGCCGCGTGAGGGTGCTGTGAGAGGGGCATCTCTCCCCGTGACGCCGACGAACCGGGAGGTTCCGCCGTGCACGGTTCCACCACGTCCCTCACCGCCTCCGTCTCCTCCTGGCTGCTGGTGCTGCTGTGCGCGGTGAGCGGTGCGTACTGCCTGCGGCGGGCGCGGGGTTCGGTCGGCGCCGCCGGGGAGGCGGTGATGGGATTCGGGATGGCCCTGATGGCCGTGCCCCTCGGCGGGCACGACGACGGGTGGCGGGCGCCCGTGCTGGGCGTGGTCTTCGGCGGTGCGGCCCTGCACGCCCTGTGGCTGCTGCGGGGCGGCCCGCACCACGCGCACCACCTGGTCGGCTCGCTGACGATGGTCTACATGGCCCTGATGGCGGGCGCCGGGTCCGGGCACGGGCAGGAGCACGCCCAGGCGGCCGGCCCGCCCCTGCTGACGGGCGCGCTGCTCCTCTACTACGCCGGGTACGTGATGCTCGGCGGGACCCGGCTGATCACCGAGGGCGGCCCCGTGTCACCCCGGTCGGCCGCCGGCCGGGGCGGACCCCCCGAACTCATCCGCGCCTGCCGACTCGCCATGGGAATGGGGATGTTGGCCATGTTGCTCACGATGTGACGGCGCCGGCGGACGTGTCCTGCGTCACCAATGGCCCGAGGACGTACCCGCAGGTAGTCCCTCGCTCATAGGCTGACGGCCATGATGGTCCCCGCCGTTCTCCTCCTGCTCGGCGCCCTGACCGCGGTGCTCGCCCCCCGTCTGCTCGCCCGGGCCCGATGGCCCGAGCGTGAGCCGGTCGTCGCCCTGTGGGTGTGGCAGTGCGTGGTCGGTGCCGTGCTCCTGTGCTTCGGGCTGTCGATGCTGCTGAGCGCGGCGGCCGCCTGGCAGGAGGTCCGGGGCCGCTTGTTCGCCTCCGCCCCGCACGGGGTGGTCGACGCCTACGCCTTGGGCGCGGCCGGCGGGCCGTGGGCCGCTCTCACGGCGCTGGTGCTGGCGGGCGGCGGGTTGTGGACCGCGGCCATGCTGACGGGTGAGGTGCTGCGGGCGCGGGCGCGGCGGCGGGCGCAGGGCAGCGAACTGCTGGTACGGGCCCCGCTGCTGCCCGGGGAGGACCCGACGGGCGCGCGGCTCGTCGTCCTGGAGGGTCCGCGGCCGGACGCCTGGTGGCTGCCGGGGGCGGCCCCGCAGCTGGTGGTCACGACGGCGGCGCTGGCCCGGCTGAAGGGCAGCCAGCTGGACGCCGTGCTGGCGCACGAGCAGGGACACGCCGCGGCCCGGCACGACTGGCTGCTGCACTGCTCGCGGGCGCTGGCCCGGGGCTTCCCGCAGGTGCCGGTCTTCGCGGCGTTCGAGGCGGAGATGCACCGGCTGGTGGAGATGGCCGCCGACGATGTGGCCTCCCGGCGGTTCGGGCGGCTGACGATCGCGCTGGCGCTGGTCGGACTCAACGAGGACCGGGGGGTGTTCGGGTCCTCCTCGCCCGAGCACGCGCACGTGCCGCAGCGGGTGCGCCGGCTGCTGTCGGCGGCGCCCCGGCTCTCCCCCGGCCGTCGGCTGCGGCTGACGGCACTGGCGACGCTGGTCCCCGCGATCCCGCTGGTGGTGGCCTTCGTACCGGGGCTGAGCGCCCTGGCTTAGCAAGGCGGGCCTCGGCGCTGCCCGCCGCCCGTCGGCGCCCGACGGTGCGAGGATCGGGGCATGCGCAAAGATCCCCTGTGGTGGACGGGCATCGGCTGTGCGCTGCTCGCGGCGGCCTTGACGGCGCTGGTGGTGGCGGGATGGCGGCCGCTGATCGCGTACGACGAGCGGGTCGCGCGGGATCTGCACGCCCACGCCGTGACCCACCCCGCCGTCACCCGGTCCATGCGGGTGCTCAGCGACTGGGTGTGGGACCCCTGGACCATGCGGGCGCTGGCGGCGGTCGCCTGCGTCCTGCTGTGGTGGCGGGGCGATCGGAGACGGGCGCTGCTGGTGGCCCTCGTGACGCTGGCGGCGTCGGCGCTGCAGCAGGGGTTGAAGCTACTGGTGGGGCGGGATCGGCCGGTGTGGTCGGATCCGGTGGACTCGGCGCAGTACGCGGCCTACCCGTCCGGGCACGCCATGACGGCGACCGTGGTGTGCGGACTGCTCCTGTGGCTGCTCCCCCGCCCGCCGCCGGGCCGGGCGCCGGGCGTCCGCCGGGTGGCCGCCTGGACGGTGGCGGTGGTCTCGGTGCTCGGGGTCGGCTTCACCCGGGTGTACCTCGGGGTGCACTGGCCGTCGGACGTGCTGGCGGGCTGGCTCCTGGGAGTGGCCCTGGTGGCTCTGGCGACGTCCGTGCCCGTGCGCGAACGCGGATGCGACCCGGTGGAGCGGTAAGGGTACGGCGTGCCTGCCCTGGATGATCCCCCGTGTCACCCAGAGCAGGCGACCCCGTGCGCTGAGTATATTGGCCGGGAGCCAGTCAACGCAGGAGTAAGCATGTCCCCGCGCAGCGCATCGGTCAATGAAGAATTGCGCAGACGTTCCCGGGAGCGGCTGCTGCAGTCCACGGTCGAACTCGTGGCCGAGCACGGCTACGAGGCCACGACGCTCGGCGACATCGCCGACCGGGCGGGCGCGGCACGCGGCCTGGTCTCGTACTACTTCCCGGGCAAACGGCAGTTGCTGCAGTCCGCGGTGCACCGGCTGATGCACCTGACCCTCCACGACGCCCTGGAACGGGAGCCCCACAGCGAGTGCGGGCGCGAGCGGCTCGCGCGTGCCGTCGACGCCGTCCTGGGGCTGGCCCGGGACGAACCCCTGCTGATGCGCACGCACATGGCGGGCATCCTGACGGCCGAGGGCTTCGTGCAGTGTCCCGAGCAGCAGCGGTTGGCGGAGCTGCTGCGGGACACCGTCGTGCGGTACGGCTCGGCGGACCCGGACACGGACTATCCCTTGCTGCGTGCCCTGTTGATGGGCGCCGTCGTGGCGATCCTGCTGCCCGGGGCCCCGATGCCGGCGCAGCGGCTGCGGGCCGAGCTGTTCCAGCGCTACGGGCTGGACTGGGAGCTCGGAGTCCCGCCGGACGGCGCGCCGCCCGGCGGAACGTTCCCCTCACAGACCTGGCGCCCGTAGCACCTCGGACGCGCCGGAGGTCAGTGGTACTCGGGCTGGGTCTGCACGTTGAGCCGGTCCATGCGCACCCGCGTGGCGTTGTCGGTGCGCCGGTCTTGGAGCCGCAGCACGTCGAGGCCCTTGACGATGTCGTTCGAGTAGATGTGCCCGTTGTAGTAGTACGCCGACCAGGACCCACCGAGTCCGAGCTGGTCCGTCGTCAGCGGCCCGCGCTCGAAGTAGGCGATCTCGCGGGGGCGGGCCGAGTCGGTGAACTCCCAGACGGAGACACCGCCCTGGTACCAGGCCTGCACCATGATGTCGCGGCCGCCGCCGACCGGGACCAGCGAACCGTTGTGCGCCACGCAGTTCTCGGTGTCGGCCTGGTGGCGCGGGATCTTGAAGTAGCCGCGGAAGACGAGTTTGCGCTGGTCCCCGCGGCCGGTGATGTCGTAGATCCCGTCGGCGCCGCGGTCGGGACCGGTGGCCTCGTTGCAGGTGGCGCCGCCACCGCCGCCGAGTTCGTCGGTGAACACCACCTTGTTCGCGCGCTCGTTGAAGGTGGCCGAGTGCCAGAACGCGAAGTTCACGTTGTCCTGGACCCGGTCGATGACCCGCGGCTGCTCGGGCCTGCTGATGTCGAAGAGGATGCCGTCACCCATGCAGGCGCCGGCGGCCAGGTTCTTCGACGGCAGCACGGTGATGTCGTGGCAGCCGGTGGTCTTGGAGACGCCGGGGTTGGTGGGCGCGCCCGGGTTGCCGCCGTCGGGGAAGAGGACCGGGAAGGCGACGACCGCGGCCTTCGTCGGCGCCTTCTTCGGGACCTTCACGACCGAGATGCCGTCGTGCGGCGGCTTGCAGTCGGGGAAGGCCTCGTTGGGGGAGTACGAGGCGACGTAGAGGTAGAGGTCGCGGTCGCCCGGCACCAGGGTGTGGGTGTGCGAACCGCAGGCCGTCTCGACGGACTTGATGTACCTGGGGTTCTTCTTGTCCTTGATGTCGAAGATCTTGATGCCCTCCCACGAGGACTTCTCCGTGGCGGGCTGCGAGACGCTGTTGCAGGAGTCGTCGCTGCGCGAGGAGTCGGTGGAGAGGAAGAGCAGGTCGCCGTGGACGGAGATGTCGTTCTGGCCACCGGGGCAGAGCACCTGGGTGACGGTCTTCGGTGCCTTCGGATCGGCGATGTCGTAGATGGTGAAGCCGCTGTAGCTGCCCGCGTAGGCGTACCTGCCCTGGAAGGCCAGGTCGGTGTTGATCCCCGTGGGGTCGGTGCTGGGGATGTTGGCCAGGGGCTTGACGTTGGCGCTGTGCACGATCTCGTCCTGGCCGGGGATGTCCCCCGGGGCGAGTTCCCGGCCCTCGGTGAGGCCCGCGTCGTGCTGATGCGCACTGCCGGGTGTCAAGTCGCCCGGGTCGGGGGTGGCGGCGGCCGGTCCGGCTGCCGCCAGGAGCGTGGTGAGGAGACCGGCCGCGGCGACGGCCACCCCCACGCTCCTGCTGTGTACCCGCCTGTTGTGGAGCGAGGTCACTGTGCCCTCCTTTGAGAGCCCGATCGGTTCCGCCCGTGAGGGAGCGGAACCAGGACCCCGGCAGTATCTTCCCTTCATGGACATGGCAAAAGCCCACGGGGTCCTCCGCACGGTCTTATCGGCGCGGCCCGGCCGGTTCGCCGCCACGGCCGCGGCCACGGTCGTGACCGCCGGCCTGCTGCTGATGCTCCCCGGCTGCCAGGGGGACGACGGATCGGATCGGGCCACGATCGTCGCGCCGGGCGGGCCGGGCGAGGAGGCCCGCCACCTCACCCCGGAGGAGGCCGCGAAGGCGAAACCCGACGACAGCCCGAACGCCGCCGACCGCACCTACGTGTCACGCATGATCGAACACCACCGGCAGGCACTCACGATGAGCGCCCTGGCACCGGACCGGGCCGCATCGGAGGGGGTCAAACGGCTGGCGGAGCGGATCACCGCGGCCCAGAAGCCCGAAATCGGCGCGATGGAGAAGTGGTTGACCCGCCACCCCGCCACGACCCCTCCCCCGGCCACCGCCACGCCCGCGGCACCGGCGGCGGGCCATGACCACGGCGCGATGCCGGGGATGGCGACCGAGCGGCAGCTGGCGGAACTCACCGCGGCCACGGGGACCGACTTCGACCGGCTCTTCCTGAAGCTGATGACCACCCACCACGAGGGCGCCGTGACGATGGCCGGCGAGGCGCTGGCGGGTGGGAACAACGTGGCCGTGGAGGAGATGGCGACCGAGGTGGTGGCCACCCAGAGCGCCGAGATCCACCGGATGCGCGCGATGGGCTGACTCCGCGAGGGGCCGGTGTCATGCTGGGAACACCTGCGGGAGGAGCTCCGCCGTGCTTCGTGTCGCCGTCGTCGGATCGGGCCCCAGCGGGGTCTACGCGGCCCAGACGCTGGTACAGCAGCGCGAGGTGCCCGGGGTACGGGTGGACGTGCTGGACCGGCTCCCCGCCCCCTACGGGCTCGTCCGGTACGGGGTCGCCCCCGACCACGAGAAGATCAAGTCGCTCCAGGGCAACCTGCGCACCGTGCTGGAGGACGAGCGGATCCGCTTCCTCGGCAACGTCGAGGTCGGCGGGGAGGCGCTGCCCACCGACCGGCTGCTGGAGCTGTACCACGCGGTGGTGTACTGCGTCGGCGCGGCCCGGGACCGGATGCTGGGGATCCCCGGCGAGGAGCTGACCGGGGTGCACTCCGCGACGGCCTTCGTGTCCTGGTACAGCGGACACCCGGACGCCGCCGCCGAGGCGTTCGATCTGCCCGGCGTGGACGCGGCGGTGGTGGTCGGGGCCGGCAACGTCGCGGTGGACGTGACGCGGATCCTGGCCCGGGGTACGGCCGAACTGGCGCCGACGGACATGCCGCAGTCGGCGCTCGGCGCGCTCGCGGAGAGCGGGGTGCGCGCGGTGTCGACGGTCGCCCGGCGCGGTCCCTCGCAGGCCAAGTTCACCACCAAGGAGCTGCGCGAACTGGGCACGCTGCCGGGGGTGGACGTCCGGACCGATCCGGCCGAACTGGCCCTCGACCCCGTGTACGCCGACCCGGTGGCGGCCGCCGCCCTGCCGGCAGTGGCCCGGCGGAACCTGGAGGTGCTGCGCGGCTGGGCGCAGGCGGAGCCGGCCGGCCTGCCGCGCAGCATCGCGCTGCGGTTCTACCTGCGCCCGGTGGAGATCCTCGGCGGGCCGGACGGCCGGGTCACCGGGATGCGCTTCGAGCGCACCGCCCCGGACGGCCGGGGCGGGGTGATCGGGACGGGTGTGCACGAGGACGTCGCGGCGCAGTTGGTGCTGCGCTCGGTGGGGTACAAGGGCGTTCCGCTCGCCGGGCTGCCCTTCGACCCCGCGAAGGGTACGGTTCCGCACGCGGCGGGCCGGGTGCTGCGCGCGGGCCGGGCCTCGGTCGGCGAGTACGTGGCCGGCTGGATCAAGCGTGGTCCGACCGGGGTGATCGGCACGAACCGGCCCTGTGCCAAGGAGACCGTGTCCGCACTGCTCCAGGACGCGGGGGCACTGGTCCGGCGCGATCTCCCGGGGGATCCGTTGGACGCCCTGCGGGCGGCGGGTCTGCGCCCGGTCCGGTGGCCGGGCTGGCTGGCGATCGAGGCGGCCGAGGCCGACCTCGGGCGCTCCCTGGGCCGCCGTTCGGTGAAGATCCCGGACTGGCAGGGCCTGTTGGACGCGGCGGGCCCGGGCTGAGCCCGGGTCGTACCCCGCGCAAGTGCTTCCGAGTGGTCCTCCGGCCGGAATCCCCTCGTGCGGGAGTGTCGCCGTCCCGGCCCGCGTGCGCGGGCCGATCATGTCGCTGGAGCGAAGGCCCCGAGCGGTATGCGGATGGAGTGGTATGGCACCGAACGGATTCCGCCGGTCAGGGGACGGGTGGCGGCCCTGGGTCCTCGGGGTGGCGACGACGGCAGTGCTGGTTTCGACGCCCTCGTACGCCGCGGCGGCGGCCGGAGCGATCACGACCGTCCGGAACCAGCCGGGCGTCGCGAGCCCGGCCGCCCTGGGTGCCGCCCGGTGCCCGGACCACTGCGAGGGCCCCGGTGTGTCTCTCGGTGACGTCACGGTGATCAAGGAGGACGCGACGACCGGTGACCCCCTGGGAGGCGGCGTCTTCCAGCTCTGGGAGGAGACGAACGGCATCCCGGGACTCCAGCCCACCGGCAGCGACCCGGACACCTCCATCGGCACCACCTGCACCACCGGGGCCGACGGCACGTGCACCCGCACCCTGCCGACCGGCGTCTACTACTGGCAGGAGACCCAGGCCCCGCCCGGCTACGACCTGCCCCTCAACCCGGTGTTCGGCCCCCTGGTGCTGACGGAGGAGAACATCGCCGAAGGCGTGACGGTGACCGCCGAGAACACGGCCACGCCCGTGACCGCCGGCGAGGGCCCCTGCTGAGCCGCGGCTCAGGACGCGAGCCGGGCCGCCTCGGCCGCGGCCGCCGCCAGGACGCTGTCGAGGAGGCCGGGGAAGAGTGACTGGAGTTCCTCGCGGCGCAGGGCGTTGAGCTTGGTGGTGCCACGGTAGGCCTGGCGGACGACGCCGCTCTCGCGCAGGACGCGGAAGTGGTGCGTGGTCGTGGACTTGGTGACCGGCAGGTCGAAGGAGGAGCAGGCCAGGTCCTGGGCCGAGGCGGCCAGGTCCAGGACGATGGACAGCCGGACCGGGTCGGAGAGCGCGTGCAGCACGCCTTCCAGGCGGATCTCGCCCTCCTCGGGGTGGGCGAGGGTGCGGGAGGCGTCCCGTTCCGTCATGTCCCTGCTCCACTCACTCGGTCGATGTGTTCCGGATGCCGCGCACCCCATCGTACGAGAGTCGTCGAAGCAGGCGGGCGGGTCGGGGAAACCGGCGGTACGGCTCCGGGGCGGGGCCGCCGGAGCCGAACCCGCGTCACCAGGAGCGGTGGTACTGCTCGGGCGTACGGATCTCCGCGCCCAGCTCCTGGGCCGCGCGGCGGGCCCAGTACGGGTCGCGCAGGAGCTCCCGGCCCAGCAGGACGGCGTCGGCCTCCCCGTTGGCGAGCACCTTCTCGGCCTGTTCCGGTTCGGTGATCAGGCCGACGGCGGCCACGGGCAGGTCGGTGCCGGCCTTGACCCGGGCCGCGAAGGGGACCTGGTAGCCGGGGCCCACGGGGATCGTGGCGTGCGGGGCGAGGCCGCCGGTCGAGACGTCGAGCAGGTCCACGCCGTGTTCAAGCAGCAGGTCGGCCAGGCGGACCGTCTCGTCGGCGGTCCAGCCCTCCTCCTCCAGCCAGTCGGTGGCGGAGATCCGGAAGAAGAGGGGGAGCTCCTCGGGCCACACCGCCCTTACGGCGTCCACGACTTCGAGGGCGAAGCGGGTGCGGTTCTCGAAGGAGCCGCCGTACGCGTCGGTGCGCTTGTTGCTGTACGGGGAGAGGAACTCGCCGATCAGGTAGCCGTGGGCGCCGTGGATCTCGACGACCTCGTACCCCGCGGCCAGCGAGCGCTCGGCGGCGGCCGCGAACTGGCCGGTGATCTCCCGGATCTCCTCGACCGTCAGCTCGTGGGGTACCGGGTACCCCTCGGAGAAGGGCACGGGGCTCGGGGCGACCGGCTGCCAGCCGTGCGCCTCGGCTCCGACCGGTCGCCCGCCCTTCCAGGTGCGGTCGGTGGACGCCTTTCGGCCGGCATGAGCGATCTGGATCCCGGGGACGGCGCCCTGGGACTTGACGAAGGCGGTGATCCGGCGCAGTGCATCGACCTGGGTGTCGTTCCAGATGCCGAGGTCGTAGGGGGAGATCCGGCCTTCCGGGGAGACGGCGGTGGCCTCCTGGACGATCAATCCGGTTCCGCCGGTGGCGCGGGCGGCGTAGTGCGCGAAGTGCCAGTCGCCGGCCACGCCCGCGTTCGGCCCGAACGCCTCGGCGCTGTACTGGCACATCGGGGCCATCCACACCCGGTTCGGGATGGTGACGGAGCGGAGCGTGTAGGGCGCGAACAGGGCGGCGAAGGCGGCGGGGGCAGCACTCATCAGGCTCTCCAGATACGACCGGGCATGCCGGGGATCGATCAAGTACGAGAGTCACCGTACTACGGATTTCCTCGTACTACGAGACCTCTCGTACAAGCTCGTCGAGCTCCGTGCGCAGCGCCCCGGCCAAGGCGGCCAGATCCGGGACGGCGGCCGCGTCGGCGACCAGTCCGTAGTGGACCGTGCCCTTGTACGTGGAGACCGCGACGGCCAGCGACTGCCCTCGGGCCAGCGGGGCGAGCGGGTAGACCTCGTGGACCGGGCTGCCGCCGAGGGTGAAGGTGAAGCTCGGCAGCGGCACGCTGGTGACGAGGATGTCGAAGAGCAGCCGGGCGGCCTGGGCCACGAGCGGGCCGCCGAGCCGGTGGCCGAGCGGGTGGACGTGGTCGGCGAGAAGGGCGACGGCCCCGGCGCCGCGGGCGGGTCCGGCGTCCTTGTTGCGGTCCATGGCGGCGCGCACGCTGTCCAGGCGGCGCAGCGGATCGGCTTCGGCGAGCGGCAGCCGCAGCAGATAGCCGGAGAGCCGGTTCCCGGCGCCTCCCGAGCCCGCGGGCCCGCGGCGGCGGGAGACCGGGATCAGCGCGCGCGGGCCCGCGCCCCAGGGCTCGGGATCGCCCCGCCCCGCCAGCCAGCGCCGCAGCGCGCCGGCGACCAGGGCGATCAGCACGTCGTTGACGGTGCCGCCGGCGCCCTTGCGGACGAGGTTGACCTCGTCCAGGTCGAGGGCGAGGCCGGCGACCGCCCGGGCGCCCGAGCCGGTGGAGTCCGTGGTGAGGGCCGCAGGCACCCCGAGCGGCAGTCCGGCGCGGGCCACGGCCGCCCCGATCTCCAGGGCCTGGCCGACGTCCTGGACCCGGGCCGCCAGGACCCCGGGGAGCCGGCGCAGGACGGAGCCGCCCCGCTGCTCGGGGACCGGGCGCGCGGGTGGCCGCGGGACCGTCGCCTCGTCGAACAGGGTGGCCGCCAGGGCCAGCGCGCCCAGGCCGTCGGCGAGGGCGTGGTGGAACTTGAAGAGGACCGCGAAGGAGTCCGGATCGGGTCCGGCCAGTACGTGCGCCTCCCACGGAGGCAGCGTCCGGTCCAGCGGCCTGGCCATCAGCGGTCCGGCGGCGGTGTGCGGGACGCTCTCGTCGGTCCGGACGAGGAAGACGTGCCGGGCCGGGTCGAAGCCGGGATCGGGCGACCAGGCGGCCGCGCCGACGGGGAGCAGCACGTCCCGGATCCGGCGGCGCAGGCGGGGTACGGCCACGCATCGGGCGGTGAGCAGGCCGGCGGCCCGCTCCGCGGCGTCGGGTCCGGCGGCGCGGAAGACGGCGAGGGCACCCAGGTGCATGGGATGGTCGGCGGATTCGATCCGCCAGAAGGCGAGGTCGAGCGGGGACAGGTGCTCGGTGACCACATACGTCCTCTCGCGTGCGGCGGCAGTGACCCGAAGTCAATCCATTACGGACACCTGCATGCAAGCAACAATCATTTCGGGGCGGTAAACGATCGGTATTGATCTGCTCATCAGGATCCCCGCACCGTCCGCCGGGTCACTGTCACCGGGCGGGTGCAGACTGGCCGAAAACATACTCCGCAAGGAACGCCCGCGGAGGGCGACGAGGCCCGGAGGTGCCGGCCATGACCGACGCAGTGCTGCTCGTGGGAACCCGCAAAGGACTCTTCATCGGACGCCGCCGGGGCGAGGCGCCCTGGGAGTTCGACGGACCCCACTTCAACGCCCAGGCCGTCTACGCGGTCGCCGTGGACCGGCGGGGCCCGGTACCCCGGCTGCTGGTCGGCGGGGACAGCGCCCACTGGGGCCCGTCCGTCTTCAGCTCCGACGACCTCGGCGCGACCTGGCGGGAGCCCGCCGCGCCCGCCGTGAAGTTCCCGAAGGACACCGGGGCCTCCCTGGAGCGGGTCTGGCAGCTGCAGCCGGCCGGCCCCGAGGCCCCCGACGTGGTGTACGCGGGGACGGAACCGGCCGCGCTGTTCCGCTCGACCGACCGGGGCGACTCCTTCGAGCTGGTCCGCCCGCTGTGGGAGCACCCGAGCCGCGGGAAGTGGGTACCGGGTGGCGGGGGCGAGGGCCTGCACACGGTGATCACCGACCCCCGCGACCCGGACGCGGTGACCGTGGCCGTCTCCACCGCCGGGGTGTTCCGGACCACCGACGGCGGGGCCAGCTGGAACCCGTCCAACCAGGGGGTCTCGGCGGTGTTCCTGCCGGACCCGAACCCCGAGTTCGGCCAGTGCGTGCACAAGATCGCCCAGGACGCCGGGGACACGGACCGGCTGTACCTGCAGAACCACTGGGGCGTCTACCGCAGCGACGACGCGGGCGGCCGGTGGACCGACATCGGCGGCGGTCTGCCCTCCGACTTCGGCTTCGCGGTCGCCGCCCATCCGCACCGGCCGGACACCGCCTACGTCTTCCCGCTCAACGCCGACTCCGACCGGGTCCCGGCCGAGCACCGGTGCCGGGTCTTCCGCACCCGGGACGCGGGCGCCACCTGGGAGCCGCTGGCCCGCGGACTCCCGGCCGGGGACCACTACGGCACGGTGCTGCGCGACGCGCTGTGCACGGACGACGCGGACCCGGCGGGCATCTACTTCGGCAATCGCAACGGCGAGGTGTACGCCAGCCACGACGACGGCGAGAGCTGGCAACTCCTCGCGGAGCACCTGCCCGACGTCCTGTGTGTACGGGCGGCCACGTTCGGCCAGTAGAGTGATCCACCGTGGCAGCACGACCGTTGAACGAGATCGTCGAGCCGGGCTGGGCCCGTGCTCTGGAGCCGGTGGCGGGGCAGATCGCCGCCATGGGCGACTTCCTGCGCGCCGAGATCGCGGCGGGGAGGACCTACGTACCGGCCGGGGCCAATGTGCTGCGCGCCTTCCAACAGCCCTTCGACGAGGTCAAGGTGCTCATCGTCGGGCAGGACCCCTACCCCACGCCGGGGCACGCGGTCGGACTGTCCTTCTCCGTCGCCCCGGACGTACGGCCGGTACCACCGAGCCTCGACAACATCTTCCTGGAGATGCACCGGGACATCGGCACCGGCCGCCCGGCGAACGGCGACCTGACCCCGTGGACCCGGCAGGGCGTCCTGTTGCTCAACAGATCGCTCACGACCGCGCCCCGACGCTCGAACGCGCACCAGGGCAAGGGCTGGGAGGCCGTCACCGACCAGGCCATCCGCGCCCTGGCCGCGCGCGGCAAGCCGCTGGTCTCCATCCTCTGGGGACGGGCGGCCCGCAACCTGCGGCCGCTGCTCGGCGAACTGCCCGTCGTGGAGTCCTCGCACCCCTCCCCGAAGTCGGCCGACTACGGGTTCTTCGGCTCCCGGCCGTTCAGCCGGACGAACGAGCTGCTGGTGGGTCAGGGTTCACAGCCCGTGGACTGGCGCTTGCCGTCAGTCAGTTGAACGTATCTGATATTCACCGGATAAATACGGACAGATGCCTCGTCGGAAGGCCCTGCCCGAACACCTTGTTCCGATAAGCCAGTAGCATGCGGCGCCATGAGCTCCCCCACTGGGCCCGCAAATGGCCTGCCCGTACGAATGCCGCGACCCCGCCAGACCGGACGGCACCGCCGGCCCGAGCCCGCGGTGGCGCCCGAGGGCGCGCCCGCGCTGGTGCTCGCCGTGCCCGGTGCCCCCTCGGCCGCCTCGCGAGGGCTCGCGGAAGAGATCATCAGCATCGGCCGCTCCGAGCTGCCGGGCCTCGACGCCCGCATCGGCTTCCTCGAAGGTGACGACGGCACCGAGTTCCCGTCGCTGTCCGGCGTACTGACCGCCGTCGCGACCGAGCGTGTCGCGCGCGCGGACTTCGCCCGCGCCGCCGGCCACGAGGTGCCCGCGCCGACCGGCCCGGACGCGGTGGTCGTACCGCTGCTCGCCGGCCCCGACAGCGGTCTGCTCCGCCGGATCCGTCAGGCGCTGATGGACTCCTCCGCCGCCGCCGAGCTGGCCGACGTGCTCGGCCCGCACCCGCTGCTCGCCGAGGGCCTGCACGTGCGCCTGTCCGAGGCGGGCCTGGCCCGTGCCGACCGCGCCCGGCTCTTCACCGTGACCACCGCCGCCGACGGCATCGTCCTGGCCACCACCGGTGGCGAGGAGGCCGTACAGGCCGCCGGGATCACGGGCATGCTGCTGGCCGCCCGGCTCGCCGTGCCCGTCAAGGCCGCCGCGCTCGACCAGGAGGGCTCGGTGGCCGCGGTCGCCGAGCAGCTGCGCCGCGAGGGCTCCACGCTGCTCGCGCTCGCCCCGTACCTGATCGGCCCGGAGGCCGCCGACGGTCTGCTCGACACCGCCTGCAAGGAGGCCGACTGCGCCACGGCCGAGGTCCTCGGCGCCTACGGCGCGCTCGGCAAGCTGGCCGTCGCGCAGTACGCCGCCGCCCTCGGGATCGCCCAGGACGCCGCCGCGCACTGACCCGCCCGCACGACGCGAAGGGCCCCCGACGGCCACGGTCACCCGTGGCCGTCGGGGGCCCTTTCCCATGGCCCGCCGGCGCGTGTCAGCCCAGGACCACGCAGGTGGCCGCGGGCACGGCCACCGAGCCGGCACGGCGCGGCTGCCCGGTCAACGGATCCACGTCGAACCAGGTGACGTCCCCCGAGCGCTCGTTGGCCGCGTAGAGCCGGCTCCCCGAGGGATCGACGGCAAGATCGCGCGGCCACGCTCCGCCGCAGGCCACGGCTCCGGTGAGTCGCGGTTTCTCCGGCCCGTCGGCGAGGGAGAGGGTGACGATCGTGTCGGCCCCACGGACGGCCGCCCAGACGAAGCGACCGTCGGGCGAGGCGACGATCGCCGAGGGGTAGGCCCGTACGGCCCCTGAGGCGCCCGCTGAGGCCACCGGAACCTCGCCGACCGGTTCCAGCCGCCCGGACCCCCCGCTCCAGCGGCAGACGGTCACCTGCGGCTCCAGCTCGTGCAGGACGTACGCCACCTCGCCCTCCGGATGGAAGGCGAGGTGGCGGGGGCCGGTCCCGGCACGCAGCGCGGTCTCGGTGTGCGGCCGCGGCGCCCCGGTGGTCGGGTCGAGCGCGCAGACCCGTACCGAGTCGGTGCCGAGGTCCACGGCGAGCACCCAGCGGCCGGTCGGGTCGGGCAGCACCTGATGGGCGTGCGGGCCTTCCTGTCGGTCGGCGTCGGGGCCGGAACCCTGGTGCGACAGGACGTGGGCGGGCCCGCCCGGGCGGCCGTCGGCGGCGAGCGGGAGGCTGCTGACGCTGCCGGAGGTGTAGTGGGCGGTGAGCAGCCTGCGCCCCGCCAGGCTGAGGTGGGTGGGACCCGAGCCCCCCACACGGACGGGCGCGCCGAGGGGGGCGAGGCCCGCGACGGTGGTCTCGAAGGCGGCGACCGTGCCCCGCTCGGTCTCGTTGACCGCGTAGAGGACACCGGTGGAGCGGGAGAGGGCGAGGTACGAGGGGTCCTCGGCGGGGGTGACCGAGAGCGGGGTCAGCGCCCCGGTCCTCGGGTCCACGGCGGCGGTGGTGACACCGCGGCCACCCGTCGAGGTGAACGAGCCGATGTAGGCCCGGGGTTCACCGCTCCGGCTCCTGATGTCCGCGCCACCCACGTCGAGCCCCTCTCACCGCTGCCGGATCCGTCCGGAGCCGACGGTAACAGAAGGTCTAGACCAAATCCCGCCCCCGGGCCCGCTCCTGCGCGCCGGGGTGGTGGACGTAGGCGGTACTGCTGCTGCGGTCCTCGTAGGTGCGGTGGAAGACCGGGGTGGCGGAGCCGGAGATCGGCGGCACGATCCAGGACCAGTCCGCGCCCACCTCGCGCCCCTTGCGCTCCTCCCGTTCCATGTGGGACAGGAAGCGCCGGGACTCGGTGTGATGGTCGGCGATGGTGACCCCGGCGCGGTCGAAGGAGTGCAGGACGGCCCGGTTGAGCTCGACGAGCGCGCGGTCCTTCCAGAGGGAGCGGTCGCTGGAGGTGTCCAGGCCCAGCCGGCGGGCGACCGCGGGGAGGAGGTTGTACCGATCGGTGTCGGCGAGGTTGCGGGCGCCGATCTCGGTGCCCATGTACCAGCCGTTGAACGGCGCGGCCGGGTAGTGGATGCCGCCGATCTCCAGGCACATGTTGGAGATGGCGGGTACGGCGTGCCAGCGCAGTCCCCAGTCCGCCCAGCCCTCGTCGTCGGGGTGGTCGATCGGTACCTCGAGGACGGCGTCCGCGGGAGTCTCGAACCAGCGGGGCTTGTCGTCGACACCCTGGACCACCAGCGGCAGGAGGTCGAAGGGGGTGCCGGGGCCGCCGGGCCAGCCGAGCTGGAGCAGGGCCTCGGTGAGCGGGCCGTTTCGGGCGTCGCCGACGGTTATGGACGGGTGGTCGCCGTAGCCCGCGTATCTGACCAGTTGCTCGCTCCAGATCAGCGGGCCGGGGCGGTCCGGGGCGTCCGGGGCGAAGACGGTGATCGTGGGCCTGACCCGGCCCCGGTTGGTCGCCTCGCGCAGGTGGTCGAAGCACTCGGCGGCTATGTCGTCGGCGTCGGTGAGCCCGCGGCGGTCGCGGACCCGCAGCGAGTTCCAGTAGAGGCGACCTATGCAGCGGTTACTGTTGCGCCAGGCGACCCTGGCCCCGTGGACCAGTTCCTCGGGGGTGTGCGCATAGGTGCCGGCCTCGGCGAGTTCGGCCCGCACGGCGGCGAGCCGGGCACGCGGATCGCCGGCGTCCGGGTTCTCCCGGTGGAAGAGTCGGATGAACTCCTCGGCCGCTTCCCACACCTGAGCGGTGGTGGAGCGCTGTTGAAGAATTTCCATTCCGGGCGGTTACCCCCTGTCCGACCAGATCCACCCTGTACATGCCGGATGAATGTGCAATAAACAATTACCCGTTGTACATGTCGCAGGTCAGCGTGGGGTGATTGGCAGTCAGGGAGCACTCCTCCGGGTGATCCCTCGTGGATCGGGCTGCGGTGAGACGCGCGGGGGCGTACGATCCGGCGCGTTCCGGGAGTTGGCGGTGCGCCGGGTCAGCGGCAGGGGCGGCTCATGTAGAGCGCCCGCTCACCGGCCGCCGGTGTGCCCTCGTACAGCACGGTGTCGAGGCCGCAGAAGGTGAACCCCATCCGCCGATAGGCGTGCACCGCCGGGGCGTTGACCGAGCTGACCTCCAACCACAGGTGCCGCGCGCCCCGTTCGCGGGCGAACCGCTCGGCGCACTCCATCAGACCGCGGCCGATGCCGCGACCCCGGCGGTCGGGTGCGACCTCGATGTCCTCGATGGTCAGGCGCCGGTTCCAGGGCGCGTATCCGACGGCGGCGTACCCGCACAGCAGCTCGCCGTCGAGAGCCACGAAGGTCCGGGCGTCGGCGCCCGAGTCCTTCCCGCCACCGAAGACCTGCTCGTCGTGCTCCTCGGGCGGGAACTCCTTGCGCACGGGCGGGTCCACGGGGACCTCGCGGAGCAGGAAACCGAAGCCGTCGCCCGGACCGGGCTCGCTCACCTCGAACACCGTGGCGGTGATGAAGGAGGAGTCCAGGGCCTCGATGGCACCCGCGTCCTCGGGGCGGGCGGGGCGGTACACGATCGAGTCGGCCGAGCCGTGTGCGGTGGTCATGAGATCCACCGTACGCAAAAAATCCCCCGGCCGAATTGGCTGCCGAGGGAGCGAAGAGCGTATATTCGATAGTTCACGACTTCGTCTTGAACGAAATCGTGGTGAAGCTTACGAGGACACTGTATCGCGGCAGGAGTGCAATTGTCAACCGAGGAATTCCGGAAAGAGCAGCAATTCGTCACCGACCTCTATCGGCGCCTCGACGGTCTGCGTGACCAGGCCGAACACGCGGTCGAAGGCGCGCTGCGCGATGTCGGAACCGGCTTTCAGGCGCGGCTGGAGCGGGACGTCCTCGTCGCCGAGCAGTCCGGTCTGCTTTCCGCCCTGAATGCGGGCGAGAACGGCCTCTGTTTCGGCCGTCTGGAGTTCTCCGACGGCCGGGACCACCACATCGGCCGGCTCGGAATCCGGGCCGACGACGCGGAACGCACCCCCCTGGTCCTGGACTGGCGCGCGGACGTGGCCCGCCCCTTCTACCTCGCCACCGGTCACACCCCCATGGGGCTGCGCCGCCGCCGGCACATCAGCAGCCGGGGGCGCGTGGTCACCGCCCTGCACGACGAGATCCTCGACCTGACCGACGCGGAGCGCACCGGACACGAGGGCGCCGACGCGGACGCCGTGCTGCTCGCCGCGCTCGACGCCGCCCGGACCGGCCGGATGCACGACATCGTGCGCACCATCCAGGCCGAGCAGGACCGGATCATCCGCTCCACGCACCGCGGGGTGCTGGTCGTCGAGGGCGGTCCCGGCACCGGCAAGACCGCGGTCGCGCTGCACCGCGCCGCCTACCTGCTGTACGCCCACCGGGAGCTGCTCGCCAAGCGCGGTGTGCTGATCGTCGGACCGGGTCCGGCCTTCCTCGGCTACATCGGCGGGGTGCTCCCGGCCCTCGGCGAGACGGGCGTGCTGCTGGCCACCCCGGGCGAGCTCTTCCCGGGTGTGCACGCCACCGCCGCCGACCGTCCGGGGGCCGCCGAGGTGAAGGGGCGCGCCGCGATGGCGGAGGTCCTCGCCCGGGTGGTGGCCGACCGACAGTGCCTGCCGGAGACCCTGCCGGCGGACACCGGCGAGGAGTACGACACCGTCCCCGAACCGGCGCTGGAGATCGACCACGAGGAGTACGGGACGCTGCTGCTGGACCGCACCATGGCGTACGAGGCGCGGGACCGGGCCCGGGCCACCGGGCTGCCGCACAACCAGGCCCGTCCCTCCTTCGCCTTCCCGATCATCGACGCGCTCACCGCGCAGCTCGCCGACCGGTTGGGCGCCGATCCGTACGGCGGTCCGAACCTGCTCGGCTCGGACGACATCGCCCAGCTCGGCAAGGAGATCGCGACGAGCGCCGCCGTGCACGCGGCGATCGACTCGCTGTGGCCCTCCCTCACCCCCCAGCGGCTGATCTCCGACTTCCTCGCCGACCCGACGCACCTGCCCGCGCACGAGGCCGACCTGATCCGGCGCGCGCCCACGGCCCGGCCCGACTGGACCCCGGCGGACGTGCCGCTCCTGGACGAGGCGGCCGAGCTGCTCGGCGAGGACGACAGTGCCCGGCGGGCCGCCGAGGAACGGGACCGGCAGCGGCGCGTCGCCTACGCGCAGGGGGTGCTGGACCTGTCGGAGGGCTCGCAGTCGTACGAGTTCGAGGACGAGGAGAACGAGTTCCTCGCGGCCCACGACATCATCGACGCGGAGCGGATGGCCGAGCGTCACGAGGAGGCCGACCACCGCAGTACCGCCGAGCGGGCCGCGGCCGACCGTACCTGGGCCTTCGGGCACGTCATCGTGGACGAGGCGCAGGAGCTGTCGGCGATGGCGTGGCGGCTGCTGATGCGGCGCTGCCCGACCCGGTCGATGACGCTGGTCGGCGACCCGGCGCAGACGGCCGACGAGGCGGGGTGCGGCTCGTGGGAGCGGATCCTGTCGCCGTACGTGGGCGAGCGCTGGGAGCTGGTCCGGCTCGCGGTCAACTACCGCACGCCGGCCGAGATCATGGAGGTGGCGGCGGCCGTGCTGCGGACCCGCGATCCCGGCTTCGAGCCGCCGCGGTCCGTACGGGCCACCGGGGTGCGGCCGTGGGCGCACGCGACCGGTGACCTGGCGGCGGCGACCGGGGAGGCGGTGGCGCGGGAGCTGCCGGCCGAGGGGCGGCTCGCGGTGATCGCGCCGCGGGCCCGGCACGCGGCGCTGGCCGCCGTACTGCCGGGGGTACGGGAGGGCGTCGAGCCGGATCTGACCGGCGAGGTGGTCCTGCTGGACCCGCGCCAGGCCAAGGGGCTGGAGTTCGACACGGTGATCGTGGTGGAGCCGGCCGAGCTGCGGCCGAGCGATCTGTACGTGGCGCTGACGCGGGCCACCCAGACCCTCGGGGTGGTGCACACCGCCGGCCGGCTGCCGGCGGGGCTGGCGGACACCCCGGAGGGGCTGCTCAGGCGCTGATGACGAGCGGCGCCCGGGGGTCGGTGCGCAGCGGGGTCGCCAGTGCCACGAGGGTGTGTTCCAGGCCGTGGAGGTGGGCGAGCGCCGGTTCCGCGGCGGCGGGCCGGGGCTGCGGCACGGTGGCGGGCCCGGGCGTGCCGTGCGGGGCGGTCAGGGCTTCCACCGCGGCCTCGACGCGCCAGCACGCGGCGGCGAGCCGGGCGTCGTGCGAGGCCTGCGGATCGGCGGCGACGACGACCAGCCCGCGTACGTCCCGGGCGCAGTCGTCGAGCAGCGCGAGCACCTGCCGGGCGCGGGCCTTGCGGGCGCGCAGCGGGCTCAGTGGGTGGACGAGCGGTGCGAGGGCCATCCGGACCCGGCCCAGCAGCAGCTCCAGTTCGGCGGCGTGCGGGGCGGGGTCGGCGTCCGGGTCTCCCGCGAGACGGTCCAGGGCGGCCGCGGTGGCGGCGCGTACGCAGTGCAGGGCGCGCTGGATCCAGGCGTCGTTGGCGGCGTGGGTGGTGACCGGGAGGATGATCACGACGGCGAGGGCGGCGCCGAGCGCGCCGATGGCGGTCTCCTGGAAGCGCAGGAGCAGCAGTCCGGGGTGCAGGACGCCGAGGAGGCCGTAGAGCAGCCCGGCCATGACGGTGACGAAGAACATCATCCAGGAGTACGAGGGCGCGGCCGTGTAGAAGATGCCGAAGACGCATACGGCGACCAGTGCGGCGGTGGGGGCCGGCGCGCCGTGCAGGGGTACGGCGATCAGCAGGCCGGCGGCGATGCCGATGACGGTGCCGAGGACGCGGCGGAAGCCCCGTACGAGGGTCTCGCCGCGGGAGGTGGTGTTCACGAAGATCCACCAGGCGGTGCCGACGGCCCAGTACCAGCGGTCGTCGGAGAGCGCCTGGCCGATGCCGAGCGCGAAGGCACAGGCGGCGGTGGCCTGGAAGGCCTGTCGGGTGGTCGGGCGCGCGAGCCCGGTCCCGGGCAGGCCGGGCGGGGCCGCAGGGGGCGGGGTGCGCCGCTCGATGGGCCAGAGCAGGAAACGCACGGTCCCGGCGGCGAGGAGCGCCAGGCCGACGGCGGCGTAGAGCTCGGGCAGCTGCCCGGGCCGGGCGTGCAGGAACTGCGTGACGAAGAACATCATGAAGCCGAAGATCCCGAGGGCGTGTCCGCGGGGGCCGAAGCGGCGGGCGTAGACCCCGGCGAACACGACGGCGAGGAAGGTGGCGTCCCGGGCGAGCGGCACCCCGTGCAGGGTGGTCGCGAGGGTCAGGACGGGGAATCCGGCGACGGGCAGCAGGGCGGTGGTCAGGCGCTGGGCGCGGACGTCTGCGTCGAGCACGGTGAAGAGGGCGAGCAGGGCCGCCAGTCCGCCGGTGATGGAGGCGGTCAGGGAGAGACCGCACACTTCGGCGAGGGCCACGGCGGCGGCGACGCCGATCACGGCGCGGGCCGAGTTCCGCAGTCTCATACGCCCCGGATCCGGAGCCACGAACATCCTCTTCACGGCGGTGTGCCGCCCCCCTTGCAGTGCTGCGCGCCGGCCCGGCGCCGCCCGGGGTGGTGGGCGGCGGACGGGCACGGCGAAGGCGCCGCGCTCCGGAACCGGCCTCGTTGCCGTCCGGCGCTGCGCGGCGCCGTAAGTACATGGATACGACACAGATAAGCATCCGGAGGCCCACTGGCTCAAACGGACCCTCCAGGGCTGGGCCATTGGTACACCGCGGGAGCCGGGATGTCGGCCATGAGCCTGCCATCGGACCACTGTCGGCGGGGGCCGCTCACCGGCCGGGTCACGCCGCCGTGGCCGACTCTCGTCCACGTGACCACGCGCTGTTATCGTGCAGCGACCCGCGGGGCGTACGGAAGGGGACCGACGTTGACGCGTACGGCGGAGTTCGGGGCGGCCGAGGCGTTCAGCCGGGCCGCCGTGGCGGTCTTCCGACTGAACGGACGGTTCACCGCGGCCCTCGACCGGCTCGCGGTCGCCTCGGGGCTCAGTGCCGCGCGCTGGCAGATACTCACCACGGTCACCGAGGAGTCACTGTCCGTGTCCGCCGTGGCCCGGCGGGTGGGGACCAGCCGGCAGAGCGTGCAGCGCATAGCGGATCTTCTGGTGCGGCAGGGTCTCGCGGTCTATCTGGACAATCCGGCCCACCGGCGGGCCAAGCTGCTCACCGCCACCGAGCAGGGCGTGGCCGCGAAGCGGGAGATCGACTCCTGTCTGGCCGAGCTGGCCCGGCAGTTGTGCGAGGGCCTCGGGGGCGAGGGCGAGGCATACCGCACGGCCGAGGTGCTGCGGGGCCTGTCCGGCGCGTTGTCGTCCATCGGATCCGACGACTCTGCGTGAGGCCCGCGCACGTGTCCGCCGCTATACGGACAAGCCGGCCTGAAAGAGCCCATGTTTTTCCAAAGAGTTGACTGCACCGAGGAACGCTCTTTGCGGTACCGTTCGCGCCTGACGCGGGGTTTCAAGGCCGGGGGACCTTTTGAATCGGTTTGTCTTCAGAGTGCTGGGACCGCTGCTCGTCCAGACCGATGACGGTCCGCTGCGCATCCATGGCCGACGCCAGGCCACGGTCCTCGCGATGCTGGTCCTCTACGCCGACCGAATCGTTTCGGTGGACACCCTCGTGGACGCCGTCTGGCCGGAATCTCCGCCGGCGACGGCCCGCAACCAGATCGCCATCTGCGTGGCCACCCTCCGCAAGACCTTCAAGCAGGCCGGGGTGACCGATCTGCTGATCACCTCTCCCCCGGGCTACCTGCTGGCCAAGGGCGAGCACCGGATCGACGTCCAGGAGTTCCTGGAGCGGGCCGAGCAGGGCCGGGACGCCGCCCGGCACGGACGGACCGAAGAGGCGTGCACGCAGTTCGAGGAGGCGCTCAGCATCTGGCGGGGCTCCGCGCTCGACGAGCCGTCCGGCTCCCGGCTGGAGGCGGAGACCACCAGGCTGGAGCAGATGCGGCTCGCGCTGATGGAGGAACGCGCCGGGCTGATGCTCCAGCTGGGCCGGCACCGCGCGCTCACCGGGGAACTCACCGAGCTGGTGGCCCGGCACCCCCTGCGCGAGCAGTGCCGCGAACACCTCATGCTGGCGCTGTACCGCTCCGGGCAGCGGGCCGAGGCCCTGGAGGTGTTCCTGCACGGCCGCCGGTTACTCACCGAGCAGCTCGGGATCGAACCGGGTCCCGGACTGCGTCAGTTGCACGAACTGATCCTGCGCGACTCCCCCGAACTGACCCGGCCCCCCGCCACGGCGGCGCCCGCGCCGGCGGCCCTGAGTACCATCCCGGCCCAACTGCCCGCCGACGTCATGGCGTTCACCGGCCGGCAGCGGGAGATGACCTCGCTGGACCGGCTCCTGAAGGAGCCCTACAACCCCCACACCCCGGCGCTCGCGACCATCGTCGGCGTGGGCGGCGTGGGCAAGACCGCCCTCGCGGTGCACTGGGCGAGCCAGGTCGCCGACCAGTTCCCGGACGGCCAGCTCTTCGCCGATCTACGCGGCTACGACGAGGAGCACGCGCCGGTGTCCCCCGCCGCCGTGCTCGACCGGTTCCTGCGCGCCCTCGGGATCGGCGCGCCCCAGATACCGGCGGATCCCGACGAGCGGGCCTCGCTGTTCCGGAGCCTGCTCAGCACCCGCAAGACACTGATCGTCCTGGACAACGTACGGTCCTTCGACCAGCTCAGACCCCTGCTCCCGGGTGGCGGGCGCAGCGTGGTGCTGGCCACCAGCCGGGAGAGCCTGGGCGACCTGACCGGGGACTACACCGCGCTGACCCTGCGGCTGCGGATGCTGGAGCCGACCGAGGCGACGGCACTGCTCATCAAACTGGCCGGGGCCGACCGGTTCGGCAGCGACCCGGTGGCGGTGGAGCAGCTCGGCGCGCTGTGCGACTGCCTCCCGCTCGCGCTGCGGATCGCCGGGGCGCGGCTGGCGGCCAAACCCGGTCTGAGCGTACGGAGCCTGGTGGCTCGGCTGCGCGACCACCGGTCCCGGCTCGACGTGCTGAGCCCGGGCGAGGGCGGGGTGCGGGCCGGCTTCCGGCTCACCTACCGGGACCTGACCCCCGAGGCGGCCCGGATGTACCGCAGGCTCGGGCTGCTGCGCACCGCGGACTTCGCCGCCTGGGCGGGGGCGGCCGTACTGGACACCGACGTGTGGCACGCGGAAGAACTGATCGACCACCTGGTCGACGCGCAGCTGCTGGAGGTGGCCGACGCCGAGCCGGGGCGGGCCACCCGCTACCGGTTCCAGGACCTCCTGCGGTTGTTCGCCCGTGAGCGGGCGGAGTCGGACGAGCCGGAGGGGGAGACCGACGCCGCGCTGGAGCGGGCCTTCGCGTCCTGGCTCTGGCTGGCGGAGGAGGCGCACCGGCGGATCGACGGCCGGGAATTCCCGGTGGGCCGGACGCCCGCCCCGGCTCCGCGCTTCCTGCCGGAGCTGGCCGACGAGCTGCTGGCCACGCCGATGGACTGGTTCGAGTCGGAGCGCACGGCCGTCACGGACCTGGTGGCGCACGCGGCGGAGACGGGCCGGGCCCGGTACGCGTGGACGCTGACCGAGAGCGCGGTGCCGCACTTCGAGACGAAGAACTACCTGGAGGACTGGCAGCGCTGCGCCGAGCAGGCGCTGGCCACGGCCCGGCGTACCGGCGACGAGCCGGGCGAGGCGACGATGCTGCGGCTGCTGGGGTCGTTGGCGATCTACCAGCGGCGTTACGAGCAGGCCGAGGGCTGGAACATGGCCGCGCTACGGCTGCTGCGCAACGCCGGTGACATGGGCGGTGCGGCGCTGGCCCAGCGGAACCTGGCGATGTGCGCGCGGTTCCAGGGGGACTGGGAGCGGGCCCTGGAGTACTGCGAGGCGGCCCTCAGCGGTTTCCACGCGTCGGGTGACATCGGGAACGAGGCCCACCTGCTCGGCTTCCAGGCGCAGATCGAGCTGGACCGGGGCAACGTGGGCGGCGCGCTGCCGCTCGCCGAGCAGGCGGTGGCGCTGAGCCGGCGTACCGGATCGGTGCGGGCGGAGGCGCAGAGCGTGTACCGGCTGGCCGAGGTGCGGCTGCGCGCGGGAGATCTGGACGAGGCCGCGGAGGCCTTCGGCGCGGTGCTGCGGCTGACCCGGGGCGAGGGCGACCGGGTCGGGGAGGCGCACGCGCTGCGGGGGTTGGGCCAGACGCAGTGGAGCCAGGGCCTGCTGCCGGCGGCGGGACGGACGCTGCAGCAGGCCCTGGAGATCACCGATGAGCTGGCGGACCGATTCCTGTACGCCCGGGTGGAGACCGATCTCGGGTGTGTGGAGGCGATCGGCGGCCGCCCGGCGGAGGCCGCGGAGCGGTTCCGGCGGGCGCGGGCCGCCTTCGGCGAGGTCGGCGCGCAGCCCTGGCGGGCGCAGGCCGACCGGCTGCTGGCCGCGGTCCGGGACACGGCGGTACCGGCCGGATCGGCGGGATCGGCGGGCGGTCCGGGCGGTCCGGGCGGTGGGGGCGCCGGTGAACTGCCGCATCGTTCCTTCACGGCGGCGGAACTGACCTTGCTGCTGACGCACCCGGAGAACGACAAGGCGTAGCGGGTGTCGGTGCGGGCGGGACACCCCGCGGGTTTGCGATCGTCGGCGGGCGGGACGAGTATTTTTCCAGGACGTGATGACCGGAGCGGGCCTCGATGCCGACGCGTCGATGGACGAGGCGCCCTTCCAGCGGTGAAACCGCCACGCAGCCGCATGACCGCTCCACCGGTCGTCGTCGTGGGGGAGGCAGCGCGGAAGGAGTCTCCCCATGCGGATCGTCGTGGACCTGAATCGATGCCAGGGATACGCGCAATGCGTGTATCTGGCCCACGAGGTCTTCAGGTTGAGTGGCCAGGAGGCACTCACCTACGAGCCGAACCCTGATGACGATCGGCGCCTCCAGGTGGAACGAGCCGCCGTGGCGTGCCCGGTCCAGGCGATCGTGATCGACCGCCTGGCGGGCGCGGAGCGGGGCGGGACCTCATGACCTTGCCGGCGACGGTGGCGGAGTTGGTGCGTGAGTTCAGGACCAACGGCCGGATCGTCATCGTCGGTGCCTCCTTGGCCGGGCTGCGGGCCGCGGAAGCCCTGCGTGAGGAGGGCCTCACCGGTTCCTTGACCATCATCGGGGACGAGCCGTACGAGCCCTACGACCGTCCCCCGCTGTCCAAGCAGGTACTCAAGGGCTGGGTGCCGGCCGACCACACCGCGCTGCCCCGCATGCGCGCGGTGGATGCGGACTGGCGGCTCGGGGTGGCTGCCACCGGGCTGGACCGGGCCGCGAAGCAGGTGCGCCTGGCCGACGGCGAGCGGGTCGGGTACGACCGGTTGCTGATCGCCACGGGCACCCGCGCGCGACCGTGGCCGAACCCGGCCGAGGCCGCCCTCCAGGGGGTCCACACGATCCGCTCGCGTGACGACGCCGCACAGCTGCAGAAGGAACTGGCCGAGCCGCCGTCACGGGTCCTGGTGATCGGCGCCGGGTTCATCGGCTCGGAAGTGGCCTCCGTCTGCCGCGAGCTCGACATCCCGGTGACCGTCGTCGAACGGGGGTCGGCGCCGCTGAGCGGCGCGCTCGGCGGGGTGATCGGGGAGATCGCCGCACGGATGCAGCGCGACCACGGCGTGGACCTGCGCTGCGGGCTGGGCGTGTCGTCGCTGGAGGGCGACGTAGGCGGACACGTGCGGCGTGCCCGGCTCTCGGACGGGGCCGTCGTCGACGCCGACGTGGTGGTGGCCTCGCTGGGGTCGATCCGCAACGTGGAATGGCTGGAGGGGGCCGGGCTGGCGGCCGGTTTCTGGGGCGTCGGGTGCGACGCCGGCGGCCGGCAGATCCGTACCCCTTCTACGAAGAACTGCGCAAGACACCGGTGGCGCGTCAGCCGGACGGAACCTACGTCGTCAGCACCTACCGGGAGATCGTCACGCTGCTGCACGACCCCCGGGTCAGTTCGGATCCACGCAAGGGTCCCACCGCCCCGGCCCCGGCCCCGGAGGAGGGCTCAAGCGAGGGATCGGCGCAGCCGGAGGCCGAGCCCAGCATCATCACCTGCGATCCACCCGAGCACGACCGGGATCGCCGGATGATGACGCCGCACTTCGTCGGCCCGCCCGATGCACCCGGCCTGATCTCGGACCTGGAGCCCGAGATCCGCCGCCTCGTCGACGGCCTCCTGGACCGCATGCGGGGCAAGACCCGGATCGATGCCGTCGACGAGTTCGCCTATCCCCTACCGGTGACGGTGATCTGCAAGGTTCTGGGCGTGCCGCTGGAGGACGAGCCACGCTTCCACCGCTGGATCGAAACCGCCCTGGACGCCTGGGAGTACGGCCCAGAGACCGCGTCCGAGGAGTTCCGGGCGCGGCTGGCCGGGGGCAATCAGGCCGTGCAGGAGTTCGGCCGGTTCACGGCCGAGTTGTACGACCGGTACGCCCGGCAGCCCGGCCCGGGCATGCTCTCGGCGATGGTGAACGAGGACGGCCCGGAGGGACGGATGCCCAAGGGCCTGCTCACGAGCAACGCCCTGCTCCTGATCTTCGCGGGGCATGAGACGACGGTCAATCTCATCGCCCACAGCGTGCTCACCCTGCTGCGGCACCCCGACGCGCTCGAGAAGCTGCGCCGCCGGCCCGAGCTGATCGTGTCCGGGGTGGAGGAGTTGCTGCGCTTCGAGTCGCCGGTGCAGTTCTGGCCCACCCGCTCGGCGGTGGAGGACATCGACATCGCCGGCACCACCATCCCGAAGGGGGCCCCGATCTTCCTGGCGTACGGCTCGGCGAACCGTGACCCGCGGCAGTTCACCGACCCCGACGAGCTCGACCTCGAGCGCCGTGACAACCAGCACCTTGGATTCGGCCAGGGCATCCACTTCTGCTTCGGCGCTCCGCTCGCGCGGCTCGAAGTGCAGAACGCGGTCGGCGAGTTCGTCCGCCGGGTGGAGAACCCCCGGCTCGTCGAGGACCCGCCGCCGTACCGGCGCAACCAGATCTTCCGCGGACCGCGGCACGTCCTGGTCGACATCGACGGCATCCGCGACTGACCCCGCGGGAACGGGCGGGGGCGGGTCAGCCCCAGGGCATGTCGCCGTGCTTGCCGGCGGAGCCGTGGCGCGGGGGGTCCACCGGCTTGACGACGCCCCAGGGCATGTCGCCGTCCGCCTGCGTGGTGGTGTGCGTGTCCGCCAGGACGGTCGACGCTGCCCCCGTGCCGACGAACATCCCCGCAAGAACGACCAGGCAGGCCGCCGCCGTGGTGTTCGCCGTCTTCGCCGTCCGCGTGCTGCGCATCTGGGAATCCCCTCTCGGTGGAGCATCACTGCCGCTCGCTGCGGCATGAATGGAACAGTAGGGACGCCTCCTTTTCCTTCTGTGTTCCATCGATTTCGTGACCCGGACCGCCCTCGAAATCGACACGATATCGAGGAGACAACGCACTCCACTAGCTTCGTTCAGAGATTCTTCTCCATGAATCACGGATGGGGCGGTACATGGAATTCCGAGTGCTCGGACCGGTCGAGGTACGGCGGGACGGCCGCCGGGTCGCGTTGTCCGGGGCGAAGCTGCACACCGTGCTCGCGGCGCTCCTCGTGGCCCGTGAAGAGGTGATCTCCGACGAACGGCTGTGCCGGCTGCTGTGGGGCTGGGCTCCACCGGCCACCGTCAGCGCACAGCTCTACACCTATGTTTCCCGCTTGCGCAAGATTCTCGGCGACGATGTTCTGATCGATCGTAGACCGCCCGGATATGCCATGAGCATCGGTAATGCGACGCTCGACCTGAACGAATTCGAGAAGCTGGCGCTCGGCGGCCGCGAGGCGCTGCTCGCCGAGGACTTCGAAAAGGCAGGTGAGCTGCTGCGCGGCGCCCTGGCCCGGTGGAACGGGACGCCCTTCGCCAACGCCACCGAATACCTGGCCGACGCCGAGGCGCCGCGGCTCACCGAGGCCCGGGCCGTCACGCTGGAGCACCGCATCGCGGCGGATCTCGCGCTGGGCCGGCACGAGCAGATCACCGGTGAGCTGACCGGTCTGGTCGCCGAGTTCCCGTTGCGCGAGCGCATCCGGTGCCAACTGATGACCGCGCTGTGCCGGTCGGGGCGGCAGGCGGACGCCATCCACCTCTACCACCACGGTCGCGCGGTGCTCTCCGACGAGCTGGGGGTGAACCCGGGCGAGGAACTCCAGGCCACCTATCGGGCGCTGCTGGAGGGCACGCTGGACCGCCGTCCGATCACCGCGGCCGTGCCGGCCGGTCCCCGCCGGGTCGCTGCCGACCGCGCGGACGGCGCCCCGGCCATGCTGCCGCCCGACACCGTCGACTTCACCGGCCGGGAGCCCGAACTGGAGCTACTGTGCCGTGCCCTGGCCCCCGACGCGCAGAGCACCGGGCGGCCCCGCCGGGTCCTGGTGACCGGGATGGCCGGGCTCGGCAAGACCGCCCTGGCCGTCCACGCGGCCCACCGCTGCCGACGCCACTTCCCCGACGGGCAGTTGTACGCCGACCTGCGGGCGCCCGACGGCACGCCCCGGCACCCCACCCGGGTGCTGCGCGGGCTGCTGCGCGCGCTGGGCCCGATGGACGACGTACCGGCCGCCGAGGACCAGGACCAGCTGGTCCGGCTCTACCGGGAGCGGACCCGGGGCAAGCAGCTGCTGATCGTGCTGGACAACGCGTCCGGGGCCGCCCAGTTGGGTCCGCTGCTGCCCAACACCCCGGAGCCCGCGGTCCTGGTCACCGGGCGGACGGCCCTGCCCACCGTGGCCGGGGCGCACACCGTGGCCCTCGCCCCCCTGGCACCCCGGGACTCGCTGGAGCTGCTCTCGGCGGCGGCCGGTCCCGCCCGGGTGGCCTCGGCACCCGGTGCGGCGTCCTCGATCGTCGAGCACTGCGCCGGTCTGCCGCTGGCCCTGCGGATCGTCGGGACCCGGATCGCCGCCCGGCCGCACTCCACCCCGGACCGGCTGGCCGGCCGGTTGGCGGATCCCGTGACCCGGCTGCGGGAGCTGCACTCGGGCGATCTGGACGTGCACAGCTCGCTGCTGCCGTCCTGGCGGGCGCTGGACCCGGAGGTGCGTTCCGTGTTCCCGGCGCTGGCCGCGCTGGGTCCGCAGCCGTTCCCGGCCGCGGACGCGGCGGTGTCGCTGGGTCTGCCGGAGGTCGAGGCGGAGCGGCTGCTGGAGGCGCTGGCCGACGCGGCCCTGCTGGAGGTCAGCGGCGCGGACGAGCGGGGCCAGCCCTGCTACCTGTTCCACCCGCTCGTACGGCTCTTCGCGCTCTCCTTGGGCGAGGGGGCCGCGCCCGACCGAGGGACCGCCGCCCGCACGGAACATAACCGGCGGCTAACTCACCGCCCCTAGCCTCGCCCTGCCCCGCAGCAGGGCGCTCCGGCCCGCACCCACCCCGGGCACGCACCAGCCGACGGCCCGTAACACCGAATGGAGTTGGACCATGACCGAGCTCCTGCCCGCTCGCGCGGACAGTGCCGCGTCCTTCCCGATGACCGAGACGCAACAGGCACTGATGATCGGGCGAGGTGAAGCAGTCGAGCTGGGCGGTATCGGCTGCTACGGATACTTCGAGTGGGAGCGTGCGGACCTCGACCCCGAGCGCTTCGCCACCGCCTGGCGCAAGGTGGTCGCCCGCCACGACATGCTCCGCGCGATCGGCCGCACCGACGGCACCCAGTGGGTGCCGGCCGACCCCCTGCCCTTCGACATACCGGTCGTGGACCTCAGCGAGCTGTCCGCCGACGCCTCGCGGGAGCGGCTCGCCGAGCTGCGCGACGAGATGAGCCACGTGGTCTTCCCGGTGGGCAGCTGGCCGCTGTTCGACCTGCGGATCATCCGGCTGGGCGGTCCCGGGAACCTGAGCCGTGTCCACCTCGGCATCGACCTGCAGGTGCTGGACGCCTCCAGCGCCTTCCAGGTGCTCTTCCCCGAGCTCGTCGACCTGTACGAGAACCCGGACGTCGAACTCCCGGAGCCCGGGATCAGCTTCGCCGAGTACGCCCGCTGGCGCGCCGACGCCCTGCCGCACACCGAGGCCTTCCGGGCCGCCCGCGACTACTGGGTGGAGCGGGTCCCCACCCTGCCGCCGGCCCCCTCGCTGCCCACGGGCGGCTCCGCCGACACCGGGCGCGAGGTGCGCTTCGACCGGCGCGAACACCGGCTGTCCCCCACCGAATGGCAGCGCTTCTCGGCGCGGGCGCACGAGGCCGGGCTGACACCGTCGGTCCTGCTCACCGCCGCCTTCGCCGAAGTGGTCCGGTGCTGGGCGGAGGAGTCGGACTTCACCATCAACTACCCGATCTTCCAGCGCCCGGCGGTGCACCCGGACATCACCGGCGTCCTCGGTGACTTCACCAACGCCGTGATGCTCGCCGCCGACGGCTCGGGCGCCACCTTCCTGGACCGCGCGCACGCGCTGCGCGACCAACTCGCCCGCGACGCGGAGCACGGCTCCTTCAACGGCGTCCGGGTGCTGCGCGAGCTGACCCGGCTGCACGGGGTGGGCGCTCAGGCCGGCATGCCGGTGGTGGTGACCAGTCTCCTCGACTACCCGGTGCGCAGGCCCGTCACCGACCTGGGCCGGGAGGTGTACTCGATCTCGCAGACCCCGCAGGTCTCGCTCGACGTACAGCTGCGCGAACTGGCCGGTGAGCTGCGCGTCATCTGGGACTTCGTCGACGGGGCGTTCGCGCCCGGCTTCATCAACGCCGCCTTCGGCGTGTACGTGGACCTGCTGGAGCGGCTCACGCGGGACCCGGAGGCCCTGCGCACCGGGCGCTTCGACCTGATCCCGGCGGCCGAGCGGACGCTGCGCCGCCAGGTCAACGACACCGCCGGGCAGATCCCGTACACCACCTTGCACGAGCTGTTCGCCCGGCAGGCCGAGCGCACGCCCGACGCCGAGGCCGTGGTGGACGCCTCCGGTCGGCGCCTGAGCTACGCCGAACTGGCCGCGTACGCCTGGCGGATCGGGCACACGCTGCGGGAGCACGGGGCGGCTCCGGGCGAGCTGGTCGCCGTGGTGATGGAGAAGGGCTGGGAGCAGTACGCCGCGGTGTACGGGATCCTCGCCTCCGGCGGCGCCTATCTGCCGCTGGACCCGTCCGTGCCGGCGGAGCGGCTGCGCCGGCTGCTCACCGAGGCCAAGGTGGACCGGATCCTCACCCAGTCCTGGCTGGACTCCCGGATCAGCTGGCCGCCCACGGCCCGCCGCTACCGGGTCGACAAGGACTTCGAGTCCGGGAACGCGACGCGGCCCGAGACCGCGCAGACCCCGGCGGACCTCGCGTACACCATCTTCACCTCGGGGTCCACGGGTGAGCCCAAGGGCGTGATGGTCGACCACATCGGCGTGGTCAACCTGATCCGCGATGTCGCGACCCGCTTCGAGGTCGGTGCGCGGGACCGGCTGCTGGCCATCTCCGGGCTGCACTTCGACGCCTCGATCTACGACGTGTTCGGGGTGTTGACGCAGGGCGGGACCGTGGTGCTGCCGCCGCCGTTCGAGCACGCCGAGCCCGATGTGTGGGCGGACCTGGTGCGGGCGGAGCAGGTCACCCTGTGGAACTCCGTGCCCGTCCTGATGGAGTTGCTCGTGGGCGAGGCCGAGGTGCGCGAGCGGCGCGGTGGCGACCGGCCGCTGGAGTCCCTGCGGCTGTCCGTGCTCTCCGGTGACTGGATCCCACTGACGCTGCCGGACCGGCTGCGGGCGCAGAGCCCCCGGATCGAGGTGGTGGGTTCGGGCGGTCCGACCGAGACGATCTGCTGGTCGTTGTTCCAGCCGATCGGCGAGGTCGACCCGTCCTGGACGAGCATCCCGTACGGCAAGCCGATCACCAACCAGCGCTACTACATCGTCGACGCGGCCGCCTACGAGCGCCCGCTCGGGGTGGTCGGCGAGATGGCCGTGGCCAGTGACGTCGGGCTCGCGCTCGGCTACTGGAACGACGCCGAACGCACCGCGAACCGCTTCGTGCACCTCCCGGAGAGCGGCGAACGCGCCTATCTGACCGGTGACCTGGGCCGGTACCTGCCGGACGGCAGCATCGAGATCCTGGGCCGGGACGACTTCCAGGTGAAGATCCAGGGCCACCGGATCGAGCTCGGCGAGATCGAGGCCGTGCTGCGCCAGGACGCCGCGGTCGAGGCGGCCGTGGTGGTGGCCCCGGCCAGCGCCCACGGGGTGCGGCGGCTGCACGCCTTCGTCGTGGCCGGCGAGGACGCGGCCGGGCCGGTGCTGGAACGCCTCGCCGCGCAGCTCCCCGGCTACATGGTGCCGGCCGCGCTCACCGTGCTGCCCGAGCTGCCGCTGACCCGCAACGGGAAGGTGGACCGGCTGCTGCTGGCCTCCTCCGCCGGGCGGCAGCAGTCCGCCGACGAGGCGGCCGTACGGGACTCCGCGGACGGGTCGGGCAGTGCGCTGGAGCTCGTGCTGTGCGCGGCCGTCGCCGACATCCTCGGCCTGGACGGGGTGGCTCCCGGTGACAACTTCTTCAGCCTGGGCGGCGATTCGCTCAGCGGTACCCGGCTGGCCGGTCTGCTCAAGGAACTGCTGGGGGTGCCGGTGCCGGTGAAGACCGTGTTCCAGAACCCGCTGATCCGCGAGCTGGCCGAGAAGATCGCCGCGGACGAGCAGCACGGCGCGGAGGCGGTCGCCGCCGCGGAGGCCTTCGGAGAACTGGAGGCGGACGAGGCCGGCGCGTCGGCCTAGGCCGCGGTTCGACACAGCACGGTCATCACGGACGATTCCGAGAGGGGACAGTCATGAGTCTCACCCTGCCCGCGCCCGTCACCGAGCCGGAGCTGCCCGCCGCACCCGGCGCCGGCTCCGGTCCCGAGGCCGATCCCGACCTGGTCGATTTCGCCGGTCACGCCGCGACGCGGCTCAGAGAGCGCGACGCGCAGTTGTACGCGCTGCTGGCCCGGGAGTCGGCGCGCCAGCGCGACACCCTGATGATGGTCGCGGCGTCCAGCGTCGCGGATCCCTCCGTCCTGGCGTGCGAGGGCAGCGCGCTCGGCAACCTGACCGCCGAGGGCTTTCCCGGGAACCGCTACCACGCCGGATGCGGGGTCGCCGACGAGATCGAGCGCCTCGCGATCGACCGGGCGTGCGCGGCGTTCGGGGCGCAGGACGCGATCGTGCAGCCGCACTCCGGCTCCTCCGCCAACCTCGCGGTGATCACGGCCTTGTTGAACCCCGGTGACTCCCTGCTCGGGCTGGACCTGGACTGCGGTGGGCACCTGACCCACGGCTCCCCCGCCTCGGTGACCGGCCGCTACTACCGGGCCCACGGCTACCGGGTGACCCCGGAGGGGCTGCTCGACTACGACCAGATCCGTGAACTGGCGCTGGAGCACCGCCCGAAGCTGATCGTGTGCGGGGCGAGCGCGTACCCGCGCAGCATCGACTTCGCCCGGTTCCGGGAGATCGCGGACGAGGCCAACGCCTATCTCCTGGCGGACATCTCGCACATCGCGGGACTGGTCGCGGCCGGCCTCCACCAGAGCCCCGTCGATCATGCCCACGTGACCACCACCAGCACCTACAAGCAGCTGTACGGGCCGCGCGGCGGGCTGATCCTGCTCGGCCGGGAGGCCCGTAAGGCCGGGCCGGAGCGCGGCACGCTGGCCGCGACGCTGCGCCGGGCCGTGTTCCCCTTCACCCAGGGCACGCCCGACCTGGCGTCGGTGGCGGCCAAGGCGCGCGCCCTGGATTTCGTGGCGAGCCCCGACTTCGCCGAGCTCGCCAAGCGGCTCGCCGACGGCGCGCAGGCGATCGCCGGGCGCCTCTCGGACCGGGGGTTCAGGCTGGTCACCGGCGGTACGGACACCCACATGGTGCTGTTGGACCTGCGCGGCACCGGGGTCACCGGGGATGTCGCCGAGCAGGCCCTGGAGTCCTGCGGGATCGTCGTCAACCGCAATCGGGTCCCCGGCGACACCACACCGGTCCGGGTGACCGGTGGACTGCGGCTCGGCACCAACACGCTGGCCGCGCGCGGGATGGACCACGCGGTGGCCGCCGAGTGCGCCGACCTGGTCGCCGATGTCCTGGTGGCGCTGCGCGCGCAGGGCGGCGTACTGCCCGACGTGCTGCGCGACCGGGTGCGTACCCGGGTCTCCGAGCTGTGCGCCGCCCACCCCCTGCCGGGGTATCTGCCGTGACCTTCAGCGGCTTCCCGCCCTCGGCACTGCGCCTGTACGAGGACCTCGCGGCCGACAACGACAAGGAGGCGTGGCGGTTGCGCCACCGCGAGCGGTACGAGCGTGACGTACGTGCGCCGATGGACGAGCTGGCCGCTGAACTGGGCACGTTCTTCGAGGAGTGGGCCGGGCCGGCCGGGGTGCACGTGCTCGGTCCGGTCCGGGACACCCGGATGTCCCACGACAAGTCCCCGTACAAGACCTACCAGGGCGCCTACCTGGATCTGCTGCCCTGCCTGGGCCTGTGGGTGCACCTGGACCGGCACGGTCTCTACGCCTCCGGGCGCTGGTATCCCTATGCCGGGGCCGAGGTCGCCCGGTACCGCGCCGCCGTCGAGGAGGAGGACGGCGGCGCGGAGCTGGCCGCGATCGTGGGCCGGCTGGAGGCCCAGGGGTTCACCGTGGGCGGCGATCGGCTCAAGTCCCGGCCGCGGGGGGTCCCGGCGGACCATCCGCGGCTGGGGCTGCTGCGCCACCGCAAGATCGACGCGGGCCGGCGCTTCGGTCCGGACGCCGGGCTGCACACGGCGCGCGCCGGGGAGCTGGTGCGGGAGACCTGGCAGCTGGTGCGCCCGTTGTTGGACTGGGTGGCGGCCCGCGAACTCACCCCACAGCCCCGCGAGCGAGGAGTTGACGTACCGTCATGAGCATCGGGAGTTTCGAGACCGTCGATCTGCGCAGCGACACGGTGACCCGGCCGGGTGCCGGGATGAGGGCCGCGATGGCCGCGGCCGAGGTCGGCGACGACCTGTTCGGGGAGGACCCGACGGTCCGCGCGTTGGAGGACCGGCTCGCCGGGCTCTTCGGCTTCTCCGGGGCGCTGTTCACCCCGTCCGGGGTGATGGCCAACCAGATCGCCCTCCAGCTCCTCGTCGGTCCCGGCGAGGAGCTGGTGTGCGACGCGGAGGCGCACATCCTGGCGCACGAGGAGGCCTCCCCGGCCCGCTACGGCGGGATCCAGACGCGCACGGTGACGGCGGAGCGGGGCGTGGTCACCGCGGCCCTGCTGGCCGGGGTGGTCCGGCGGGGGAACCCGTACACGCTCGGCACCCGGGCGGTGGAGGTCGAGCAGACCCACACCCGGGCCGGCGGTACGGTCCATCCGCTGGACACGCTGCGCGCCGTACGCGAACTGGCGTCCGGCGCGGGCCTGTCGGTCCACATGGACGGGGCCCGGATCTGGAACGCGATGGCCGCGACGGGCACCTCGGCGCACGCGTACGGGCGAACGGTCGACTCGCTGGCCGTGTGCCTGTCGAAGGGTCTGGGCGCGCCCGTCGGCTCGGTGCTCCTGCTGGCGGCCGAACAGCTGCCGCGGGCGCGGAAGTTGCGGCACGGCCTGGGCGGCGGCATGCGCCAGTCGGGCATCCTGGCGGCTGCGGGTCTGTACGCCCTGGACCACCACGTGGAGCGGATCGCCGAGGACCACGCCAATGCCGCGCTGTTGGCGGCGGGGCTGCGGGACGCCGGGTTCACCGTGCGCCCGCCGGAGACCAACATCGTCCTCATCGAGGTTCCCGGCGCCGACGAGGTCGTCGCACGGGCCGCCAAGGAAGGAGTACTGGTGACCGCGCCGGGCCCGGAGACGGTCCGGCTGGTCACTCATCTGGACGCAGGACGACAGGCGTGTCGGCGGGCCCTCGGGGTGCTGACCGCCGTGATGACCGATGTCGTCACCGGGACGCGGGACACCGCGGCCGCGGGACGCTCGTAAGTAGCGGAAGAGAGCGAAGTAGCAGCATGAGTTTAGAAGTACGGCCCGCCACGGCGGATCTGTGGGACGACATCCGCCAGGTGCTCCAGCCGAAGAAGAGCGCGCACACGTGCTGGTGCATGGCGTGGCGGCTGTCGACCGGCGACTACGGGCGGCTCACGGCGGACGAGCGGGGCGAGCACCTGCGCGGCCTCATGGAGAAGGCCGATCCGCCGCCCGGGGTCCTCGGGTTCCTGGACGGCGAGGTGGCCGGCTGGTGCAACGTGGCGCCGCGCCGGCAGCTCGACCGGCTGACCTCCTCCAAGACGATCACACCGGTGGACGATCTGCCCGTGTGGTCGGTGACCTGCTTCGTCGTGCGCAAGGACTTCCGCGGCAAGGGGGTCGCCTCCGGCCTGTTGGAGGGGGCCGTCGAGCACGCGCGCGCCCACGGTGCGCCCGCCGTCGAGGGGTATCCGGTGGACCCGGAGGGCGGTCGGGTGAATCCGACGCTCGCCTATGTCGGGACGATGGACATGTTCGAGCGGGCGGGCTTCCGCCGGGTCCACCGCACCGAGGCCAAGAGCGACAAGCGGCACCGCTGGGTCATGCGCCGCGACCTGGTCTGACGGTCCTCGTGGTAAGGGGAAGGGGCTCCCGCGGTGCGGGGGCCCCTTCCCTCGTGCGGGCGCCGGTCAGGGCGTGTGCGCCGCGATGTCCCAGAGGTGGGCGGGACGCCCGCAGCGCATGGCCTCCCAGGCAGCGCGTCGGTAGCAGCCCGCCACCAGGCCGTCCCGGACCAGGCCCGAGGCGCCGTGCAGGTGGACCGCGTCACGGGTCACGTCGAGGGTGGTCTCCGCCGTGAGGGCGATCAGCCCGGCGGCCTCCCCCGCGCTGAGCCGGTCCTCGTCGAGGTCCCGGGCCGCGTCCCCGACGGCCCAGCGCACGGCGTCGAGGCGGGCCAACAGGCCTGCCACGCGCAGCCGGGGACCTTGGTGTTTGACCAGGGCCTGGCCGAACTGCTGCCGGCCGCGGATCCGGGAGACGACCGCGGTCAGGGCGGCCGCCGTGATCCCGGCCAGCAGCGAGGCCTGGTGGACGGCCGCGCGCAGGCCCACGCGGGCGAGTGCCTGTTCGGCGGCCAGGCCGCTCAGCAGCACCGCCTCGGCGGGCAGCCGTACCTCGTCGAAGACGGCACTGGCGACGGCTCCCCCACCGTGGTCGCGCAGCGGGCGGACCTGGACGCCCTCGGTGGGCAGGCGTACGAGTGCCACGCACGGCCCGTCGGGGCCGTCGGCCAGGACCAGCAGCGCGCCCGGGGCGACGCCGGCGGCGAAGGGGCCACCGGTGCCGGTGAGGACGACGGCGCCGGTGGCCGGATCCGATTTCCAGCTGATGCCCGGCGGTACGGTGCCGCGCGGATCGGGCAGCCGGCCCGGCACGGCCAGGGCCAGTTCCCCGGTGCGGACCTGGTCCAGGAGGGCGTCGGCGGCTTCGGGGGCGAGCGGGCCGAGGCCGGAGATCAGGTCCAGGGCGAGGAGGGTGTCGGTGAGCGGGAGGGGCTGCGTCGCGTTGCCCGCCTCCTCGCACACCATGGCGACGACGGCCTGGCCGAGGTCGAGCCCGTCGTGGCCGATGGGCAGGGCGAACTCCCAGGCCCCGACCTGGGTCAGCGCCTCCCAGGCACCGGCGGGCGTGTCCCCGTCGACCTCCAGTCCCTGCCGCACGGTGAGCCGGAGCTGCCGGAAGAGGGAGTCCTCGTCCTCCCGCTCCCGCCAGCGCTCGGACGCCGCCGCGCTCTGACCACCCGTACCGTTCCCGCCTACCGCCTGTGTCGTCACGGCCGTACCTCCGCCCCTGAGTCGAGACGCAGCCGGGCCAGCGTCTCCAGCATCATTTCGGCGGTGCCGCCCGATATCCGCATCCCCGGGGCTTCGCGCAACGCCGCGTCGAGTGGGTGTGCCACCCCGTCGACCTCGGGGTCGTCGAGGGTCATGCTGCGGTCGCCGTCGAGTTCCGCGGCCCACCAGGCCACCTCGGCGGCGAGCTCGGTGGTGTACCACTTGGCGGCGGCTGCCTCGTCCTCGTTGAGTTCGCCCCGGTCGAGGCGGGTGAGGACGCGGCGGACCAGCGTGCCCGCCGCGAGCAGCCGGGCGTTGAGCTTGGCCAGGCCGATCTGGTCGTGCTGGCCGGCCTCCAGCCGGTCGGTGTGGACCTCCAGCCGTTCCACGGCGGCCCGGTACCAGCGCAGCGCCTTGACGTAGTAGTCGAGTCCGGTGCGCTCGAAGGCGAGGGTCTTGACCACGATGGCCCAGCCCTGGCCGGTCGCGCCGACCACGTCGTCGGCGGTCACGGCCACCCCGTCGAGGGTGACCTCGTGGAAGGCGTCGTCGCCCATGCCCGGGATCTGCCGGATGGTGACGCCCGGTTGGGCCAACGGCACCAGGAACAGGCTGAAGGCGTCGTCCTCGCCGCGGGCCAGGCACAGTCCGTAGTCGGCGAGCCGGGCGAAGAGCGAGTGGACCTTGGTGCCGTACAGCTTGTAGCCGCCCTTGCCGTCGGACACGGCCCGGGTGGAGAGGATGTTGAGGTCGGATCCGGCCTGCGGTTCGCTGAACAGCACGCAGCCGAAGGCGGTGCCGGCCGCGAAGCCCGGCAGGTGTCGGGCCTTCATCGCCGGGCTCGCGACGTTGAGCAGGGTGGATCCGACGATCTGCACGGTGAGGGTGTGCAGCAGGTCGGGGACGTCGTGCATGGCCAGTTCCTCGACCAGTACGGCGGCGGCGACCTGGCTGATGCCGCGGCCGCCGTACTCCTCGGGCCACTGGGGTGCGAGGAGGCCCCGCTCGCCCAGGGCCCGGTGGATGGGCCGGGGGTCACGGGTGCGCCGGGCCTCGGCCACGGGTGCCGAGACCAGGATGTCGTGGATGTCCTCGCGCAGGGCCCGCATGGGGGTGCGGGGCACGTCGGCTCCGCTCCGTACGAGCCCGCAGTCCGCGGGCGCGCGGTAGAACTCGGTGGTGAGCACGGGCAACTCCCTAGGTGGTGAGCGGGGATGCGGGCGCGGCGACGGCCCGGTCCAGCACGTCCTCGATTCCGGTGAGCAGCCCTCGCACGTCCTCGGGCCTGGCCGCGTGGCGGTTGTACTCGGCGGTGCCGCCGATCTCGCCGTCCCGTTCCACGAGGCCGATGCAGGCGAGGGCGGCTGCCGGGTCGGGGCTGTAGAGCTCCAGGTGCCGGGCGGACGGCCCGGGCAGCTGGCCGACCTCGATGCCCGGCAGGTCCAGGGGGACCGACGGGTAGTTGTGGAGGGCGAAAAGGACGTTGTACGGCGGGGGCGAGCCGTCGTCGAACAGGACATCAACGGGTAGCCGTTGGTGGGCGAGCGCCTCGGCCACCGCGGTCCGGGTGCGGTGCAGCAGTTCCCGGAAGGTGGGGCCGCCCGCCAGGTCGAGCCGGATCGGCACCACGGTGGTGAACTGCCCGACGGCGCCTTCGAGGGCTCCGGCGAAGCGGCCGGCCGCGGGGGTGCCGATCACCTGCGAGGTACGGCCCTGCCTGCGGGCCAGTACGACGGCCAGTGCGGCGAGCAGCGTCATGAACGGGGTGGCTCCCTCGGCCGCGCCGAGCTCCAGCCCGGCGTCGACGGGCCCGCGGGCCAGCCGTACCGGGAGATGGCCGCGTTCGAATCCGCCGGGTGCCCGGGGTGCGGGTGGGTCGGCGGCGAACACCGCTCGGCGTCGGGACAGTTCGGCCGATCCGTCGGGTCCGGCGAGCCAGCGGTGCTGCCAGTCGGCGTAGTCGGGGAACTGCAGGTCGGGCGGGGCGAGCCCGGCCGGGCCCGCGCGGTAGCCGGCGGCCAGGTCCGCGAGGAAGACCCCGGAGGACCAGCCGTCGAAGACCGCGAGGTGGGAGGCGAGGATCAGGACGTGCTCGTCCGGGGCGAGCCGCAGCAGCCGGAAGGCGCTGGTGCGGCCGCCCTCCAGGTCCAGGACGGTGGAGGCGCTCTCGGTGAGCTGCAGGGCCACGCGTTCGGCGGCGGACTGCGGGGTGAAGCCCGAGAGGTCGGCCCGGGTGAGCCGCAGCACCGGTTCCTCGTCCACGTGCAGCCGGGGCTGACCGGTGGTGGAGACGGCGAGTCTCGTACGCAGCGCCTCGTGGCGGCGCAGCACCCCGGTGAGTGCCTCCACGAGCCGCTCGGGGTCGAGGGGACCGGTCAGCCGCAGGGCGTGCGAGCCGGTGGCGACGGCCGGGTGGGTGCGTTCGCGGCGCCACAGCCGGGACTGGAGTGCGGTCGGGGGGACCGGCCCCGCGCCGGAGCGCGGGGCCGGGTGGGCGGGTACGGGCCGGCGGGCGGCCAGCATCAGGCGGGCCAGTTCGCGCTTCGCCTCGGGAAGCGCGGCGAGCGCTCCTTCGAGCCCGGCCGGGTCGGCCATCAGGGACCGTCCGGGTGCTGGAGGGAGCCGAGGAGGGCGGCGGCCTCGTCGTCGCTCATGTTCTCGATCTGCTCGAAGACCGCGAGCAGCCGGTCCTGTTCACCGGCGGCCTCGGCCTTGGCGGCGCGGACCAGTTCGGCGAGCCCGGAGACGGTCGGGCGGCCGAAGAAGTCGGCGAGGGCGATGTCGATGCCGAAGAGGGCGCGGACCCGGGAGACGACGATGGTGGCCTGCAGGGAGCTGCCGCCCAGGGCGAAGAAGTCGCCCTCCACGTCCGGGTTCTGCCATTCGAGCAGCGGGGTGAGGATGTCGCGGCAGATCTGCTCCTCGATGGCGTCGCGGGGCGCGGTGCCGCCCTCGGCCGACAGCTCGGTCGGCTGCGGCAGCGCGGCGGTGTCGACCTTGCCGTGCGGGGTGAGGGGCAGTTCGTCGAGGACGACGACGACCGGCACCATGTAGCCGGGCAGCCGGCCGGCCGCGTAGGCCCGCAGGCCCTCGGCGTCGGCGACCTCGGAGGCGTACGAGCCCACCTGCTCGACCGTGACGTAGGCGGCCAGCATCCGCTCGCCGCCCGCGGCGGGCTGGGCGACCACGACGGCCTGCTGCACGGAGGGGTGTCCGGTGAGCACGGACTCGACCTCGCCCGGCTCGATGCGGTGGCCGCGCACCTTGAGCTGGCGGTCGGTGCGGCCGAGGAAGTCCAGGTTGCCGCCGGGCAGCCAGCGGACCAGGTCGCCGGTGCGGTAGAGGCGCTCGGTCTCGGGGCCGTCCGCATAGGGGTTGTCGGCGAAGCGGTCAGCGGTGAGGTCGGGACGGCCCAGGTAGCCGCGGGCGACGCCGGGGCCGGCGACGCACAGTTCGCCGGGGACGCCGGGCGGGACCGGCCGCAGCCGCTCGTCGAGGACGAAGGCCTGGTGGCCGGGCATGGGGCGGCCGATCGGCGGGTTGCGGTCGTAGCTGCCGGTGCAGTCCATGAGGGTGACGGCGACGGTCGCCTCGGTGGGTCCGTACCCGTTGACGAACCTGCGCTCCCCCGCGGTCCATTCGGCGACCAGCCGGCCGGGGAAGGCCTCGCCGCCCACCGAGACCAGCCGCAGGTCGGGCAGGCCGGCCTGGTCGAGCAACGGCAGCAGGGCGGGCGGGAGTTCCGCGACGGTGACCGCGTCCTCGCGCATCCGGGTCTGCAGCAGGGCCGGGTCGCGGCGCTCGTCGTCGGTGGCGATGACGAGCGCGCCGCCCGCCAGCAGGGTGGTGAAGATCTCGAAGACGGAGACGTCGAAGGTGAGCGGGGCGAACTGCAGGACGCGGTCCTCGGCCCGGATCTCGTAGGCCTTGGCGATGGTGCGGGAGAAGTGGGTGACCGAGCGGTGCTCGATCATGACGCCCTTGGGGGTGCCGCTGCTGCCGGAGGTGTAGAGCACGTAGGCCAGGTCGCCGGGGGTGGCGGTCGGTGCGAGGGAGGGGACCTCCCGGACGGGGGCGGCCGTCCCGGTGGTGACCAGCTCCAGCGGTACGGGCAGCTGTGCGCTCTCGTCGACGAGGGCGTGCCGGATCCTGGCGTCGGCGAGGACGGTACGGGTCCGCTCGGCCGGGGCGGCCGGGTCGATCGGGATGTAGTGGGCGCCCGCCTTGAGCACGCCGAGGACGCCGGCGACGGCGGCCGGGCCGCGGGAGACGCACACGGCGACGGGGTCACCGTGGCGGACCCCGCGGTCGCGCAGCCGGTGGGCGATGGCCTCGGACCAGCGGTCGAGGGCCGCGTAGTCGAGCCGGGTGGAGCCGTGGCGGACGGCGACGGCGTCGGGGTGGATGGTAGCCCGCTCGCGGAACGCGCGGTCCAGGGTGGTGGTCCAGGCCGCCTCGTCGACGGGGCCGCCGCGGGACAGCTCGCGGGCGTGCCGGGAGGCGGCCGGCTCCTCGACCAGGCTGATGTCGCCGACCTGGAGGTCGGGGTTCTCGGCGACCTGCTCCAGGACCTGGCGGAAGGCGCCGAGCAGGGCGCTCGCCGTGCCGTGCCGGTAGAGGGAGGTGTTGTATTCGAGGGAGAGTTCCAGGCCGTCGTTCTCGCCGACCAGGAAGCTCATGTCGAACTTGGCCGCGCCGTCGTGCAGTTGGTCCATGGTGAAGTCGACGTCCGCGGCCTGCGCCCGGTGGGTCCCCCAGCGGCCCAGCGAGGTGAACTCGATCTGGAACAGCGGGTGGCGCAGCGGGTCGCGCACCGGGCGGACGGCCTCGACGACCTGCTCGAAAGGCAGCTCGCTGTTGGTGAAGGAGTCCATGACGGAGGCCGCGGTGCGCGTGACCAGCTCGCGGAAGGTGAGCTGGTCGGTGACCTCGGTGCGCAGGGTGATCATCTGGACGAAGCAGCCGATGACCTGTTCCAGGTCGGGGTGCGGCCGGGAGGCGCTGGCCGTGCCGACGACGACGTCCTCGGTGCGGGTCCAGTGCCGCAACAGCGCGTTGAAGGCGGCGAGCAGGGTGGTGAAGACGGTGGTGCTGTTGGCGTCGGCGAGTTCGGTGAGGCGGTCCAGGAGCTTCTGGTCCAGGGTCAGTTTCAGACCGCGGCCGTCACCTCTGGTCTCGGGGCCGCGCGGGTGGTCGGGCAGGACCTCGGTGGCGACGGCGCCGGCCAGGATCTGGCGCCACTTGGTCGCGAGGGCCCGGCCGTGCTCGTCGTTCTCCAGCTTGGCCCGCTGCCAGGCCGCGAAGTCGGCGTACTCGACGGCGAGCCGGGGAGCCTCGAGGCGCTTGCCCGCGGCGGCCGCCGCGTAGCCCGCGGTCAGTTCCTCGGTGAAGATCCGCGTCGAGCCCGGGTCCCAGGCGACGTGGTGGACGACCCAGAGCAGGACGTGGTGCTCGGGGGCGAGTCGTACGAGGTGGGCGCGGACGGGCGGGCCGGCGGCCAGGTCGAAGGGGGCGGCGGCGCAGCTCGCGGTGAGCTCGGCGAGTTCGCGGTCCGCGTCCTCGCTGCCCGCGAGGTCGGTGCTCTGGACACCGAGCACGAAGGAGGGGACGGGTTCCTGCCAGGGCACTCCGTCGATCTCGACGAGTTTGCTGTGCAGCACCTGGTGGCGGGCGACGACGGCGTTGAGCGCCTCGTGCAGGGCGGCCCGGTCGAGGGGTCCGCCCAGGCCTATGGCCAGGGCTATGTTGTTGCGGGCCTTACCGGCGCCGAGCTTGTCGACGAACCACATCTGCTCCTGCTGGAAGGAGGAGCGGGAGCGCGGTCCGTGGTCGGCGCGCTTCAGTTCGATGCGGCGGCCCACTCCGGCCGTCATCTGGTTGCGCATCCGGCCCAGCAGCCGGGAGCGCTGTCCCTGGGGCAGCCGGCCGAGCCGTTCGGCGAGATCAGACATGGGTTCCTCCGTTGCGGTGCAGGTCGGCGAGGAGAGCGGCGAGCGCGTCGGGCAGGTGCTTGGCGAAGTAGTGGCGGCCGCCGGGGATCACGGCGAGGCGTACGTCGGCCGCGTACCGGCCCCAGGCGCGGTAGCCGTTCGCGTAGCCCTCGGTCGCGTCGTCGGCGTCGCCGATGATGCAGGTGAGCGGGGTGGCCAGGGGGCGGTCGTAGCCGTCCGGGGTGCGGGCGAAGAAGCGGGCGGCTTCGGTCATGTCGTGGCGGACCATCCGCAGGACCGCGGTGAGGTCGCTGTCGTCGAGGACGCCGTCGAAGCCGTCCATGGTGGTCAGGTACGCGACGAGGTCGTCGTCGCCGGAGACGCGTTCCATCTCCAGGGCGTACTCGGGGTCCTCCTCCGGGAGGGCGGCCGCGAGGTCGAGGGCGATCGGGCGCTGCCCCAGCCGTTCCAGTACGTGGGTGGTCTCCAGGGCGGTGACGACTCCGGCGCAGTGGCCGTAGACCGCGTACGGGCCCCGCACGGTGCGGGCGATCTCCGCGGCGGCGAGTTCCGCGAACTCGGGGACCGGCAGCATCGGGCCGGGGCGCAGCGGGTCGTGTCCGGGCGGGGAGACGGCCAGGAGTTCGATGTGCGGCGGGAGCTGGGCGGCCAGTGGCTGGTAGGCGATCGCGTCGCCGCCGCCGTGCGGGAAGCAGACGAGGGTCAACGCGGTGGTTCCGGCGGGGCGTTCGGGGGTGAGCCGGTGCAGCAGTCGGTGCTGCCGCGGGCCCGCTGCCGGGTCCGTTCCGGCGAGTTCGGCGGTGCGGGCGGCGAGACCGGCCGGGGTCGGGTTGCTGAACAGGTCGACGACGCGCAGGGCGGCGGCTCCGCCGTCCGGCAGGGCGGTGGCGACGGCGCGGACCGCGCGCACGGCTGCGAAGGAGTCCCCGCCGAGGGCGAAGAAGTCGTCGTCGGGGGCGACTTCGGGCACGCCCAGCACCTCGGCCCAGACGGCGGCGATCCGCAGGGCGACCGGGTCCGTGTCGGCCGGCGCGGACGCGGATGCGGATGCGGATGCGGCGGGCCGACTCATGGCGGGGCCGGCGGGACGCGGTTCGGGCAGCGCGCCCCGGTCCACCTTGCCGTTGGGGCTCAGCGGCAGCCGCTCCAGCAGCACCAGTTCGGCGGGGACGCAGTGCGGGGGCAGGACGGCGGCGAGGGCGGTCCGTAGGGCCGCGGTGTCGAGGTCGGCGCCCTCCTCGGGGACCACGTAGCCGACGAGACGGTCGGAGCCGGCGGTGCGGCGGGCGGCCACGACGGCCTCGCGGACCCTGGGTCGGTCGCGCAGCGCGCTCTCCACCTCTCCCGGTTCGATGCGGAGCCCGTTGAGCTTGATCCGGAAGTCGGTGCGGCCGAGGAGTTCGATGGTGCCGTCGGCGCCGTAGCGGGCCAGGTCGCCGGTGCGGTAGAGGCGTTCCGTGCGGCCGGGCTCCAGTTCGACGTGGACGAACTTCTCCTCGGTGAGCTCGGGCCGGTTCAGGTAGCCGCGGGCCAGTCCGACGCCGCCGAGGTGGAGTTCGCCGGGGACGCCGACGGGGACGAGGCGGTCGTTCGGGTCGAGGATGTAGGTGAGCTGGTTGGCCATGGGCCGCCCGTACGGGAGCTTCGTCCACTCGGGATCGACCCGGCCGACGGGGAACTCCACCGAGTGGATGGAGGCCTCGGTCGCCCCGCCGAGCGCCACGAAGGACAGGTCGGGCGCGAAGGCGCGGATCCGGTCGGGCTGGGTGACGGGGATCCAGTCGCCGCCGAGGAACGCGGTGCGCAGCTTCGGCAGGCGGGGCCCGCCGGTGTGTTCGAGCTGGTCGGCGAGGAGGCCGAGAAGGGCGGGGGCGGAGTTCCAGACGGTGACGCCGTGCCGCTCGACCAGGTCGGCCCAGTGGGCCGGGTCCTTGGCGGCGGCCGGGTCGGGCAGGACGAGGGTGCCGCCGGCGGCGAGGATGCCGAGGGTCTCGTAGACGCTCATGTCGAAGCTGGGCGAGGACAGGGCGAGGACCGAGTCGCCGGGCCCGATGCCGTACGAGCGGTTGAGGTCGAGCAGGTTGTTGACGACGCCGCGGTGTTCCAGGGCGATGCCCTTGGGGGTGCCGGTGGAGCCCGAGGTGAAGATGACGTAGGCCAGGTCCCGGGAGGTGACGGGGACGGCCGGGCGGGTCGCGGGCAGCTCGGCGAGCGCGGCCCGGTCGGTGTCGAGGAGCACCTGGGCGGTGCCGGCGGGGACGGGCAGCCGGCCGATCAGCTCCGCGTCGGAGACGACGATGGGCGGCGCGGCGTCCTTCAGCAGCAGGGCCAGGCGCTCGGCCGGGTAGTCCGGGTCGAGGGGGACGTAGGCGCCACCGGACTTGAGGACGGCGAGGATCGCGGTGACCAGTCCGGGGCCGCGGCGCAGGCACAGGGCCACGGTCCGGTCGGGGCCGGCGCCGGCTTCGATCAGCCGGTGCGCGAGCCGGTTGGCGCGCTCCTCCAGCTCCCGGTAGGTGATGTTCCAGCCGCCGAGTCCGCCGAGGATCACGGCGGGCGCGTCGGGCCGACGGTCGGCGTGCTGCTCGAACAGCTCGTGCAGGCAGGCGTCCTGGGGGAAGGGGGCGCGGGTGGCGTTCCAGTCGTCCAGGGCGGCCCGGCGCTCGGCGTCGGTGAGCAACGGCAGGGCGGACAGCGGGGCGTCGGGGCGGTCGAGCGCCCCTTCGAGGGTGGTGAGGAAGTGGCCGAGGAGCCGGTCCACGGTCGTGGCGTCGAACAGGGCGGTGGGGTACTCGACGAGGGCGCGGACGGCGGTCCCGGTGTCGTGGACGCTGATCATGAGGTCGTACTTGGTGGCGTGCGAGGAGAAGTCGATGGGCTCGGTGGCGACGCCCGCGAGGCCGGGGGCGGTGTCCGGGGTCTCGTCGAGGAGGAACATCACGGAGGTGAGCGGCGGCCGGCTGGGGTCGCGGGGCAGGCCGAGGGCGTCGACGATCAGGTCGAAGGGCAGTTCCTGGTGCGCGTACGCCTGGAGGGTGGTGTGGCGGGTGGCGCGGACCAGCTCCGCGAAGCCGGGGTCGCCGCCGGTTCGGATGCGCAGCGGCAGGGTGTTGACGAAGAAGCCGATGAGCTCGCCGAAGGCCGGGTGGTCGCGGCCGGAGACGGAGGTGCCGACGACGATGTCCTCCTGGCCGGTCCAGCGGCGCAGGGTGGCGGCGAAGCCGGCCAGCATCGTCATGTAGAGCGTGGCGCCCTCGGACTTGCCGAACTCCCGCAGCCGGGCGATGAGCCGGGGCGGGAGGTCGATGTAGCGGGAGGCGCCGGCGTGGCCGAAGACGGGCGGTCTGGGGCGGTCGGTGGGCAGGTCCACCGGGGTGGCGCCGCCCAGTTCCTCGCGCCAGAAGGAGGTGAGGCTCTCCAGCCGGTCCCCGCTGACGCGGCGGCGCTGCCAGGTGGCGAAGTCGGCGTACTGGAGGGCGAGCGGGGCCGTCGTCTCGGTGGGGGCGCCGGTGCGGGCGGCGTAGGCGCGCTCCAGTTCGGTGTAGAGGACGCGCATGGACCAGCCGTCGGTGACGATGTGGTGCAGGTTGAGGACGAGGACGTGGTCCTCGGCGTCGATCCGGCCGAGCCGGGCCCGCAGCGGGACGGCGCCGGCCAGGTCGAAGGGGGCGCCCGCGTCGGCGTCGTAGAACGGTCGGGCCGCCGCCTCGTCGGGCAGCTCGGTCACCGGGAGGGGAAGCCGGTAGCCGTCGATCACCCGGGGGACGGCCTCGGTGGCGCCCTCCTGGTAGCGGTAGACGGTCCGCAGCACCTCGTGGCGGTCCACGATGTCCTGGAGCGCCGCGTGCAGGGCGGGGACGTCGAGGGGGCCGCGGATGCGGGTGGCGACCGGCACGTTGTAGGCGGGGCTGCCGGGCTGCAGCTGGTCGATGAACCACAGGCGGCGCTGCGCGAAGGAGAGCACCGGTTCTTCGGCGGGGTCGCGGGGTGCCGGCTCAGGGTCCTCCCGTACGGCGGCGCGCCCGCCGGTGCGGCCCGTCAGGGCCTGGAACAGTGCCCGGCGGGACTTCGGCAGTGCGGCTATGCGTTCGGCGAGGGACTCGCTCACCTTGAGCCTCCGTGCGTCTTCGGGAGTCGGGAGAGGGATACGGCGAGGTGGCGCCGCGGGGTGCGCGGCGCTGGGCGTGGGGGGTACGGGCACCGGTTCGGGTGCGGTGTACGGACGTACGGGGTGGGGGCGGGGTGCGGTGCGGAGTGGGCGCCGTTCGGCCGGCACCCACTCCCGCTCCCCCGTCGTGCGTCGATCAGGCGGTGATCCTGGCCTCGTCGGCCGCCGGAGATCCCTCCTCGGCGTTGTCACCGGCGGGCATTTCCTTGATCTTGGCCACCGGTCCGGCGAGCAGGGTCAGGCCGCCGACGATGGTGACCGCGCCGGCCACGGCGAGGCCGGCCGTCAGGCCGATCCCCTCGCCGAGCGCGCCGCCGGCGAAGTAGCCCAGCGACAGGGCGCCGTACACCGCGGAGAGCGCGGTGCCGCTGACGCGGCCCATCTGCTCGTTCGGGGTGACCCCCTGCACGAGGCTGAGGACGTGGATGTCGAACATCGGGGAGACGAAGCCGATGATGGCCTGGACCACGATCAGTCCGACGAAGCCGCCGATCGCCCCGCCCGTCGGCACCAGGATGTAGCCGGCGCCGAGCACGACCGCGGTGATGACGAGCAGGCGGCCCACCGAGAGGCTCTTGGAGACGACCTCGGAGAGCACCGCACCGACGATGACGAAGACCGACATGACGGCGAAGGCGACACCGACCTGGCCGGGGCTGAGGTCCAGCACCTTGTACGCGTAGACGATCAGGAGCGCGTCACCCATCGCGGCACCGAGGTTGACCACGACGTTGGCGGTGAACAGGCCGCGCAGGACCGGGTTGCCGAAGAGCGTCCGCATGCCCTCCTTCATCTCCGCCTTCGCGGAGGCCTTGCGCTCCTCGGTCCGCTCGCGCACGTCCCGGTGGCGGATGACCAGCAGGGCGACGAGCGAGATGAGGAAGGTGAACGCATCGGCGGTGATGGCGCGTGCGGCGCCGAGCAGCTGGATGAGTGCGCCACCGGCGCCCGCACCGACCGCCTCGGCGACGCTGCGGCTGATCTGGAGCTTGGTATTGCCTTCGATGAGATTCTCGGTGCCGATGAGCTGGGGCAGCCAGGACTGGTACGAGACCTCGAAGAAGGTGGTGAGGCAGCCGGTGATGCCGGCCACGATGAAGAGGTGGGTCATGCTGACGGAGTCGAGCGCGAACGCCAGCGGAATCGTGGCCAGGGCCAGGAAACGGCCCAGGTCGGCCACGATCATGACGGTGCGCCTCGACACCCGGTCGGCCACCAGCCCGGCGATCGGGGCGAGCAGCAGGAAGGGGAGGAAGCGCAGCGCGCCCAGCACGCCGACCTCCAAGGCTCCACCGTCCAGCACCACGACCGCGAGGGTCGGTAGCGCCAGAAGGGAGATCTTGTCTCCGAAGTTGCTGACGGTCTGCCCGAACCACAGGCGATTGAAATCGGAATGCCGACCGAGTGCCATGTCGACGCCCTTTTCTGATTGGGTACGGAATTGTCGGACGGCACTGACGCTATGGACCCCGAGTTAGACCCCGGTTATGAATTCCGGGAATGTAGAACTCTTGTAGACATGCGATGAGTTCAGCTGGAGAACCGTGCTATGTCGGCACTCTCGCGGGCGATCCCGGCCGCCACGGCGGGGGTGTGGGGCTCGGCCCCGGGGAAGGGCTCGACGGTCACCGGGGCCCCGCGGCGGCCTCCCGACCAGGTGCCGACGGCCAGGCCGTCGACCAGCACGGTGGCGCGGATCTGCCCGCCGCCGGGCCACACGCGGCGTTCGTGTGCCGCGGGTACCGACAGCTCGCGGCTGCGGTATCCGACGAGGTAGTTGTCATAGGCCGGCAGCAGGCGTACGTCGGGCTCGCCCGGGGTGGGTAGCGGCTCGGATCCGGTCTCGCGTACGGCGGCCCACGCACTCTTGCCCGTGGTGGCCTTCAGCCCCGACCAGTGGACGAAGTCCAGGGCGTCGGACGGTCCGTACGCCGCGCGGTAGCGGCGGGCGAGTTCGCGTTCGGCGGCGGCTCCGGTGAAGGGCAGGGGTCCGGTCGCGGGCAGCCAGTCGTCGAGGAGGACGAAGGTGGCCTCACCCTCCCGCTGCGGGCCGTGGCAGACGCGGCCGGCGAGCGCGGCGCGGCGGATCAGGTGGAAGGCGGACTGGCCCTTCGGTTCCACCCCGAGGGTGGTGAGCCGGTCGGTGAGCTGGGCGCGGGTCAACGGCCCCTCGGCGCCGATCGCTTCGATGATGAGCCGTTCCGAGCGCGCGCACAAGGACTCGTCGAGGCCCAGTTCCCGCAGCCGCCGGGCGGCGAGCGCGAGGTATACCGGGCCGAAGAGGGCCAGCAGCCAGCGGGCGTCGGCGGCCGGCACCAGCTGCAGGGTGCCGCGCATGAACCAGCCGCGGACGGCGGTGCGTTCGACGTCGGTGGCCCGGCGCACCGCGTCCTGGGTCAGCCCGCGGGCCCGTACCCGCAGGCCGAGCTCCGCCGCCGGCAGGTCCTGTGCCTGCACGGCCAGCACCCGGTCGAGGACGGCGGCGACCGATTCCTCCCGGACCTCGCCGCCGATCGCCTGTGCGCGCGCCCTGAGCAGCCGGTCGGTCGTCGTACGTCGTTCCACGTGTCCAGTCTTTCAGCCGTGCGGCCGTGGCCGCGTCTTCTCGTCGCGGGCCGCCACGCGTGCGACGGCCCGCTCACCACCACCGGTCCGGTGCTCCCAACGACGCGCAGGCCCTGTGCCGGGCGGCGGGGAGCCGCCCGGCACAGAGCCGGAGCCGGAGCGTGCCGCGGTCAGCGCTTGCGGCGCAGCACCGCGTAGTAGCCGGGCAACCGCAGCGCGTCGGAGTCCGACTGCGGGTCGATCGCATGCAGTTCTATCGCCTCGTCCTCGACGAGCTCCCACCCGTCCGCGCCGAACGCCTCGGCCAGTTCGGGCCGGGTGAAGCGATGCGAGTGCCGGACGCCGGCCGCCTCCAGCGGGCCGACCAGGTCCTCGGCACGGCCGCGCTTGCCGCCGACGAAGCCGAGGTAGCCGAAGGAGTTGCTGGAGTAGTCGGGCTCGTGGACGATCAGCGTGCCCTCGTCGCCCAGCAGGCGGTCGGCGACGGCGGCGAGCCGGGCCCGGGCCTCGCTGTCCAGGACGTGGAAGACGCCGCGGACGAAGATGTTGTACGGCCCCTCGCCCAGGACGGCGGCCTGCTCGGTGTCGGTCATGTCGATCGCCAGGTAGTCGACGTTCGGCACGCCCTCGGCCTCGCGCTTGGCGTGTTCGATGGCGCTGGCCGAGACGTCGACGCCGATGACCGAGGGGTAGTACGGGGCGAGTTCGCGGCTGTAGCGGCCGTTGCCGCAGCCCAGGTCGATGACCGGCAGGCCGCCGCGGAAGTGGCGTCGCGCCTGGTCCAGCAGCCAGTGGAACTCCTCACCGCTGTCGGCGTCCCAGATGACGTCGCCGCCGCGTCCGGTGCGCCGGATCCCGGCCCAGTACCGCTCCCAGGCGTCGCCGGTGTCGCGCTCCTCGGTCGTGACGGGGGCGGCGTCGTCCTCGCCGGGCGGCGGGGAGTGGCGCTCCCAGATCTCGTCCTCGGCGAGGGCGTCCAGCAGGGCGGTGAACTCCTCGAACATCGAGTCGATGAGTCCGTCCGGGTAGACGGCGGGCAGGAAGTCCCAGTTGAAGGTGAGTCCTTCGGGCTTCTCGAAGACCTGGAAGTCGAGGGAGACCTGCGGGGTCTGGGAGATGCCGTAGACGGGGGCGCCCAGCTCCGTCTCCTCGTACTGCGGCGGGTGGCCGGCGAGGCTGGTCATCACGACGGGCATGGCCGGGGCGAGGGAGCCGCGCAGCTTGGTCAGCTCGCGCAGCACCTGTACCCCGCTGAAGTAGCGGTGTTCCAGGTCGGCCCAGAGCCGGCGCTGGACGGCCTGGGCCCGTCCGGCGAAGGTGCTGTCCGTCTGTTCGACGGCCAGCAGCAGGGTGGTCGTGGTGTCCGCGAGCAGCGAGTTGACCTGCGGGTGCAGCGGAAGGCGGTTGAACAGGGGGAAGTTGATGGTGAACCGGGCCTGTGCGGCTGCCCGGCCGAGGATCTCGGCGTAGGCGGCGGCCAGGACCCCGGACGGGGTCACCTCGCGGGCGTGGGCGCGCTCCTGGATCCGGCTCCACCGTTCCGGGGCGACGACGTGGCTGCGGCGCTCGAAGCGGACGGGCAGCTCGGGGGCGTCGGCCGGGCGCTCGGGCAGTTCGGGGGCGGGCGGGAGGGTGGCGAGGCGGTCGCGCCAGTACCACTCGGAGCGGCGGTAGAGCTCGCTGTCGCGCAGCGAGTTCCCGACGGCGAGCACGTAGTCGCGGAAGGTCAGCTCCAGCGGGGCGAGTTCGGCGCCGGGTTCCACGTAGTAGGTGACCAGGTCGGGGATGAGGACCTGGAAGTAGCTCCAGGCGTCGGCGACGAGGAAGTCCAGGCAGAGGTGGATCCGGGCCCGGCCGCCGCCGAGCAGGCTGATCCGTACGTCGAACAGCGGCCAGGCGTCGCCGTCGAGGACCTGGTGGGACAGTCGCTCGCGCAGCGCGGCCAGTTCGGCCTGCCGGGCCTCCTCGCCGAGGCCGCCGAGGTCGGTGACGGGGATCTCGTAGGCCGGGATCTCCTCGAAGACCTGCTGGGTGCCGTCGGGCAGGACGCGGGTGCGCAGGGCGTCGTGGCGTTCCACGAGCCGGCGCCAGGCCCCCTCGAAGCGGGGCACGTCGAGCTTTTCACTCTCCCACTCGAAGTAGCCGTGGCAGCCGACGTTGCCGAGCTCGACGAGGCCGCCGCGGCCGATCCACAGCGCCTGCTGGCTCTCGGTGAGCGGGAAGGGCTCGAAGCGCGCGGCGGGGTCCGGGACGATCGCGGGGAGGCCGCCGAAGGAGCCGCGGCCGCCCGCGCGTTCGGTGGTGACGAGGGTGGCCAGCTCGGCGACGGTGGGGCAGGTGGAGAGGTCGGAGAGGCTGAGCTCGACGCTGTAGCGGCGACGGATCGCGTCGATCAGCTGGAAGGCCAGCAGCGAATGTCCGCCCAGCTCGAAGAAGTTGTCGTGGATGCCGACGCCGTCGGTGCGGAAGGCGTCGGACCACAGCCTGCTGAGCCCGTCCTCGACCTCGTTACGGGGTGCCTCGTAGCCCGCGCCGACCGCGTCGCGGCCCTCCGGGGGCTCGGGCAGGCTGCGCCGGTCGACCTTGCCGTTGGGCAGCCGCGGGAGGGAGGGCAGCACGACGACGGTGGCGGGGACCATGTAGTAGGGCAGGGTGCGGGCGACCTCGGCGCGCACGGCGGCGGAGTCGGGTGCGGCCGTGCCGGCCGGGGACACGTAGGCGATGAGCCGCTTGTCGCCGGGGCCGCGCTCCTGGGTGACGACGACGGCCTCGGCGATGTCGTCGAGGCGGGCGATGTGCGTCTCGACCTCGCCGAGCTCGACGCGGAAGCCGCGGATCTTGACCTGGGAGTCGGAGCGGCCGAGGAGTTCGACGGCGCCGTCCTCGCGACGGCGGGCGAGGTCGCCGGTGTCGTAGAGCACCGGGTGCGCGTCGTCGGCGAGGAAGTTGGGGTGGAACTTCGCGGCGGTGAGCTCGGGGCGGCCGTGGTAGCCGGCCGCGACCCCGGCGCCGGAGACGTGCAGGCGGCCGACCTCGCCCTCGGGTACCGGACTGCCGTCCTCGTCCAGGAGGTGGACACGGAGGTTGGCGATGGGCACGCCGACCGGGACCTGCCGGGTGGCGCGGACCTCGTCGGAGGTGGCCTGGCTGGTGAAGTCGATGCCGGCGCCGAGGTCGAGGCAGGACAGGACGTTGGTGGTCTCGGTGGTGCCGTAGGTCATCACGACCCGGAAGGGGGTGTCGACGGGCGGCCAGCTGTGGACGCGCTCGGCGGTGGTCACCAGGATCCGCAGCGCGGTGTCCGCGGGCCAGTCCAGGCCCCAGGCGGGCTCGGCCAGGGCGGCCACCAGCATGGTGTGGGTGATGCCCTCGCCGACGAGCCAGTCGCGGATCTGCTCGGGGGTCTGCGCCTGCCCCGCCTCGGGGATGTGGACGGCCGCGCCGGCGGGCAGGTAGGCGAGCCACTCCATGATCTGGACGGCGAAGCCGGGGGTGGACATCCAGGAGGCGCGGTCGCCGGGCCGGACGCCGTAGGCGCGGGTGGTCCAGTGCACGAGGTTGGTGAGCGCCCCGTGCCGTTCCAGGACGGCCTTGGGGGTGCCGGTGGAGCCGGAGGTGTAGATCAGGTGGCTGACGGTGTCGGGGCCGGTCACCACCTCGGGCGCGGTGTCGGGCAGGCCGGCGCCGGCGGTGGCGACCTCGGCCTGCGGGATGTCCTCGGGTATCCGGCGGCCGAGGTCGGCCGGGGTGAGGACGAGCAGCGGTGCGGCATCGGCGATCATCGCCGCGAGCCGGTCGTCGGGGTTGACCGGGTCGAGGGCGACGATCGCGGCGCCGGTCTTGAGGATGGCGAGGGAGCCGATGACGTAGTCGGCGCTCCGGGGGTAGCAGAGGCCGATCCGGGCCCCGGCGGCGGCTCCGCGGGCGATCAGGGCGTGCGCCAGCCGGTTGGTGGCGGCCTCCAGTTCGGCGTAGGTCCAGCTGCGGTCGCCCTGCGCGAGGGCGGTGGCCCGGGGGGTGCGGGCGGCCTGTTCGGCGAGGAGCTGCGGATACCCGGTGGTGGGGAAGGCGGCGTCCGAGCGGTTGAAGTCGACGAGTGCGGTGGTCACAGTGCGGGCCCTTTCTTACTTCGCGAAGGCTCGGCTGCGCAGCAGCCGCACGGGGAGAGCGTTGATCCCCCAGGTGAAGTTGGAGGAGTTGAAGGTGACGGGTCCGGCGAGTTCGAAGCCGTCCAGCACGCCGAGCATCTCGGTGAGCAGGGCGCCGAGCTCGAAGCGGGCCAGGCGCGCGCCGAGGCAGAGGTGGCGGCCGTGTCCGAAGGCGACGTGCCGGTTGGGGCGGCGGTCGACCCGGAAGGCGTGCGGGTCGGCGAAGACGTCCTCGTCGCGGTTGGCCGAGACGTTCCACAGCGTGACGCGGGCGCCCTCGGCCACCGGGATCCCGTTGATCTCGGTGTCGCGGACGGCGGTGCGCAGGGCGTGCACCCCGGGAGTGGTCCAGCGCAGGATCTCCTCGACCGCCGGGGCGATGCCGCCCTGGCCGAGGCCGCGCAGCAGCCGCCACTGGTCGGGGTGTTCGGCGAACATGTGGACCGCGCCGGCCGCCGAGTAGCGGGTGGTCTCGTTGGCGCCGGAGAGGACGCCGTTGAGGTTGAAGACGATCTCGTGGTCGCTGAGGGGCCGTTCGACCCCGTCGCCCTCGTCGACGAGGGTGTCGTGGGCGATCTGGCTGACCAGGTCGTCGCCGGGGCGGGCCCGGCGCTCGGCGAGCAGCTCGATGAAGTAGAGGAAGATCTCCGAGTGCGCGTTGGTGCGTACCTCGTCGTCCGGGGAGTCGAAGGCGTCGGTGGTGAGGGCCCCGATCCAGGCCCAGTCGGCGCGCGGGATGCCCATCATGGCGCAGACGACCCGGTTGGGCAGCTGCTTGGCGAGGTCGATGAAGTCCAGCTCGTCGTGTTCGAGGGCCTCGGTCACCAGCTCGCCGACCACCTTCTCGACCATCGCCTCGAGGCGCGGCATCTGCTGCGGTCCGAAGGCCTGGTGGAGGGCCCGCTTGAGGCGGGTGTGGTGCGGGACGTCGGAGACGATGAGCATGCGCTGGGCGACGGCGGCCACGGCGGCCGGATCGCTGCCCAGCCGCATGCCGCGCGCGGAGCTGAAGGTGTCGCTGTCGGCGTAGACCTTCATGATGTCGCGGTGCCGGCTCAGCACCCAGAAGCCGCCGTCGTCGCTGCCGGGCTCGGGATGCCAGTGGACGGGCGAGTGGGCGCGCAGCCAGGTGAAGGTGGGCCAGAAGTCGTTGCGGCCGAAGGGGCCCGGGTCGAGCAGGTCGATCTCCATCTCAGGCTCCTCGCAGGCTGAGCGGGCGGGTGTCGGGCCAGTGGGCGTCCACGAAGCCGGCGCATTCGTCCTCGGTGCCGTCGAAGCCGGCCGGCGTCCAGCCGTCGGGGGTCTCACGTGTGGCGGGGTACAGCGCGTACTGCCCCTCGTGGTTCACGAGGACCTGGTGGGTGGTGGGCACGGTGTCCTCCGGACTCGGGCGGGTGGGGACGGTGGGGCGCTCAGGCGCCGGTCGTGGTGGGGGCGGTTGCGGGGGCGGTCGGATCGGCGCCCGCGGCCCGCAGCAGGGCGGTCAGCTGGTCCAGTACGGGCCGCGGGTGGCGCAGTACGGCGTGGTGGCCGCCCGTGGTGGTGTGCCGGGTGAAGGCGGCGGTGGTGATCGCGGCCCAGCCGTCCAGGTCGGCGGAGGTGACGGTCTCGTCGCCGTCGGCCCCCCAGGCGTGGACGGGCATGTCGAGTCGGACGCCGGGCTTGTGGACATAGCTCAGGGACAGTTGGGCGTCCTTGCGGAGCATGTCGACCATCAGGGCGCGGGTGTCCTCGTCGAGCAGTTCGGGGTCGAGGCCGGCGGTGTCGAAGAGCTTGTCCAGCTCCTCCCCGTCGTCGACGATGCCGCGGCCGGCGCCGTCCCAGTGGCCGGGGGCCCGGCAGCCGCTGACGACCAGGGCCCGCGGGGCGACCCGGCGGGAGACCTCGTAGCCGAGGAGGCCGCCGAAGCTGTGGCCGAAGACGATCAGGGGCCGGTTCCCCACGGTGGACACCAGTTCGGTCGCGATGGCCTCGACGGCCTCGTCGAAGCTGTCCGGCATGGGTTCCCGCCAGCGGTTCTCCCGGCCCGGCAGCTGTACTCCGTACACCTGGGCGGTGCCGGCCAGCTCGGTCTGCCAGGGGCGGAACTGTTGGCAGCCGGCGCCGGCGGGGGGCAGGCACAGCAGGGCGGGCAGGGCCCGGTCGGCGGGGTCGTCGGTCCAGGTGGAGATCCAGGCGCCCATGGCTCAGGCCCCTTCGGCGGTGTCGTCGGCCGGGGCGCCGGCGGACGCCTCCCGCTCGGCGGAGAGCCGGTCGAGTTCGGCGGCGAAGTGCCTGGCCGTCGGCTCGGCCAGCAGCGCGCCGAGGCCCACCCGCAGCCCCATGACGCGGCGCAGTTCGGAGACCGCGCGGGCGGCGGCCAGGGAGTGGCCGCCCAACTCGAAGAAGTCCGCGTCGGGGCCGGGGATCTCGGTGGCGAGCACGTCGGCCCAGACGGCCATCACGACGCGCTCGCTGGTGGTCGGACCGCCGCCCGGGGCCGCCTCCGGTGTGCCGGGTGTCCGTTCCGGCGCCGCCAGGGCCCGGGCCAGCGCCTCGCGGTCGGCCTTTCCGGTGCTGAGGGTCGGGATCCGGTCGAGTACCCGTACGACGGCGGGCACCGCGGCCGCGGGCAGCTGCTTGCGGCAGCGTTCCACGACCAGTTCGGCGAGGCCCGCAGGGTCGCTGCCGGGGGCCGCGACCACGGCGAGGCCGAGGGTCTGCCCCGAGGCGAGCGGGCAGCAGGCGGCGGCGACGACCTCGGGGAGTTCGGCGGCGATCCGCTCCACCTCGCCCAGTTCGATGCGGTGGCCGCGGATCTTCACCTGGTCGTCGCGGCGGCCCCGGTACTCCAGTTCGCCGCTCGGGCGGCGGACCACCACGTCACCGGTGCGGTACATGCGGGTGCCGCCGCCCTGGAAGGGGTCGGGCAGGAAGCGGCTCGCGGTGAGCCCGGGCCGGCCCCGGTAACCGCGGGCGACGGCGGGGCCGCCGAGGTAGAGCTCGCCCTCGGTGCCGGCGGCGACCGGGCGGAGCTCCTCGTCCAGGACGTAGGCCCGGTAGCCGGGCAGCGGAAGTCCGATGGTGGTCACGTCGTCCCCTCGTCGGCTGTCGGCCCAGGTCGCGGCGATGGTCACCTCCGTCGGCCCGTACACGTTGAGCAGCCGGCGGCCGCGGGCGAACCGCTCGGCCAGGGCGGCCGGGCAGGCCTCCCCGGCGACCACGACCACCTCGGCGGAGTCGATGCCGGCGCCGTGCGCGGCGAGCAGCGACGGGGTGAGGGAGACGGTGCGCAGGCCGGCGGGCAGCGGCTCGCGGCCCTCTGCCGCGGCCTGGCGCAGCCCGTCCAGGGAGAGGTCGGTCAGGGCGACCCCCTGGCCGTGCGTCAGGTAGAGCAGGGTGCACCAGAGCCAGCCGTCGAAGGCGGGCGAGACGGCGTTGAGGCCGAGCCCGCCGGGGGGCAGCCCGAGGCCGCCGAGGGCCTCCACGAAGGTGTCCAGGCCCCGGTAGGTGACCTCGACCCCCTTGGGGCGGCCGGTGGTTCCGGAGGTGTAGATGAGGTACGAGCAGCTGTCGGGGGCGGGTACGGACACCCCGAGCGGCCCGGGGGCGCCGCGGCGGACGTCGGTGGGGGCCAGCAGGGTGATCCCGCCGGGCTCCAGGCCCGTGGGTACCTCGGAGGCGACCAGGACGGCGGCCCCGGCGTCGCGCAGGACGCGGCCGAGGCGCTCGACGGGATGCGCGGGGTCCAGGGGTACGGCGGTCCCGCCGAGGCTCCAGACGGCGAGCAGGGCGGGCACGCTCTCCCGGGATCGGCCGAGCAGCAGCCCGACGGAGGTCTCGGGGCCGACCCCCGCCGCGGCGAGCGCGGTGGCGTACCGGGCGGTGCGGGCGGTGAGCGCCGCGTAGGTGAGGGTGCCGTCGAAGGCCTTGACGGCGGTCTCGTTCGGCTGTTCGCGGGTCCACCGTTCCAGGCGGGCGAAGAGCGGCGGGAGCGCGGCGTCGGCCGGCTCGGCGGGGCCCGGTTCGGCCCGGGCCGCGCGGGGCGGTGCGTCGTCGGCCGGTGCGCCCGGGGCGGTGGCCCCGGCGGACTCGGCGTGCCGGTCGGTCATCCGTCGTTCCTCTCGGTGTCCGCGGGGCGGGCGGCCGCGGTGGCTCGCAGGCGCGGGCCGACCACCTGGCCTCCCCCGCCCTGCGGGAGCTGCATCGATTTGGTCTCCAGGAAGGCCTCGAGTCCGGCGGTGCCGCATTCGCGCCCGATCCCGGACTGCTTGAACCCGCCGAACGGGGCGGCCGGGTTGAACTGGCCGCCGTTCACGTCGACCAGGCCGGAGCGGAAGCGTCGGGCCACCCGTTCGGCGCGGGCTCCGTCGCCGGACCAGACCGCGCCGTGCAGCCCGTAGCGGGTGCCGTTGACGATCCGGACGGCCTGGTCCTCGTCGTCGTAGGGGATGACCGAGAGCACCGGTCCGAAGATCTCCTCCTGGCCGATCGTGCTCAACGGGTCCACGTCGGCGAAGATCGTCGGCCGGACGTAGTAGCCGGTGTCCAACCCGTCGGGCCGGTCGGGGCCGCCGCGGACCAGGCGGCCGGCGCCGTCCTCGACGCCCCGGCGGATGTGGTCGGTGACACGTGCGTACGCGGCGGCGGAGACCAAGGGGCCGAGGTCGGTCGCCGGGTCGCGCGGATCGCCGGTCACGTACCCGGCCATGGCTTCTCCGGCGAGCTGTACGGCCTCGTCCTGGCGATCCCTCGGTACCAGCAGTCGGCTCCACTGCAGGCAGGTCTGGCCGGTGTTGAAAAGCATCTGGTCGACGGTGGCGGCCACGGACGCGGCCAGGTCGGCGTCGTCGAGGACGAGGCTCGCGTTCTTCCCGCCGAGTTCGAGGTGGACGCGCTTGACGGTGTCGGCTCCGAGCGCGGAGACCTCGCGGCCGGCCCGGGTGGAACCGGTCAGGGAGACCACGTCGATCAGCGGGTGGGTGACGAGCGCGGTGCCGACGGCGGCGCCGGTGCCGACGACCATGTTGAAGACGCCGGGCGGCAGATCGGCCTCGGCTATGGCCTCGGCGAGCAGTCGGGCGTGCAGCGGGGTGATCTCGCTCGGCTTGTGGACGACCGTGCAGCCGGCCGCGAGCGCGGGCAGGATCTTCTGCACGGTGAGCAACAGCGGGGTGTTCCAGGGGGTGATGCACGCGGCCACCCCGGCGGCCTCACGTACGACGAGGGAATGGCCGACGCGCTCCTCGAAGGTGTAGAGGGCGGCGGTCTCGACGCAGTGCGCCGCCATGCCGAGGGAGAGCCCGACGTGGGTCTGGCGGGCCATCCGGGCGGGTGCCCCGACCTCGGCGGTGATGGTCTCGGCGAAGCGGTCGGCCCGGACCTCCATGGCCTCGACGACCCGGCGCAGCAGCGCGGTGCGTTCGCGCAGCGGGGTGGCGGCCCAGCGCGGGAAGGCGGCCGCGGCGGCGCGCGCGGCGAGGTCGGCGTCCCGGGCGGTGCCCGCGGGCACGGTGGCCAGGGCCCGCTCGGTGGCGGGGTCGGTGACGACCAGGCGCCCGTCGGCGTCGGAGGCCACCCAGGCGCCGCCGATCCACTGGTCGGTGTAACGGGGCGGCAGGGGGGCCGTGTCGGGCTCGGCCCCGGCGGGTCCGGAGTCCTGTGGCTCGGTCGGCACGGTCAGCACGGTCACGGTGGGGTCCTCACTCGGTCACGGGATCACGGGCTCGCTGAACAGCTGGGTCGGTGTCACGCGGTCGCCTGGTCGGCCGCACGGGCCAGGGCGGCCGCGGCCCGGTTGTCGGGCCTGGCCCGCCGCACGGGTCGGGCCAGGGCGGTCGTACGGGCTTCCGGGCTCCAGGCGGGGGTCCCGGCCCGGCGGGCCGTGGACCGCAGCGCGCGGACGGTGGCGGGCGGGGCGCCGGTGACGGCGGAGACGGGAGCGGCGGCAGCGGCGCGCGCGGCGGCCGGGATCAGGGTGCCCAGCAGCCGCTGGGTCTCGTGGCCGGGTGCCACGGCCAGCTCGTCGCGCATCCGGCGGGCGCACAGCTCGTACCAGCGCCGGACGCAGGCGAGTTCACCGCGCCGGCCGTGCGCGGCCATCAGCGCGCGGTAGGTCTCCTCGTGGTGGCGGTCGATCTCCAGGGTGCGCTTGCAGACCTCGATGAGCTCCACGAAGTCCTCGCGGGCCTCGGCGTCGGCGCGCAGCGCTCCCAGGGCCCGCAGCGCGAGCGCCCTGAGGTACTCGCGCTGTTCGACGACCCAGTCGGCGCTCTCGCCGCGCAGGAACTCGCCGCCGTAGAGGTCGATCGCCGCCCGCAGCCGGGTGCGGGCGAGCGGGGCGTCACCGGCCGTGGCGGCGCGCAGGCCGGTGTGCACCAGTTCCTGGAACCGGTCCAGGTCGCACCAGAGGCCGCTGATGTGCAGGACGTACCCGAAGTCCCGGTAGACCAGCTGGATCCCGGAGTCGCCGGGGCGGTCGGGGTGGGCGTCGAGCACCCGGCGCAGGGCGTGGGCGGCGACCTTCAGGGAGCTGCCCGCGGCGGAGTCGGCGTCGGGCCACAGGGAGGCGTAGAGCCGGTCGCGGGTGAGCATCTGGCCGCGGTGGACCGCGAGGTACTGGAACAGGCCACGGGCCTTGCCGGCCCGCCAGCGCTGGACGGGGGTGCCGTTGACGGTCAGCTCGAAGTCGCCCAGGAATCGGACCTGTACCGCCGGCCCCGCTGTTTCGGTCGCTGCGGTGGTCATCGCGTCCTCCCGGTGGTTTTCAGCCTGCCGCTCTGCCTGCGAGGAGTGTGTCCGGGGGGTCTACAAGGGCCCTACAACGGCCGGATCCGATCGGTGTAGAGCGGTGATAGGGCGTTTTTCGACACTGATGAGCACGACCACCCGAACCGCCGAATCCGAAATGAGGGCTGTTTCATGACCAGCAGCGACACCCGGCTTCAGAAGGTCGTCATCCTGGGCGGCGGCACGGCCGGCTGGATGACGGCCGCATACCTCGGAAAGGCGCTGCAGGGAACGGTCGACATCACCGTGCTCGAAGCGCCGACGATCCCGCGCATCGGTGTCGGCGAGGCCACCGTGCCCAACCTGCAGCGTTCCTTCTTCGACTACCTCGGCATCGCCGAGGACGAGTGGATGCGGGAGTGCAACGCGAGCTTCAAGATGGCCGTGCGCTTCGTCAACTGGCGGACCGACGGGCAGGGCGAGTCGAACGCCCGTGAGCTGCCGGGCGGCGGCCCGGACCACTTCTACCACCCGTTCGGGCTGCTCCCCGACTACGACCAGACGCCCCTGTCGCACTACTGGTTCAAGCGCAAGTACGAGGGCCGCACCACCGAGCCGTTCGACTACGCCTGCTTCCGCGAGCCCCCGGTGATGGACGCGATGAAGGCGCCGCGCTGGCTCGACGGCCGGCCGGCCACCCGGTACGCCTGGCACTTCGACGCCCAGCTGGTGGCCGACTTCCTGCGCCGGTTCAGCACCGAGAAGCAGGGCGTGAACCACGTGCAGGACGAGATGGTGCGGGTCGAGCAGGACGAGCGCGGCTACGTGACCACCCTGCACACCAAGGGCGGACTGGCCCTGGACGCCGACCTGTTCGTGGACTGCTCGGGCTTCCGCGGCCTGCTGATCAACCAGGCGATGGAGGAGCCCTTCATCGACATGAGCGACCACCTGCTGTGCGACAGCGCGGTGGCGACCGCCGTCCCGCACGACGACGAGGCGAACGGCGTGGAGCCGTACACGTCCGCGATCGCCATGTCCTCCGGCTGGGCGTGGAAGATCCCCATGCTGGGGCGCTTCGGCACCGGTTACGTGTATTCCAGCAAGTTCACCGACCAGGACACCGCCACCGCCGAGTTCGCGGACATGTGGGGCCTGGACGTGGAGGAGACGAAGTTCAACCACATCCGCTTCCGCGTCGGCCGCAACCGCCGCGCGTGGGTGAAGAATGTCGTCAGCATCGGCCTGTCGTCCTGCTTCCTGGAGCCGCTGGAGTCGACCGGCATCTACTTCATCACGGCCGCGATCTACCAGCTGGCCAAGCACTTCCCGGACAAGACCTTCAACGACGGTCTGATCAACAGCTTCAACCACGAGATCGAGGTGATGTTCGACGACACCCGCGACTTCATCCAGGCGCACTTCTTCTACGCGCCGCGCAACGACACGCCGTTCTGGCAGGCCAACAAGAAGCTGACCCTCCCCGACAACATCCAGCAGAAGATCTCCGCGTACAAGGCCGGTCTGCCCATCAACTCGCCGATCACCGACGAGTCGACGTACTACGGCAACTTCGAGGCCGAGTTCCGCAACTTCTGGACCAACGGCAGCTACTACTGCATCTTCGCGGGGCTCGGCCTGGAGCCGGATGCCCCGCTGCCCTCCCTGGCCCACCGGCCGGACTCGGTGGCCGGCGCCGAACCCCTCTTCGACACGGTCAAGCGCCAACAGCAGAACCTGCTGGAGACGCTGCCCACCGCCTACGACTACCTGCGCCAGTTGCACGGCGCGTAAGGCCCACCGCTCCCACGGCCCGGCAGCACGGCTCTCCCGCCGGCTGCCGGGCCGCAGTTGCCTCAGCCACCTCAGGAGTCAGACATGCCCCACCGCTCCGTGCCCCACCCCGCCGCACCGGACGAGTCGGCCGGGGACCGGCCCATGGACCTCCGTCCCTTCATGGCCGCCTTCCCCACCGGGGTGTCCGTCGTCACCACGCTGGACTCCGATTCCGTACCGCACGGCCTGACCTGCACCTCCCTCGCGAGCGTCGCGCTCGAACCGGCGACGCTCGTGGTGTGCATACGGGCGGCGAGCCCCACCCTCGCGGTGCTGCTCGCCGAGGGCCACTTCGCCGTGAACCTGCTGCACGAGCGGGCCCGCGGCACCTCCGACCTGTTCGCCTCCGGGGCGCCCGACCGCTTCGACCGCGTCGAGTGGCGGCTGCCGCTCGGGGCGGGCGGACCGCACCTGACGGCGGACGCGCACGCCGTCGCGGACTGTGCCGTGGTGAGAACCGTCGGCTTCGGGGACCACACGGCCGTCTTCGCCGAGGCCCGCCGGGTGACCGTACGGGACGACCGGGAACCGCTGCTCTACGGGCTGCGCCGGTACGCCCCCTGGTCCGCGGCGGCCGCGGCCCCGGCGCCGGCCCCGCAGTCGGCCGCGCGCCACGAACTGCCCGGCGCGCTGCGGCCGGCCGCGCCGGAGGGAGCCACCCGTGTCGTCCGCTGATCCGCTGCCGGCCCTGCTGATCGCCGTCCCGGCGGTGATCCTGGCCTGCCAGGTCGGAGCCTCCGTCTGCCGCCGGTTCGGCCAGCCCCCGGTGGTGGGCGAGATCGCCACCGGCATCCTGCTGGGCCCCTCGCTGCTGGGCTGGATCTGGCCACAGGCCCAGCACGCGCTGTTCCCGACGTCCGTGCTGCCGTACACCTCGGTGCTCGGACAACTGGGGCTGCTCGCCTTCATGTTCCTGGTCGGGCTGGAGCTCGACCTGAAGAGCCTGCGCGGTCACACCAGGGTCGCGGTGGCCGTGAGCCAGGCCGGCATGTTGCTGCCGTTGGCCCTGGGCGCGCTCCTCGCCATAGCCATGTACGACGGCTTCGCCCCGGACGGCGTCGGCCGGATGCCGTTCATCCTGTTCATGGCCGTGGCCATGAGCATCACCGCGTTCCCGGTCCTCGCCCGGATCCTCATCGACCGGGGCCTGTACGGGACTCCGCTCGGCGCGCTCGCCATGGCCTGCGCGGCCGTGGACGACGTCGTCGCGTGGTGCCTGCTGGCCCTGGTGGTGGCCCTCGCCGGTGCCGGGTCCCCGATGGAGGCGGCCACCACGGCCGGACTCGCCGTGGCCTTCACCCTGGTGATGCTCTATGCGGTACGGCCGCTGCTGGCCCGCTGGTCGGCCCGCGCCGACCGGGCCGGCGACGCGGCGGTCCTGGTGGCGCTGTTCAGCGGGCTGAGCCTGTCCGCGCTGGCCACCGACCTGATCGGCGTGCACGCGCTGTTCGGGGCGTTCCTGTTCGGGGTGGTCACCCCGCGCACCGGGCAGCGCATCGAGGCGTCGGCGGCCCGGCTGCGCGCGTTCACGGTGCCCGTGCTGCTGCCGCTCTTCTTCGTGCACACCGGGCTGCGTACGGACATCGGTGGGCTGACGGCCGCGCCCGAGCTGTGGCTCTGGACGGCCGCGATCCTCCTGGTCGCCTTCCTCGGCAAGTGGGGCGGCGCGGCGGGCGCGGCGCGCGCCTGCGGAAGACCCTGGCGGGAGGCCCTGGCGATCGGCGCCCTGATGAACTGCCGGGGACTGACCGAGCTGGTGGTGCTCAACGTCGGTCTGGAACTCGGCGTCATCGGGCCGCAGCTGTTCACCATGCTGGTGCTGATGGCCCTGGTGACGACGGCGATCACCAGCCCGGCCCTGACCCGGCTGCGCGCCGGGAGGGAGGTGAGCCGCCGGGCCCCGGCGCAGGCCGAGCCCGAGAACGCCCTCTCCGGGCCCTGACGGGCGGACCGGAGCGGAGGGTGTCCGCCGACCGGAACCGGAGGGTGTCCGCCCGCCCCGGCCGGACCACGGCTGTTCAGGCGCCCTCCGGCCCGGTCGGCACGCACAGCACCGGGATCGGCGACAGGTGCAGCAGCTTGTGCGGGGTGGAGCCGAGCAGCGCTCCGCGCAGCGGGCTGTCGCCCCAGCTGCCGACGATGATGACGCGGGCCCGGTGGCGCTCGGCGGCGTCCAGCAGGGCCTGCGCGGGCTTCTCGTCGGCCACCTCGACCGTGGAGGGCACCCCGGCGGCGTCGGCCTCCTCGACGGCGTGCGCCAGCGCGCTGCGGCCCGCCTGGCGGACGGCTTCGCGGTGGGCGCGGGACTCCTCGCCGGTGGCGCCCGGGGCGGCCGCGCCGTAGACGAGGACGAGGGGTTCGCCGAAGGCGGTGGCCACCTCCAGCGCCACCTGCAGGGCCCGCTCCGCGCCCGGTGACTCGTCGTATCCAAGGACCACGGACATCGGGGCTCCTAAGAGGACTGGTGCTTCCCTGCGTGGACGAGTTCCGGGTCGACGACGCCGCGCCGCTCCTGCCAGAACCTGCCGTCCCGGACCCGCCAGAAGCACATGACGGCCACGCCCACGAGCGCGATGCCGATGCCGATGACCAGCGGGGGGCCGAGGCCGAACCAGGAGACCCCGCCGGCGGAGTTCTCCGGGTCGGACATGTCGCCGATCGATTCCACCAGCAGCCAGGCCAGCAGGCCGGCGCCGATCACCGGGCCGAGTCCGATGAGCACGAAGTTGTGGACGTTCTCGAGGAGATGGCGGCGGTAGTAGATGGCGCAGGCCAGGCCGGTGAGCGCGTAGTAGAACGCGATGAGCAGGGAGAGCGCGGTGAGCGAGTCCAGGAGCGCGTTCTCACTGATCTGGTTGACGACGAGGTACCAGCCGATGGCGATGCCGGCCACCCACCACGTGCTCACGTCCGGGGTGCGGAACCTGGGGTGGATGTGCGCGAGCCGGTGCGGCAGCGCGTGCCGGCGGGCCATGGACAGGGCGGTGCGGGAGGCGGGGATGATCGTGGTCTGGGTGGAGGCGAGGGCCGAGGTGCAGACGGCGAGGAGCACCACCCAGTCCCAGCCGCCCATGACCTCGTGGGCCAGGACCGCGAAGATGGCCTCCTCCTCGCCCGCGTTCTCGGCGAGGTAGGCGGTGCCCGCGTAGGCGACGACCGCGAAGCCCACGGACAGGTAGGTGACCAGGAGGATCACGGTCGACCAGATGCCCGCCTTGCCGGGCGCGGTGGCGGAGTTCTCGACCTCCTCGGTGAGGTTGACCGCCGACTCCCAGCCCCAGTAGATGAACACGCCGAGCAGCAGCCCGCCGGTGAGGGCGGCGCCGCCCGCGCCGAAGGGGTTGAGCCAACTGAGGGACGGCTCGATCGAGTCCAGGGTGCTGGTGTCGGCGTAGACGCGGTAGATGGCGACCACGGCGAAGGCCAGCAGGAAGAAGACCTGGGCGAGGATCAGGACGTCCTGCAGGTGGGCCGAGAGTTCCGTGCCGATGACGCAGATGAGGGTCATGGCGAGGATCACCGCGACGGTGAGGCCCTGCCGGATCCAGGCGTTGGCGGCCCAGCTGTCGAGTCCGACGGCGAGCAGCCCGAAGTTCACGGCGACGTCCGCGAGGGAGCCGATGACGAGGACGCCGGTCATGGCGATGGCCCAGCCGCCGAGCCAACCCGCCCAGGGGCCCATGGCGCGGGTGACCCAGGAGAAGGTCGTCCCGCAGTCCTGGTCGACCTTGTTGAGGTAGTAGAAGGCGGCGGCGATGAGCAGCATCGGGACGAAGGAGGCCAGCATCACGCCGGGCGCGTAGATACCGGCCAGCGCCACGATCGGGCCGAGGACGGCGGCCAGGGAGTAGGCGGGCGAGGTGGAGTTCAGGCCGATGACGAGTGCGTCGAGGAAGCCGATCGCGTTGGCCTTGAGCCTCGCGTCCAAGCCCTCCGGTCCGGCACCCGCACTGCCGTCGTCCGTGTACGAGTCGTGACCCATGTACGAATGGTCACGCACACGGCAGCCCCGCGCGAGGCGAGCCGGCCGCGGTCGGCGCCGCGGTCAGGGGCGGGTGTTCCAGCCCGCGATCACCGGGAGGTCGTGTTCCGTGGAGAGCACGCTGACCGTGCCGGTGCGCAGCAGGAACAGCCGGCCGTGTTCGGGCTCCAGGTGTAGGTAGCGGGCGGTGAGGACGCGCAGGAAGTGGCCGTGCGCGACGAGCACCACGTCGCCGCCGTCGGCGCGGAGCACGGGGGCGACGCGGGCCAGGGCGCGGTCGGCGCGGGCGCCCACCTGGGCGGCGCTCTCGCCCGGGTGCTCGGCGTCGCCGGGCGGGACGCCGTGGGTCCACAGGGACCAGTCCGGCGTGTTCTCGCGGATCTCCGCGGTGGTGATCCCCTCGTAGCCGCCGTAGTCCCATTCGTACAGGTCGGGGTCGGTCTCGCCGCCGGTGAGCCCGGCGAGTTCGGCGGTGGCGACGGCCCGGCGCAGCGGGCTGGTCAGCACCAGGGCGGGCCGCTGGTCCCGGAAGAAGGGGGCCAGCGAGATGGCTTCCTCGACCCCGCGCGCGGTCAACGGCAGGTCGGTGCGTCCCGTGTGCCGCCCGTTCGCGCTCCAGGCGGTCTCGCCGTGCCTCACCAGCAACAGGTCACTCATCCTTCGGACCCTATGCCTTGCGGCATGTCGACGCGGGAGCACCCGGGCGGGCGTGTCACTGTCGGGCGTCATGGACGAGAACCGGGAGGCCGGGCGGAGGACCGGTCCGCCGCTGCTCCCCCCGCACATGCCCGCGCTGATGGTCGTACTGACCGGGGTGACCGGGCTGGTGGAGGCGGTGAGCCTGCTGGCGCTCGGGCCGGCCTTCACGGCGATGCAGACGGGCAATGTGCTGTTCGTGGCCTTCGGGGCGGCCGGGGCGGGGCGGCTGGAGACGCTGGCGCCCGGGGTCTCGTTGGCCGCGTTCGTCGTCGGGGTGGTGTGCGGGTCGCACCTGGAGTCCGTGACCGAGGTCCGGGGGAGGCGCTGGTTCGTCATCGGCCTCCTCACCGAGGCGGTACTGATCCTGACCGCCGCGGGCATCGGCTGGGGGCTGGTCGCGCAGTACGGATCCCCGGCCCTACGGCATCTGGCGGCGATGGCGGTCCTGGCCCTGGCGATGGGGCTGCGCAACACCACGATCATGCGGGCGAACGTGCCCGGCGTACCGACGACGCTGGTCACCCGGTCCATGACCGCCTTCATCGGCGCGACGGCCATGGGGCGGGAGAACACGTACGGGTTCGGGACGGCCGGCTGGAAGCTGCGCGGCCTCTCCGTCCTGGCCATGTTCGCCGGCGGGTTCCTCGGGGCGCTGCTGCTGCGGGCCGGTGCGACCGTGGGCTGGTTGCTGCTGCCGGCCGGCGCGACGGTGCTGGTCGTGGGCCTGCTCTACCGGAGTCAGCCCGGGCTGCACACCGACCAGGCACCTGGCCGGGAACCATCGGGGTGAACGGGGCCATTGGTACAGTCGGGGCGTGGCGGTGGACGAGCTCGACACCAGAATTCTGCGCCTGCTGATCGAGCAGCCGCGCACCAGTGTCCGCGAGTACGCCCGGATCCTCGGCGTCGCGCGCGGCACCTTGCAGGCGCGGCTGGACCGGCTGGAGCGCACCGGCGTGATCACCGGCACCGGGCCGGTGCTCTCCCCCGCCGCGCTGGGCCATCCGGTGCTGGCCTTCGTGCACATCGAGGTCACGCAGGGACATCTGGACGACGTGGGGGACGCGCTGGCCGCCGTGCCCGAGATCATCGAGGCCTTCTCGATCACCGGTGGCGGGGACCTGCTGACGCGGGTGGCGGCCCGGGACAACGGGCACCTGGAGGACGTGATCCAGCGGCTGATCCAGCTCCCGGGCGTGGTCCGCACCCGTACGGAGGTGGCGCTGCGCGAGCGGGTGCCGCACCGCTTGTTGCCACTGGTCGAATCCGTGGGCAGAAATGCCAGCAAAACCTGACAGGATTATCGAAACAGGACGCGACCTGCAGGACGGGCGTAACGGATGATTTCCGTCATATTCGATCTCGATGGCACCCTCGTGGACAGCGAGCCCAACTACTACGAGTCCGGGCGCCGCACCCTGGAGCGGCACGGGGTCCCCGATTTCACGTGGGAGCAGCACTCCCGCTTCATCGGCATCGGCACGCGGGAGACCCTGGAGATCCTGCGGGACCGGTACGGGATCCGGGCTCCGGTCGAGCAGCTGCTCGCCGAGCAGAACGCCGCCTACCTGGAGCTGGCCCGCACCCGGACCGAGGTCTTCCCGCGGATGCGGGGGTTCGTCGAGCGGCTGCACGGCGAGGGCGTGGCGATGGCGGTGGCCTCCGGATCCTCGCTGGAGGCGATCGACGCGGTGCTGTCGGGCACGGGGCTGGACGCGCTGCTGACGACGACGGTCTCCGCCGAGGAGGTGGCGCGGGGCAAGCCCGCTCCGGACGTGTTCCTGGAGGCGGCCCGTCGGCTGGGCGCCGAGCCCGCCGACTGCGTGGTCGTCGAGGACGCGGCGCCCGGGGCGCGGGCCGCGCACGCCGCGGGCATGGCCTGCGTGGCGGTCCCGTACACCCCGGCCATCGCGGGGGACCCGGCCTTCGCCTCCGCCGGACTCCTCTTCCCGGGCGGGCAGCCGCAGTTCAGCGCGGACGCGGCGTACGACTGGCTGTCCGCACGCCGGACCGCGTAGCCGGCCGAGGGGGCCACCAGGGTGGCCACCGCGTCGCCGAGGAGACCTTGTCCGCTCTCTGGCGGCCTGCGGGGGCGACTGTCACCATGCCTGCGTGACCGCGACCCTGACCCCGGACGCCCGCAGCGGCGGACCGCGCCGTTGGCCGCTGCTCGGCAACCTCCCCGCCTTCGCCCGCGACCCCTTGGCCTTCTTCGAGTCCCTGCGTGACGGCTACGGCGACTGGGTGCCCTGGGCCCTCGGCCGCCGGCGCAACATCCTGGTCTCCCGGCCCGAGCACGCCGGGGAGCTGCTCGGAGCCGTCGAGTCCACCTTTCGGCCGACGGAACTGGGCTGGGCCTTCCGCCAGTTGCTGGGCAACGGGGTGGTCGTCGCCACCGGGGACGACTGGCGGCGCAAGCGCGCGCTGGTCCAGCCGGCCGTACGGCCGCGCCAGGTGCGCTCGTACGCCGCGACGATGGTCGAGTGCGCGGATGACCTGGCGAGCGTCTGGCGCGCGGGCCGACGGATCGACGTGCACCGGGAGATGGCCGGACTCACCCAGCGGATCGCGGTGCGCACGCTGTTCGGGAGCGACGCCGCCGGCCGGGAGGGGCCCATCAGCGCGGCCATGGCCACGGCGCAGCGGGAACTGGGCGCGGAGTTCCGCGGGCTGACGCTGTTCCTGCCGCCGTGGGTGCGCACGCCCGGGCGGCGCCGGATGCGGGAGGCGGTGGCGGTGCTCGACCGGGAGATCGAGCACGTCATCCGGGAGCACGAGGCGGCGTCGAGCGCCGGTGCGGAACGGGACGACCTGCTGAGCCGGCTGCTCGCGGCCCGTGACGAGACCGGCGGCCCCCTCTCCCGCAAGGAGTTGCGGGACGAGTCGATCACCCTCTACATCGGCGGCCACGAGACCACCTCGACCACCCTGACCTGGGCCTGGCAGCTGCTGTCGGGGGCACCGTCGGCACGGGCCCGGCTGACCGAGGAGCTCGACCGGGTGCTCGGCGGGCGGCTGCCTACCTACGACGACTACGCGCGGCTGCCCTGGACCCAGCAGGTGGTCAAGGAGGCCCTGCGGATCTATCCGCCGATCTGGCTGATCTCGGCGGTGGCCACGGAGGGCGCGACCCTCGGCGGGCGCGCGATACCGGCGGGGACCTCGGTGTGGACCAGCCCCTGGTCGATGCACCGCGACGCCCGGTGGTTCCCGGACCCGGAGGTCTTCCGCCCGGAGCGGTGGGACGCGGACGCCCCGCATCCGGTGCCCGAGCACGCCTGGTTCCCTTTCGGCGGCGGCCCGCGGGCCTGCCTGGGCGCGCGGTTCGCGCTGGTGGAGGCCGCGCTCGTACTGGCGGTGCTGGCGCAGCGGTTCCACCTGGACAGCGGGAGCACCCGGGCCGGGGTCTTCCCCGGGCTCACCTTGCAGCCGACCGGTCCGGTCCTGGCGACCCTGCGTCCCACCGGCACCGCCCCGCGCGACGGCGGCGGCCGCTGAGCGGGTGAACGGCCCGCGCGACGGCCGACGCCGTGACTCGGGAAGATCCGACACCCGCCCGAAGTTGGTAGAACCGTGAACAACATGCGGCGGGACGCGGATGTGCCGGTGGACGTGGACGTGGACGTCGTGGTCATCGGCGCCGGGCAGGCGGGCCTGTCCAGCGCCTACCACCTCGGCCGGGCGGGGCTCGACCACGTGGTCCTGGACCACGCACCCCGCCCGGGCGGGGCCTGGCAGTTCCGCTGGCCCTCGCTCACCTACGGCAAGGTCCACGGCATGCACGCCCTGCCCGGCATGGAGCTGACGGGCGCCGACCCGCTCCGGCCGTCCTCACAGGTCATCGGGGAGTACTTCGCCGCCTACGAGGACCGCTTCGACCTGCGCGTACGCCGCCCCGTGGACGTGTCCGCCGTACGCGAGGGGGACGTGGAGCGGCTGCGCGTGGAGACCTCGGCCGGCGTCTGGTCGGCGCGGGCCCTGATCAACGCCACCGGAACCTGGGACCGGCCGTTCTGGCCGCGCTACCCGGGCCAGGAGACCTTCCGCGGCCGCCAGCTGCACACCGCGAACTATCCGGGGCCGCGCGAGTTCGCCGGGGCGCGGGTGATCGTCGTCGGCGGGGGCACCTCGGCGGTGCAGCACCTGCTGGAGATCGCCGAGGTGGCGGCGGAGACCACCTGGGTGACCCGGCGGCCCCCGGTCTTCCGCGACGGGAGCTTCGGCGAGGCCGAGGGGCGGGCCGCGGTGGCCCTGGTGGACGACCGCGTGCGCCGAGGCCTGCCGCCGCAGAGCGTGGTCAGCGTGACGGGACTCCCGCTGAACGACGCCGTCCGGGCCGGGCTGGCCTCGGGCGTGCTCGACCGGAGGCCCGTCTTCGACCGGATCACCCCCACCGGTGTCACCTGGGCGGACGGGAGCCACATGGACGCGGACGTGATCCTGTGGGCCACCGGATTCCGGGCGGCCGTCGACCATCTCGCCCCGCTGCGCCTGCGCGAGCCGGGCGGCGGCATCCGGGTCGAGGGGACCCGGGCCGTACGCGACGAGCGGATCCACCTGGTGGGCTACGGCCCGTCGGCGTCGACCATCGGTGCCAACCGTGCGGGCGGCGCCGCGGTCCGCGAGATCCGCCGGCTCCTCGGCCGCGAAGCGGCGGGGGTACCGGTGGGCTGATCCACCGGGATCTCCCGGGTCGCCGCTGCCTCGACATCACCGGTGCGCATCCGGCGTCGGCATCGCCTGCCCGCGGAGGGTCGACGGGTATGACGACCCCCTCACCGGCGCAGACCGTACAACGCCTGTTCCCGCTGCCGGCCGAGGGGAAGAGCGCGCAGGCGGCGGCCCTGTTCGCCGACTCGGTGTCGTTCTCGATCCCGCACCCGCCGGGCCTTCCGTGGGTTCCGGAGGTCGACTCTCCGGACGGCATGCGGACGTTCTTCGAGCTGCTGGGAACCCACGTGCGGACCAAGGCGTTCGAGCTCCGCCAGGTCATCGCCGAGGGCGACGACGTGGTGCTCCTCGGCCGCATGGTGTCCGAGGTCAGGAGGACGGGCCGGGACATCGACACCGCGTTCGCCCTGCACGCCACGGTCCGGGACTGGCGGATCACCCGCCATCACCTCTACGAGGACACCTACGCGGTGGCCCAGGCCTACTCCGGCGACTGAGCGTGCGGCCGGGGCAGCCGCACGGCGCCGCACCCCGCGGCGTTCTACCGTGCTCGCTACGAGGCCCTGGGCAGGCGGGGACAGGAGGTCGAGGAAACCGTCTTCTTCCAGGCCGGCGGGCTCGCCCTGGTGCTGTGGGACCGGGAGCAACCGGCTCGCGACTGCGGGGTCGACCCCGGACCGGTCGGGGGATCGGGGGGACCGGGGGGTTCGGGGGGATCGCCCTCGCCCACAACGTCCGCTCCGAGGCCGAGGTGGACGAGCTGCCGGCCGCGGTACGACGGGCGGGCGGCACCGTCACCAAGCCCACGGCCGTCAACGCGATCGGGTTCTACTCCGGTGCTTTCACCGACCCGGACGGCCACTGCCGGGAAGTCGCGCACAACCCGGGATTCCCCCTCGCCGCTGACGGCTCGGTCACCCTGCCCGATTTCGGGGGCCCGACCACCTGATCGGCGTCACTCCTCACCCCGCCCCGGGCGCCCCGACGGGGAACTCCCGGTCCGGGGTGGAGGCGGCCTGCGCCCCCTCGTCCACGTAGACGCGGACCGTCCCGTCCCGCACCTCGACGACCGGGTCGCGCCAGTTCTCCGTCGGCCCGGGGACCAGGACGTACGGGATCCGCAGCTCGGCGTCGTAGACCAGGAGGGACACGATGTCGTAGAGCCACTGGCCGATGGAGGTGTACCCCTGCTCGGGGTGGTCGTCCGGGCCACCGACCCGAATGACGAAGAACCGCTCGTCGAGCCAGTGGCCGCCGTTGTCCAGCCACTCCCCCTCCAGGACGGGCACACCGTCCACCCACAGCAGCGCCCTGCTGGGTCCGCCCCGGAGCAGCATCACCGCGCTGTGGCGGTCGTCGCCGTTGAACCGGACCCGGATCTCGTGCGGGCTGTAGCAGTCGATGAAGGAGCTGCACGCCCCCGGGACGGGACCGCTGCGGTGGTAGGGGCGACCGTCCGGCCGCGGCTCGGGATCCTGCCCGCAGATCTCGGGGGCGCGGCAGGCCCGGTCGACGCGCCGGGAACAGCCGAGTCCCATGACCGCGAGATCACGGGGGGCCGCCCGGGAGAGCAGTTCGGCGAGGCGGACCTGGTAGCGCTCCTCGCCGACGAGCGGAACGAGGTCGTTCCGCTTCTGCCACCACAGGTACAGGTCCACGCCGGCCGGGGAACGGGCCAGCCAGTCCGCCCAGGCCGCCGTCTGCCCTCCCCAGCGTTCTTCGATCGCATGCCGCCGGGCCGTTTCGGCCTGCTCGGCCTGCTCGGCGCCGGCGGATTCCTCGGCGCGTGCGGGTTCCTCGGCGCGTGCGGGTTCCTCGGCGCGGGCCGCCGGCCCGCCGCGCTGCGGTTTCGCTCTCCATGGCCAGTTCACGGCTCTCGGCCCCCTCGGTCGACGCGTCCGGCAGGCCGCCGATCGTAGAGCCGCTGCCGGGGCCGGCGCCCCTCATTTCCCGGTGGGACCGGCCTGACCTGTGCGGGGGCCCGCGCCCGCGCGGATCCGGTTGAACTCCGCGACGTGCTTCTTGTGTTCCTCATAGGTCGCCGAGAAGCGGGTGTCGCCCGGCTTGACGGTGACGAAGAACAACCAGTCGCCGGGTGTCGGGGCGACCGCGGCCGCCATCGCCGCCAGCCCGGGGTTGTCGATCGGCGTGGGTGGCAGCCCCTGGCGTTCGTAGCTGTTGAAGGGGCTGTCGATCCGGGTGTCGCTCAGCTTGGTGTCCACGGTGCTGCGGTTCAGCGCGTAGTTGATGGTGGAGTCCATCTGGAGCGGCATCGACTTCGCCAGCCGGTTGTGCACCACCCGTGCGACCTTGCCCATGTCGGCGCGGCCCTCGGCCTCCGCCTCGATGATGCTGGCGAGGGTGGCCGTCTGGTAGGGGGTCATTCCGTGGGCTTTGCCGCCGTCGGCGACGGCCCGGGTGGCGAGCTTCTCGTTCGCCGTCCGGACCATGTGCGTGAGGAGGGTGGCCGGGGTGGACTTCGAGGTCAGCGGGTACGTCGCCGGGAAGAGGTAGCCCTCCGGATTGCCCTTGGCCTCCGCGGGCAGTGCCAGCCCGGTGGTGGCCACCGCCGCCTTCGTGGATCCCGGCGGGAGCTTCAGCTCGCGGTCGACCGCGGCGTACACCTGCTGGGCCCGCCAGCCCTCGGGGATCAGCAGCCGACGTGGCGTCTCCGGTACGTCGCCTCCGCGCAGCATCGGTATCAGGACCGCCGCGCCGAGGGCGAGCAGCGTGCCGAGGAAGAGCGCCAGCCGGCCCCGGCGGGTCAGCCGGGAACGGCGCTGCGGCGGCCGGTTCTCATGACGCATACGGGAAAGCTAACCCCCGATTTGTCATATTTCCGGCACCCGACCCGCGTGCCTGTCATACGGTCACACGTTTACCGGAGCCAGCTGGAAGCCCTCCGGCGGCTCGGGCGTCAGCGCGGCGTCCCGATCCCGGCGGACCAGGGCGGCGTAGCGACCGTCGACCTTCAGCAGCTCCTCATGGGTGCCGCGTTCGGCGATGCGCCCGGCGTCCAGCACCACGATCTGGTCGGCGTCGCGGACGGTGGAGAGGCGGTGGGCGATGGTGATGGTGGTGCGTCCGGCGGAGAGGTTGTCGATGGCCCGCTGGACGGCGTGCTCGGTGCGGGTGTCCAGGGCGCTGGTGGCCTCGTCGAGGATCAGCACCGGCGGATCCCGCAGGATGGTGCGGGCGATGGCCAGGCGTTGTTTCTCGCCTCCGGAGAACCGGTAGCCGCGCTCGCCGACCAGGGTGTCGTACCCGTCGGGCAGGGAGGCGATGTGCTCGTGGATCTGGGCCGCGCGGGCCGCCTCGGTGATCTCCTCGTCGGTGGCGTCCGGCTTGGCGAAGCGCAGGTTGTCGGCGACCGAGGCGTGGAAGAGATAGGTCTCCTGGGAGACCACGCCGATCGAGCGGGCCAGCGAGTCGAAGTCGAGATCGCGCACGTCCACCCCGTCGAGGGCGACCCGTCCGCCGGTGACGTCGTAGAGCCGGGGCACCAGGTAGCTGAGCGTGCTCTTGCCGGAGCCGGTCGGGCCGACGACGGCGAGGGATCCGCCGGCCGGGACGGTGATGTCGATCCCTGTGAGGGTCGGACCGTTCTTGGCCTCGTAGGCGAAGTGCACGTCCTCCAGGGTGACCTCACCCTTGGCCCGGTCCAGCCGCACCGGGTCCGCGCGCTCGGTGATGTCGACCGGCAGGTCGAGGTACTCGAAGATGCGGGCGAACAGCGCGAGGGAGGTCTGTATCTGCACGCCGGTCGACAGCAGGCTCACGGCGGGCCGGAACAGGCCCTGCTGGAGCGTGACGAAGGCGACGAGGGTGCCGACGGAGAGCGAGGGGGCGCCCGTCTGCAGGGCTATGCCGGCCGCCCAGTAGATGAGCGCGGGCATCGCGGCCATGACGATGCCGATCGTGGACATCCGCCAGCGCCCGGCCATGCTGGAGCGCACCTCGAGGTCGACGAGCTTCTCCGACTCCGCGGAGAAGGCGGCGGTGAGGGACTCGGAGCGGCCCATGGTGCGGCCGAGCAGGATGCCGCTCACCGAGAGCGACTCGGTGACCGTCGCGGCCATGGCGGCCATCTGCTTCTGCCGCTTCGTCGTGATCCTCTTGCGCTCGTGTCCGACCCGCCGGCTGATCCACACGAAGACGGGCAGCAGGAGCAGCGAGACCACGGTGAGCCGCCAGTCGAGCGCGAGCATGGCGACCACCGTGGCGATGACGGCCGTCAGGTTCGAGACGAGGGAGGTCGCGGTGGAGGTGACGGTGGCCTGCATGCCGCCGATGTCGTTCGCGATGCGGGACTGCACCTCCCCGGTGCGCGTCCGCGTGAAGAAGGCCAGCGGCATCCGCTGGAGCTGCGCGTAGACGGCGGTGCGCAGGTCGTGCATGACGCGCTGGCCGACGGTGGTGGAGATGAAGGTCTGGAGCACGCCGAAGACGCTGGTGACGACGGCGGTCAGGATCATGCCGAGCGCGAGCAGGCTGAGCAGCCCCGTGCGGCCCTGCGGGATCGCGACGTCGAGTATCTCGCGGAGCATGAACGGTGAGGCGACGCCGACCAGTGAGGAGGCGCCGACCAGCAGGCCGACGACGGCGAGCCGGCCGCGGTAGGGCCGGAACAGCCCCACGATGCGGCGCAGCTCACGCGGCTGCTCCGCCGGGGCGGGACGGGCGGGGTCGATGGGCTCTTTCGATGGGATCCACTTCGGTTCGTCGTGCGGCATGGGCACCCTCTCGGGGGTCGGAGGTCGGTTGTCGGGTCGGTCGGGTCTACGCGCAGGTCCCCTTCGGCGAGGTCGGGACCATTGGAGCATAGGTCATTGTTACCTATGCTCACAATGAACGGCATCCTGATATTGTTCCCGCATGAGCTCCGCCTCCGACAGCGATCGCCTCCTCGCCGAACAGCTCCTGCGCCTGACGCGCAGGCTGCACCGGATCCAGAAGCGCCACATGGTGCCGCTCGGGATCACTCCCGCCCAGAGTCGTTTGCTGCGCCTCGTCTCGCACTACGAGGGCGAGCAGGCACCCCGTATGGCGGATCTCGCCGCCCGCCTGGAAGTCGTCCCGCGCGCGGTGACCACCCTCGTGGACGGCCTGGAGGCGGCCGACTGCGTACGGCGCGCGCCCGACCCCGCCAACCGCCGCGTCATCCGGATCGAGCTCACCGACACCGGCCGCGCCACGCTGCGCCGGCTGCGCAACGCGCGAACCGACGCGGCGGAGGAGATCCTGGCTCCGTTGACCGCCGACCAGCGCGAGGTGCTCGGCGGGCTGCTGAACGCCCTGTCGGACGCCCCGGCGGAGCACACCTGCTGAGTAGGCCACCCGGGGGCCTCCACGACGCGAGGGGTCGCAGATGCCGCTGCTGGAACCGAAGCCGGGGGCCCTGCGCCCCCGTGGCGTCCGTGCCCCCGCCCCCGACAGGCTCCCCGGGCACCGGTCCGGCGGCACGCCCGAACCGCTGCGCACCGAGCTGACCGAGCTGCTCGGCCCCGAGAAGGTGCTGTGGAAGGTCTCCGACCTGGTCCGCTACGCCTCCGACGCCTCCCCGTACCGCTTCGTCCCCCAGGTCGTGGTGATCGCCGAGGACATCGACGACATCTCCGCGGTGCTCTCGTACGCCCACGGCCGGCAGCGCGAGGTCGTCTTCCGGGCCGCCGGGACCTCGCTCAACGGCCAGGCCCAGGGCGAGGACATCCTGGTCGACGTACGCCGCCACTGGGCCGGGATCGAGGTGCTGGAGGAGGGCCGGCGGGCCCGGATCCGACCCGGCACCACCGTGGCCCGGGCCAACGCGGCCCTCGCCCGGCACGGCCGGATCCTCGGCCCCGACCCGGCCAGCGCCGCCGCCTGCACCCTGGGCGGCGTCGTCGCCAACAACGCGTCCGGCATGACGGCGGGCACCACCCGCGACTCCTACCGCACGCTCTCCTCCCTCACCTTCGTCCTGCCCGGCGGCACCGTCGTGGACACCGCCGACCCGCTCGCCGACGAGGAACTGTCACGCGCCGAGCCGGCCCTGTGCCACGGGCTGATGGAGATCAAGCGGGAGATCGAGGCCGATCCCGCGCTGGTCGCCCGGATCCGCGCCAAGTACGAGATCAAGAACACCACCGGCTACCGCCTCGACGCCTATCTGGACGGCACCACCCCCGTCGAGATCCTGCGCGGGCTCATGGTCGGCTCGGAGGGCACCCTCGCCTTCATCTCCGAGGTCGTCCTCGACACCCTCCCGCTCGACCGCGAGGTCTGCTCGGCCCTGCTGTTCTTCCCCTCGCTGCCCGCGGCGGCCGCGGCCGTGCCGCTGTTCAACGAAGCGGGCGCCGTCGCCGTCGAGCTGATGGACGGCAACACCCTGCGCGCCTCCGTCAGCGTCGCCGGGGTGCCGTCCGACTGGGCGGACCTGCCCCGCGCGACCACGGCCCTGCTCGTGGAGTTCCGGGCCGCGGACCGGGCCGGCCGGGACGCCTGCGCGGACCGGGCCGCCCGGGTCCTGGAGGGGCTCGACCTGGTCGCCCCGGTGGCGTCGATCACCAACACCTTCACCGGCGACCCGCGGACGGTCGGCGGCTATTGGCAGGCCCGCAAGGCCTTCGTCACCGCCGTCGGCGGCGCCCGCGCCCGGGGCACCACTTTGATCACCGAGGACTTCGCGGTGCCGCCGGCCCGGCTGGCCGAAGCCTGCGAGGCGCTCCTCGCGCTCCAGGCGGAGCACGGCTTCGACGCGGCCGTCGCCGGCCACGCGGCCCACGGCAACCTGCACTTCCTGCTCGCCTTCGACGCCTCCGACCCCGCCGACGTCGAGCGGTACGGGGCCTTCATGGAGGCCTTCTGCCGGCTCACCGTGGAGCGGTTCGACGGCTCCCTGAAGGCGGAGCACTCCACGGGCCGCAACATGGCCCCCTTCCTGGAGCTGGAATGGGGCCCCGTGGCCGCCGCCCTGATGTGGCGCACCAAACGGCTCGTCGACCCGGACGGGGTGCTCGCGCCGCGTGTCCTGCTCGACCGCGACCCCCGCGCCCATCTACGCGGGCTGAAGACCATTCCGCAGGTGGAGGCGGTGGCCGACCCCTGCATCGAGTGCGGCTTCTGCGAACCGGTCTGCCCCAGCCAGGACCTGACGACCACTCCGCGCCAGCGGATCGTGCTGCGCCGCGAGATGATGCGCCAGCAGCCCGGCTCCCCCGTGTTGGACGGGCTGCTCGCCGCCTACGGCTACGACGCGGTGGACACCTGCGCGGGCGACTCCACCTGCAAGCTCGCCTGCCCGGTCGGCATCGACACCGGGGCGCTGATGAAGGATTTCCGCCACCGCCGGCACAGCCCGCGCGAGGAGGCGGCCGCCGCCCTGGCCGCCCGGCGGTTCGGGGCCGCCGAGTCCGCCGCCCGACTGACGGTGGCGGCCGCCGACCGCATCCCCTCCCGGGTCGGGGACCCGCTGCTGGCGGCGGTCACCGGGGCCGCGCGCAAGGCCGTACGCCCGGACCTGGTCCCGCGGTGGCTCGCGGAGCTCCCCGGCGCCGCGGCGCGGCACCTGCCGACGACCCGGCGGGTGGGCGCCGCGGCCGTGTACTACCCGGCCTGCGTCAACCGGATCTTCGGCGGCCCGGAGGGCCGGCCCGGCCCCTCGCTGCCCCAGGCCGTGGTCGCCGTGTCGGAGCGGGCCGGCCGGCCCGTCTGGGTCCCCGGTGACGTCGGCGGCACCTGCTGCGCGACGATCTGGCACTCCAAGGGCTACGAGGCCGGCACCCGGGTGATGGCCAACCGGATCGTCGAGGCGGCCTGGGGCTGGACGGCCGGCGGGCTGCTGCCGCTGGTCGTCGACGCCTCCTCCTGCACGCTGGGCATCGCGCGCGAGGTGGTCCCGTACCTGACACCGGAGAACCGGGCCCTCCACGCGGAGCTGCGGGTCCTCGACTCGATCGTGTGGGCCGCCGACGAGCTGCTGCCGCGGCTGGAGATCCGCCGCACGGTGGGATCCGCCGTGCTCCACCCCACCTGTTCGATGCGGCACCTCGGCGACGAGGACCGGCTGCGGGCGGTCGCCGAGGCGTGCGCCGAGGAGGTGGTGGTCCCCGACGACGCGGGCTGCTGCGCCTTCGCGGGCGACCGGGGCATGCTGCATCCGGAGCTGACGGCCTCGGCGACGGCGCGCGAGGCGGCGGAGGTGACCGCGCGGACCTTCGACGCGCATCTGTCGGCGAACCGGATGTGCGAGGTGGGCATGGACCGGGCGACGGGGCGGAGTTACCGTTCCGCTCTGCTCGAACTGGAGCACGCCACCCGCCCCTGAGCGCCGGGGCGTGCGACCCCCGTGACCAGGCGCCACGCCGCCACCCGACGCCGTAAACCTGCTGGCCGCGGCGGGCGTCCCGCGGAAAATCGATTGCCCGGCACCGGTCCGGAAGGCGAACCTTGCTCGGTTTGGACCACTCGACCAGTCATGGGGCGTCATGCAGATCAGCGATCTTCCGTATCCGGATCCAGGGGTACCCGACGCTCGTTCCGGCCCCCGGTTCCTGCTGTGGCTGGGGCGCGGTCAACTCGGCGGCCAGCTCAAGAGCCTGTGTTGGGGAATGCTGCACTTCACCGGCGTCGCCGCCCTGCCGTACGCGGTGGGCCTCGGCGTCGACGCGGTGGTCGACCACGAGCCGAACCGGCTGCTGCTCGTCGGCGCGCTGCTCCTGGCCATCGGGGTCGCCATCTCGGTCGGCGACTCGATGCTCCACCGCACCGCCGTCACCAACTGGATCACCGCCGCGGCCCGGGTGCAGCAGCTCCTCGCGCGCAAGACGGCCGAGCTGGGCTCCGCCCTCACCCGACGGGTCGCCGCGGGTGAGGTGGTCGCCGTCTCCACGGGCGACGTGGAGAAGATCGGATGGTTCGTCGAGGCGGTCTCGCGTTTCCTCGCGGCCCTCTTCTCCGTCGTCCTGGTCTGCGTGGGCCTGTTGTTCTTCGCCCCGGAGCTCGGTGTGGTCGTGGCCATCGGCGTTCCGCTGATCGCCCTGGCCCCGCTGCCCCTGCTGCCGCGCGCCACCCGACGCGCCGACGTGCAGCGGGAGAAGGCGGGCAAGGCCACGGAGCTGGCCTCCGACACCGTCGCGGGCCTGCGCGTGCTGCGCGGCATCGGGGGTGAGGAACTCTTCCTCGGGCGCTACCGCGAGGCCTCGCAGGAGGTCCGCAAGGCGGCCGTGCGCAGCGCGCGGATGTGGGCGCTGATCTCCGCGATCCAGGTGGTGCTCCCGGGCGCCCTGATGATCACGGTGGTCTGGTACGGCGCCACGCTCGTCTCGGACGGGCGCATCGCGGTGGGCGAACTCGTCGCCGCGTTCAGCGCGGTGGCGACCCTGCTCTATCCTCTGCGGCACTTCCAGGAGATCGCCATGGCGTACTCCTTCTCCCGTCCCTCCGCCAAGCGCGCCGCCCGGGTGCTGTCACTGAACCGGACGGACGCCGTCGCCGCCACCGAGCGCACCGCGCGCACCGAGCCGGTGCGGGCGCCGGCGCCGGGCGGGGACCTGTACGACCCGCGGACCGGGCTGCTGGCCCCCGCGGGGCGGTTCACCGCCGTCGTCTGCGGGGACCCGGACCTGGCGGGGCGGCTCGCCGAACGCCTGGGCGGCCACCCGATGGACGAGGCCGCGGCCTCGGATACGGGCGCGGAGGCGGAGGCCGGGGCGCCGTCGCCGGCGGCGACGACCGCCGAGACCACGGCCGACCCGGTCGGGGCGCCGTCCGTGCTCCTCGGCGGGGTCGCGCTGGACGAGCTCGACCTGGACACCGCGCGCACCCTGGTCCTCGTACAGGACAAGGATCCGGTGCTGCTGTCCGGGACCCTGCGGGAGCTGTTCGACGTACCGGCCTCCGGGGCGGTCGAGTCCGCCGCGGCGCTGGACGCGGCCCAGTGCGCGGACGTCCTGGACGCGCTGCTGCAGTCGGCGCCGGACGGGGTGGAGGACCCGATGGACGCCCGGATCACCGAGCGCGGCCGGTCCCTTTCGGGCGGCCAGCGTCAGCGGCTGGCGCTGGCACGGTCCCTGGTCACGGACCCGGAGGTGCTGGTGCTCGACGAGCCGACCTCCGCGGTCGACTCGCACACCGAGGCGCGGATCGCGGACGGCGTCGCGGCCCTGCGCGCCGGCCGGACCACGGTGGTACTGGCGTCCTCGCCGCTGCTGCTGGACCGCGCGGACCGGGTCGTGCTCATCGACGAGGGCACGGTGGCGGCCGTCGGCACCCACCGGGATCTGCTGCGGTCCGAGCCGCGCTACCGGGCGGTCGTCACCCGTGAGACCGACGAGGAGCAGCGGCTCGGCGGGCTGGAACTGACAGAGCTGGAAGAAGCACTCACAGAGATCGAGGAATCCGCATGATCGGCGTGGCGCCGCCGGAGTACGACCCGGCCGCTCCCGAGTCGGCCGCGACCCTGCCCGTGGGCACATCGGCGACCGTACGGGGCTATGTGCGCGGCCTGTTCCGGCGCCACCGGCGGGCCTTCGTGGTGCTGGTGAGCGTCAACGCGGCCGCGGTGATCGCCTCCATGGCCGGTCCGTACCTGCTGGGCCAGGTCGTGGACGACCTCTCGGCGGGGGCGCGCGAGCTGCATCTGGGGCGTGTGGCCCTGCTGTTCGCGCTGGCGCTGGCGGTCCAGACGTTCTTCGTCCGGCTGGTCCGGCTGCGTGGGGCGATGCTCGGGGAGGAGATGCTGGCCGATCTGCGCGAGGACTTCCTGGTGCGGTCGGTGGGTCTGCCGCCGGGCGTGCTGGAGCGGGCCGGTACCGGTGACCTGCTGTCGCGGATCACCACCGACATCGACCGGCTGGCGAACGCCATGCGCGAGGCCGTGCCGCAACTGACGATCGGCGTGGTGTGGGCGGGGCTGTTGTTCGGGGCGCTCGCGGTGACCGCGCCGCCGCTGGCGCTCGCCGCGCTGGTGGCGCTGCCGGTACTGGTGATCGGCTGCCGCTGGTACTTCCGGCGGGCGCCGTCGGCGTACCGATCGGAGGCGGCCGGCTACGCGGCGGTCTCGGCCGTGCTCACCGAGACGGTGGACGCGGGCCGCACGGTCGAGGCGCACCGCCTCGGGCCGGAGCGGATCGCGCTGTCGGAGCGGCGGATCTCGCAGTGGGTGGCGTGGGAGCGGTACACGCTGTTCCTGCGGACGGTCCTCTTCCCGGTCATCAACGTCACCTTCGTGACGATCCTCGGCTCGGTGCTGCTGATCGGCGGGTTCTGCGTGATGCGGGGCTGGATGTCGGTCGGGCAGCTGACGACGGGTGCGCTCCTCGCGCAGATGCTGGTCGATCCGATCGGTCTGATCCTGCGCTGGTACGACGAGTTGCAGGTCGCCCAGGTCTCGCTCGGCCGCCTGGTGGGTGTGCGGGAGATCGAACCGGACGCCGGGGACGCGAAGGTGGCGCCCGAGGGCCGGGACGTGCGGGCCCAGGAGGTCCACTTCGGCTACCGGGAGGGCGTGGACGTCCTGCACCAGGTGTCGATGTCCGTGCCGCCGGGCACCCGGATGGCGCTGGTCGGCCCCTCGGGCGCGGGCAAGTCCACCCTGGGGCGGCTGCTCGCGGGCATCTACGCGCCTCGGACCGGCGAGGTCACCCTGGGCGGGGCGCGGCTGTCACGGATGCCCGCGGAGCGGGTGCGCGAGCACGTGGCGCTGGTCAACCAGGAGCACCACGTGTTCGTGGGCACGCTGCGGGACAATCTCCGCCTCGCGCGGTCGGACGCCGGGGACACCGAGCTGTGGGCGTCGCTGGCCGCGGTGGACGCCGACGGCTGGGCCCGGGCCATGGAGGCGGGCCTGGACACCGAGGTCGGTTCCGGCGGCACGACGCTGACCCCGGCGCAGGCGCAGCAGATCGCGCTGGCCCGGCTGGTGCTGGCCGATCCGCACACGCTGGTGCTGGACGAGGCCACCTCGCTGCTGGACCCGCGCGCGGCACGGCACTTGGAGCGCTCACTGGCCCGGGTGCTGGACGGCCGTACGGTCATCGCCATCGCCCACCGGCTGCACACCGCGCACGACGCGGATGTGATCGCGGTGGTCGAGGGTGGCCGGATCAGCGAACTCGGCTCGCACGACGAGTTGGTCGCGGCCGACGGGGCGTACGCGGCCCTGTGGCGCTCCTGGCACGGCTGAGCCGGGCCAGGACGCGGGGGTACCGGCGGGGGGGGGGGTGGGACGCGGTCCCGCCCCCGCCCCTACCGGTAGCTGGGTCAGATGAAGCCGAGGGCCGAGGCTCCGCCGAAGCCGCCCAGCAGGATGAAGACCGGCATCAGGACCTTCAGCTCCACCCAGCTGCCGGCACGGAAGCGCATCGCCTTCGGCGGGCCGATCGGGTACCAGCGCTTACCGGCGATCGGCAGCGGCCACAGGACCGGGCAGCCCGAGACGGTGAGCGCGTCGCCGATGTCGTGGACCAGGGCCCCGAGCACGATCGGCAGGCCGAGCCAGAGGTATTCCTGGCCGGTACCGGTGAACAGCCAGTTCGCACCGTTGCCCGGCTGGTCGAGCACGCCGGCGAGGATCCAGGCGCTGGTCGCGCCGAGCAGCCAGACCAGGACGTCGCTGGACATCCGGGCGGCCCGCCACAGCAGGCCCTCGACCGCCAGCACCAGATGCACGAAGAGCAGGGCGAGGACACCCCAGCGGTCGGCGGTGACGGCGAGCAGGGAGGCCCCGCCGCCGATCAGCACGGCCCAGAGCCAGGTGTGCGTCAGGGTGCGGTGGCCGCCGGTGCGGCGGGCGTCCTTCTTGGAGCGGGTGCCCTTGTAGACGGCGTAGGAGATCTTGTCGACCACCTCGCACACGCCTTTGGAGAGCGGTCCGAAGGCGCGCGAGATCGTCGCCGACTTGTGGTCGAGGTCGGGGGCGAGGGCCGCCCCTGCGCAGATCAGCGCGCCGACGACGAGGACCGGCCAGGGCATGGGGTGGCCGGCGGCCGCGGTGGCCGCGCCCACCCCCAGCCAGGCCGCTGCACCGGACAGTGAGTGCGCCGGACCCATCATGGTCGTTTCCCGCCCCGCTGGTGTGTGGTCGGGCCCGGTCGACTGTTTCGTTCGGGCCGCATCGACGGCACAGCGTACCGTCGGTGATCTTCGTTCCGTCCGCCGGTTCCCTGATCCGGGGGGAAGCCAGGCAAGATGGGGGGTGTGACCCTCATTGATCAGCTCCCGCCGAACGCCGACCCCGATGCCCTCTTCGAGGCTTTCTCCTCGTGGGCGGAGGACCAGGGCATCACCCTGTACCCGGCTCAGGAGGAGGCGCTGATCGAGGTCGTCTCCGGGGCGAACGTCGTCCTGTCCACGCCGACCGGCTCCGGCAAGAGCCTGGTGGCGGCCGGTGCGCACTTCACCGCCCTGGCGCAGGACAAGGTGACCTTCTACACGGCTCCGATCAAGGCGCTGGTGTCGGAGAAGTTCTTCGACCTGTGCAAGCTGTTCGGCACCGAGAACGTCGGCATGCTGACCGGCGACGCGTCCGTGAACGCGGACGCTCCGGTGATCTGCTGCACCGCCGAGGTGCTGGCCTCCATCGCCCTGCGCGACGGCAAGCACGCCGACATCGGCCAGGTCGTGATGGACGAGTTCCACTTCTATGCCGAGCCGGACCGCGGCTGGGCCTGGCAGATCCCGCTGCTGGAGCTGCCGCAGGCGCAGTTCATCCTGATGTCGGCGACCCTCGGCGACATGAAGCGGTTCGAGGAGGACCTGACCCGGCGTACCGGTCGGCCCACCTCGGTGGTCCGCTCCGCGACCCGGCCCGTCCCGCTCTCGTACGAGTACGTCACCACCCCGATCACCGACACGATCACCGAGCTGCTGGAGACCCGGCAGGCCCCGGTCTACATCGTGCACTTCACCCAGGCCCAGGCGGTCGAGCGGGCGCAGTCGCTCATGAGCATCAACATGTGCACGCGCGAGGAGAAGGACAAGATCGCCGATCTCATCGGCAACTTCCGCTTCACCACCAAGTTCGGCCAGAACCTCTCCCGCTACGTCCGGCACGGCATCGGTGTGCACCACGCGGGCATGCTGCCCAAGTACCGCCGCCTCGTCGAGAAGCTCGCCCAGGCCGGTCTGCTGAAGGTCATCTGCGGTACGGACACCCTCGGGGTCGGCGTCAACGTCCCGATCCGCACGGTGCTGTTCACCGCCCTCACCAAGTACGACGGCAACCGGGTCCGGACCCTGCGCGCCCGGGAGTTCCACCAGATCGCGGGGCGCGCCGGGCGAGCCGGCTTCGACACCGCGGGCTATGTGGTGGCCCAGGCCCCCGAGCACGTCATCGAGAACGAGAAGGCGCTCGCGAAGGCGGGCGACGACCCGAAGAAGCGCCGCAAGGTGGTGCGCAAGAAGGCTCCCGAAGGCTTCGTCGCCTGGTCGGACACCACCTTCGAGAAGCTGATCGCCGCCGACCCCGAGGCGCTCACCTCGCGCTTCAAGGTCACCAACATCATGCTGCTGTCGGTGATCGCCCGTCCCGGCGACGCCTTCCAGGCGATGCGCCACCTGCTGGAGGACAACCACGAGCCCCGCAAGGCCCAGCTGCGGCACATCCGCCGGGCCATCGCGATCTACCGCTCGCTGCTGGACGGCGGTGTGGTCGAGAAGCTCGACACCCCGGACGCGGAGGGCCGCACCATCCGGCTCACCGTCGACCTCCAGCAGGACTTCGCGCTCAACCAGCCGCTGTCCACCTTCGCCCTGGCCTCCTTCGACCTGCTGGACCCGGAGTCCCCCTCCTACGCGCTGGACATGGTCTCCGTCGTGGAGTCCACGCTGGACGACCCGCGGCAGATCCTCGCCGCCCAGCAGAACAAGGAGCGCGGCATCCAGGTCGGCCAGATGAAGGCCGACGGGATCGAGTACGAGGAGCGGATGGAGCGTCTCCAGGACGTCACCTATCCCAAGCCGCTCGAAGAGCTGCTCTCGCACGCCTACGACGTGTACGCGAAGAGCCACCCGTGGGTGCGCGACCACCCGGTCTCGCCGAAGTCGATCATCCGCGACATGTACGAACGCGCGATGACCTTCACCGAGTTCACCTCCTTCTACGAGCTGGCCCGCACCGAGGGCATCGTGCTGCGCTACCTGGCGAGCGCGTTCAAGGCGCTGGACCACACCATCCCCGACGACCTCAAGTCCGAGGACCTCCAGGACCTGATCGCCTGGCTCGGCGAGCTGGTCCGCCAGGTCGACTCCAGCCTGCTGGACGAGTGGGAGCAGCTGGCGAACCCGGAGGTGGAGACGGCGGAGCAGGCCCAGGAGAAGGCCGACCAGGTCAAGCCGGTCACCGCGAACTCGCGCGCCTTCCGCGTCCTGGTCCGCAACGCCATGTTCCGTCGGGTGGAGCTGGCCGCCCTCGACCACGTCAACGTGCTGGGCGAGCTGGACGCCGAGTCCGGTTGGGACGCGGATGCCTGGGGCGAGGCCCTGGACGGGTACTGGGACGAGTACGACGACCTGGGCACCGGACCCGACGCACGCGGCCCGAAGCTGCTGCAGATCGAGGAGGACCCGGCGCACGGCCTGTGGCGCGTCCGCCAGACCTTCGCGGACCCGAACGGGGACCATGGCTGGGGCATCAGCGCCGAGGTCGACCTGGCCGCCTCCGACGAGGAGGGCCGGGCCGTCATCCGGGTCACCTCGGTCGGCGAGCTCGGAGCGCTCTGACCGTCCGCAGCACCCCGCCGAACCCGCCCGCACCCCCGGACCCGCCGGACCCGACCGTGGAGATCCTCTGATGACGAACCCCGCCGAGAGACTGGTCGATCTGCTCGATCTGGAGCAGATCGAGGTCAACATCTTCCGTGGCGCCAGCCCGCAGGAGTCCCTCCAGCGCGTCTTCGGCGGGCAGGTGGCCGGCCAGGCGCTGGTGGCCGCGGGGCGCACCGTCGAGAGCGACCGCCCGGTCCACTCGCTGCACGCGTACTTCCTGCGCCCCGGCATCCCCGGGGTGCCGATCGTGTACCAGGTGGAGCGGGTGCGCGACGGGCGGTCCTTCACCACGCGCCGGGTCACCGCGGTCCAGCAGGGCAAGACGATCTTCAATCTCACCGCCTCCTTCCATCAATCGGAGGAGGGCGGCATCGAGCACCAGCTGCCTCCTCACCACGTTCCTCATCCGGACACGCTCCCCAAGCTCGCGGACGAGATCCGCGAGCACCTCGGGGCGCTGCCGGAGGCGCTGGAGCGGATGGCCCGCCGCCAGCCCTTCGACATCCGGTACGTCAATCGGCTCCGCTGGAGCCACGAGGAGCTCAAGGGATCCGATCCCCGCAGCGCGGTGTGGATGCGCGCGGTCGGCCCGCTGGGCGACGACCCCCTCATCCACACCTGCGCCCTCACCTACGCGAGCGACATGACCCTCCTCGACGCCGTGCGCATCCCGGTGGAACCCCTGTGGGGCATGCGCGGTTTCGACATGGCCTCGTTGGACCACGCCATGTGGTTCCATCGGCCCTTCCGTGCGGACGAGTGGTTCCTGTACGACCAGGAGTCACCCATCGCGCACGGCGGCCGTGGCCTGGCCCGGGGCCGCATCTACGACGTGGAGGGCAGGCTGCTGGTGTCCGTGGTCCAGGAGGGCCTCTTCCGCCCGTACCCCGCCAAGCCCTCCTAGGGGCGTCCTGGTCGACCGCCGCTCCCTGATCCACCCCCGATCGACAAGCCACGCCCTGGCCCGCCCCGGAGAACTGAGCACACCCATGCCCACCCCTGCCGTCCCCTGCCCCTGCGGGCTGCCCGCCACCTACCAGGAGTGCTGCGGCCCCTTCCACTCCGGTGCGCGCTCGGCGCCCACCGCCGAGCGGCTGATGCGCTCCCGGTTCAGCGCCTTCGCCGTGGGCGACACCGCCTACCTGCTGCGTTCCTGGCACCCCACCACCCGTCCGGACCGCCTCGACCTGGATCCCGAACAGCGTTGGGAGCGGCTGGAGATCCTCGCCACCGAGCGCGGCGGGATGTTCGAGACGGAGGGCTCGGTGGAGTTCCGCGCCCACTACCGCGAGGGCCGGCACACCGGCTCGCTGCACGAGCACAGCAGCTTCTCCCGCGAGGCCGGGGCCTGGGTCTACGTCGGCCCCCTCTCCCCCGTCGACTTCGACTGACCCCGCGCCCCCGCCAGGGCGAAGTCCAGGCTGGTGCGGTACCAGTGGATCTCGTCCGGGGGGCCGGCCTTCAGCAGCCCCGTCGCCACCGCGGCTGCCGCCGGAACCTGCGGGTGCCCGTACGGAAGGGGCGGGCCGAGGGCGGCCAGGACGATCCGCTCCTCCGGATCGGGCACGGCCTCCAGCAGCTCGTCCTCGGGGAGCACGGAGGCCAGCACGGCTGCGCGCTCCCACGGGTCGGCGGTTCGTCTCAGCAGCAGCCCGATGTGCCGCCCGCGCCAGGTCCGCGGGCGCAGATCCGTCCTGGCCGCCATCAGCTCCCGGTCCGCCGGGGGTGCGATCCCGCGCAGCATCGCGGGCTCCCGCGCGGCGAAGCTCCGTAGCTCCGCGGTCAGATAGAGCCACACCACGGCCCGGTACCGGTTGATCCGGTAGCCGACCGGGATCACGTGCCCGCAGCGCGCGAGCCGGGTGAACCGGCTCGGGCCGACCCCCACCACCTCGGCCGCGGCCTCTGCCCCGGCCACCGTCTCGACCTGCTCGCGGAGCGCGCCCGGCGGACCCGCCGCCGTCCTGACCCGGTCCAGCTCGGCCCGTGCGTACCGCGCGGCGCCGCCGAGCGTGCGTGGCCCGGCCCGTACGATCCCCAGCTGGACGGCCCTGGCGAACTCGCCGCGGCTCAGTCCCAGTTCACCGGCGGCCTGCGCGCCACCCACCAGCACGTCCGCGGCTCCGTCGACCACATCGTCCCGAAGCGCGGTCCCCATCTGCGTCATTACGGTCCTCCCCCACGAGCAATGATTACTCTGTGTGAAGACCGTAACTCAGCGCAATGACACCCCGCGAGGCCTGTGGACAACTCCCCGAGCGGAGCCGCACTCGGCTCGACTCGGCGTAGCTCGGCTCAGCCGCCGGTGATGCGCCGCTCGGCGACGCCCAGGTGCTCGCCCACCCGGTTGACCAGCAGCGTCATCTCGTACGCGACCTGGCCGATGTCCGACTCGGCGGCGCTGAGCACACACAGGCTGCTGCCCGCGCCCGCCGCCATGACGAAGAGTGCCCCCTCGTCGTACTCGATCATCGTCTGCCGCACCTCGCCGGCCCGGAAGTGGCGACCGGACCCCTTGGCAAGGCTCTGCAGACCGGCCGCGACGGCCGCCAGGTGTTCCGCGTCCTCCCGCGCCAGCCCCGCGCTCGCCCCCGTGACCAGGCCGTCGTTGGACAGCACCACCGCGTGCCGCACCTGCTGGACCCTGCGCGTCAGGTCGTCCAGCAGCCAGTCCAGTTGCTTGTCCAGTGCCATTCCCAGCCCCTCCCCGTCGACGTCGGCCACTCGGCCGCGCCCCACCCCTCGTACTTGTGCCGCAAGCCTTCCCCACCAGTGCCTTTCGGGCAAGGAGGATGTCCCCATGGCGAAGAAGATGACTCAAGAGGAATGGCGGGCGTTCGTCTCGCACTCCACCCGCACCGGAAAGCTCTCCACCGTGCGCGAGGACGGAAGTCCGCACATCGCTCCCATCTGGTTCGTGCTCGACGGCGATTCCTTCGTCTTCAACACCGGAAAGGACACCGTCAAGGGACGCAACCTCGCCCGCGACGGCCGGGTCGCGCTCTGCGTGGACGACGACCGGCCGCCCTTCTCCTTCGTGATCCTGGAAGGCCGCGCCGAGATCAGCGGCTTCGACGACGACGCCGACGAACTGCTCACCTGGGCCACCCGGATCGGCGCCCGGTACATGGGCGAGGAGCAGGGGGAGGCCTTCGGTCGCCGCAACGCCGTCCCGACCGAACTCCTCGTCAGGGTGCCGATCGACAAGGTGATCGCGCTCGCCGACATCGCCGACTGACACACCCGCCCCGCCGACCGGGCCGGTTCACACGGAATCGGCCTGCGGCTCCACCGAGTCCAGCAGCCGGGCGGTGTGCACCCGCCCGGCGTACTCGACCAGCCTGATCAGTACTTCCTTCCCCGAGTCCCGGTCCCGCGCGTCGCACAGCACCACCGGCGTCCCCTGCTCCAGGTCCAGTGCCCGCGACACGTCGTGCGCCCCGAACCGCCGGGCGTCCGTGAAGCAGTTGACGGCCACCACGAACGGGATGCGCCGGTGCTCGAAGTAGTCCACCGCCGGGAAGCAGTCCTCCAGCCGCCGCGTGTCGGCGAGTACCACCGCGCCCAGCGCGCCCTGCGACAGCTCGTCCCACAGGAACCAGAACCGGTCCTGCCCCGGCGTCCCGAACAGGTACAGGGACAGCCCGGACCGGATGGTGATCCGCCCGAAGTCCATGGCCACCGTCGTGGTCGTCTTCTGGGCCACACCGCCCGTGTCGTCGACCAGTTCACCCGCCTCGCTCAGCGCTTCCTCCGTCCGCAGCGGTCGGATCTCGCTGACCGCGCCCACCAGCGTGGTCTTGCCCACCCCGAAGCCGCCCGCCACCAGGATCTTCAGCGCGAGTGCGGCCAGTTCGGGGTCCTCCCCCGGACCGGGGTCCACGCCCGGGGCCTCACCGGCGGTTCGGTCGTCATGCTGTCCCATCAAAGCGCTCGCAATCCCTCGATGACTTCACGCAGAATCCGCTCGTCCGGCAGTTGCGCGGGCGGTACCGGCCGACTGACCTTGACGTGCCCGCCCTCCAGCAGGTCCCCGAGCAGCACCCGCACCACCCCCACCGGCAGGTCGGCGTCGGCGGCCAGCTCGGCCACCGACTGGGTCTCGGAACGGCAGAGGCCGAGCAGTGCCCGGTGCTCGGGGCCCATCAGGGACTCGGCCGCCTCGTCCGTCCCCTCCGGATCGACCACGACCAGCGCGATCAGGTCGAAGCGGACCCCGTGGGGTCCCGGCTTCGTACGCCCGCCGGTCATGGCGTACGGACGGACGAGGGGGCCCGCGTCGGCGTCGTACCACTGGCCGTTCATGTGCCGGACCGCCGCCCTCAGCCGGCGGCCGGCGGGCGCGCCGCGAACCGGGGCGGGGTGTAGAGGTGCTCGCCGACCCGCTTCACCAGTCGGGCCATCTCGTAGGCGATCAGGCCGATGTCGGCACTGGCGGCGCTGAGCACGGCCAGGCAGGAACCGTCGCCGGCGGCCGCGACGAAGAGGAAGCCCTCGTCCATCTCGACCATCGTCTGGCGCACGCCCCCGGCGTGGAAGTGCCGGCCCGCGCCCTTGGCGAGGCTGTGGAAGCCGGAGGCCACCGCGGCCAGGTGCTCGGCGTCCTCCCTGCTGAGTGCGCTGGAGGCGCCGACCGCCAGGCCGTCGTTGGAGAGGACCACGGCGTGCCGGACCTCGCGGACCCGGAGCACCAGGTCGTCGAGCAGCCAGTCCAGTTCGCCGGACCTGCGGCCGCCGTCGAGGTCGATCCTTTGGTGTTCGATCATCACACTTCTCCTTCGCTGCCTGCGTGAGGGGAGTTCTCCTGGGCGCCACGGACCCAGCCGGCCCGGTAGGCCGCCATCCGGTCCCGGGCCTGCTCCGGGCTGCGGCCGGGCGGCTCCTCGGGCGGACGGGACGCGGTCGGGGCCTTGGGAGCGGGGGCCTCCCGGAGCTGCGGAACGAGGCTGGCCTGGCGCACCCGGCGCGGCAGTTCCGTGACCGAGGCCGGGGGCGCCGCGGCTGCCTGGGTACGGGCGCCCGCGCCACCGGGGCCGCGTGGCCGGAGCGGAGCCACCGGGGCCGGACGGGGTTCCTCGCCTGCGGGGTCCGGAGCCGGGTCCGGAGCCGGGTCCGGGGCCTGGGCCGGCGCCGGGGGCTGCGGGTCCTCCCGTACGACGGCCATGGCGGGCGGCTGTTCGGCCCGCGCGACCACCTTCGGTCCCGGGGAGGACGACGGGGACGAGGCACGGGCCGGAGCGGGGGCCGCCGGCTCCGGTCGCGCCGCCGCGGCGGAGTCCGGGGCCGAGCCGTGGGGGGAGGCGGTGGCCGTGATCGCGCTCTGGAGCATGGAGTTGGGCAGGAGCACCACCGCGGTGGTGCCGCCGTAGGGTGACGTGCGCAGGTGCACCTTCACTCCGTGGCGCGCCGAGAGCCGGCTGACCACGAAGAGCCCGAGCCGGTCGCTGTCGAAGAGGTCGAGCGACTCGGACTGTTCGATGCGGCGGTTGGCGTCGCCGAGGGTGTCGGGGCCCATGCCGAGTCCGCGGTCCTCGACCTCCAGGACGTAGCCGGTGCCGACGGGCTCGCCGCTGACCCTGACCTTGGTGTGCGGCGGCGAGAACTGGGCGGCGTTCTCGATGAGTTCGGCGAGCAGGTGGGTGAGGTCGGCGACGGCGCCGCCGACCACGGCGGCTTCCGCGAGCTGCCGGACCTCGACCCTCGGGTAGTCCTCGATCTCGGAGACGGCGGCCCGTACGACGTTCGTGAGCGGGACCGGCATCCGCCAGGCCCGGCCAGGGGCGGCACCCGACAGGATGATCAGGCTCTCCGCGTGTCGGCGCATCCGGGTGGTCAGGTGGTCGAGACGGAAGAGGTCACCCAGTTCGTTCGGGTCGTCCGCGCGCCGTTCCATCGAGTCCAGCAGGGTGAGCTGCTTGTGCACCAGGACCTGGCTGCGGCGCGCGAGGTTGACGAAGACGCCGGAGATGCCGCTGGCGAGTTCCGCCCGTTCGACGGCGGCGCTGAGCGCGGCCCGGTGGACGGTGCCGAGCGCCTCGCCGACCTGGGTGATCTCGTCCTCGGCCGGTGGCCCGGGCGGGGTCTCGGCGGCGACGTCGATCTCCTGGCCGGCGCGCAGCCGTTCCATGGCCTGCGGGAGTTTGCGGTGGGCGATCTCCAGGGCGGTGTTGCGCAGCGAGACGAGTTCGACGACCAGGGCCCGGCCGATCCGGACCGAGATGACGAGGGAGGCGGCGACGGCCGCCAGGCCCAGCAGCACGGCGGCCCCGGCCGGGGTGAGCGCCCCTTCGGTGAAGGGGTCGGCCCGGCCGGCGGCCGCGAGGTGCGCCCCCGCCTCGACCTCCCCCATCGAGGCGGCGATGGCGTCGTGGGCGGCATCCCATCCGGCGGGCACCCCACGGCTGTCCTTGGACGTGCCGGCGGCCAGCGCCCGGTCCTCGGCGCCGGTGAGCTCGGCGTACGCGGCGCTCTTCGCGGCGGACTCCCAGACGGCCTGCTGATCGGCGGGGAGGTCGCGGGCGGCGGAGTCGGTGAGCGCCCGGCGGGCCTCGACGGCGCCGGTCAGCTGCCGAAGCGTTTCGGCCGTGCGCGGGCCGGGGGCGGCGAGCAGCGCGTCCTCCCGGGACAGCAGTTCCGCGGCGCGGGAGAATTCGAGCAGGACCCGCGCGTCGGGGCCGAGTTCGGCCTTCTCCCCGCCGGTCAGGGCGCCACCGACGGCGAAGGCGGAGTCGACCACGCGGGTGTAGATCGCATAGGCCGCCTCGGGGGTGGCGCGGCGGTCGGCGATGTCCTTGCGTGAGGAGCCCAGGCCTTCTGCGGCGGCGACGAACGCCTCCAGCCGGACCACGATGTCGGAGCGGTAGTCGCCGGAGTCCGCGACGGTGTGCCGGTCACCGAGCCGCAACCGCTGCACGGCGGCGTCGGTCCGGCGGGCCTGCCGGTCCAGGGCGCCCTGGTCGGCGGTGGGGTCGGCGAGGAGCCGGACGGCGGCGCGGCGTTCGGCCTGGAGCTCGGTGACGGCTGCGGCGACGGGCGTGCGTATCTCGGTGTCGACCTGCTGGACGCGGCTGATCCGGGCCATGTCCTGGGCGGTGTTGACGGTGGCGAAGGCCCAGAGGGCGAGGAGCGACACGACCGGGACCATCAGCAGCGAGACGATCTTCGCGCGGACGGTGGCGGGGCGCAGCCGCAACCGGGGCCGGGGGCGGTCTCCGCTCGCGCGGGTGGCGGGCGGGTGGGGCTGGTGGGGCTGCTGGGCCCGGAGCTCCGCCGGTTCCTCGGCCGGTGGCCCGGCGTGGGCCCGGCGGCCGCGTGCCGGGGGCGCGGGCAACCTCGGCGCCGCTGCTTCCGGTTTTCTGCGGGGTGTTCGCATGGGCTCCTCGTTCCGGGCGGTGCCTACGGGTGCGGTGGGGCGGCAGGGCGGGTGGGGCGGCGGGTGTAGCGGCGGAGCGGGTGGGGCAGGTGTGGTGACGCGGTGGCCGCGGGGCGAAGGGGTGACGGCCGGCGCTCGGCGGTGCACGGCGGTGCGGTGCCGCGGGTTCGGGATCGGCGCGGCCGGCGGGCCGCCGGGGCCTGGCCGGGAGGCGGCCGGCTGCGCGTCAGTGGGCGGTCACGGTGCGCTCCCCCACGTGTCGGGCCGAAGCGGAGGCGGCGCGCTCGTCGACCGTCGGGGAGAGCGCGACGAAGGCGGCGGTGATGAACAGGTAGGAGCCCAGCCCGACGGCGAGCGGGAAGATGAACTGCATGGCCGTGGCGCCGGGCAGGACCGCGTCCGAGGGGCTGACGCTGACGGCGACGGCCATCATCCCCGTGTAGTGCATGCTGCTGACGGCGGCGCCCATGACGAGCGAGGCGACGGCGACCGCCACCGGTGACTTGATGTTGAGCGCGGCCCACAGGGCGGCGGTCGCCGCGATCACGGCGATGGCGATCGAGAGTCCGACGGTGAGCGGGTCGTAGGAGACGTCTCCGTGCAGTCGCAGGGCCGCCATGCCCAGGTAGTGCATGCTGGCGACGCCGAGTCCGGTGGTGAGGCCACCCAGTACGAGGGACCGGCCGCGTTCCTTGCCGTAGCCGACGGCGAAGACTCCGGCGCCGACGACCAGCATGGCGACGAGCAGGCTGAGGATCGTGAGCGGCACGTTGTAGTGGATCTCGGTGCCCGTGACCTCGAAGCCGAGCATCGCGACGAAGTGCATGGTCCAGATGCCGGTGCCGATGGCGGAGGCAGCGGTGAGGAGCCAGTTGCGGCGAGAGGCTCCGGTCGTGGCGAGCGCGCGGACGGTGCAGCGCAGCCCGAGGGCGGCGCCGATCGATGCCATCACATATGACAGCACGGGTGTCAGCCACCCATAGGCGGCGTGGTCCAGATGTCCCAGGTGTCCCATGGCCACGGGACGCTAGTCCGGGTGAGGGCGCGAACAGGGGGCGCATTTCGAAAGCAGCTGTAACTGCTGGAATATGACAGAGCTACGTTCATCTCCGATCACACCACGTACCAGCTTGCACACGGTCCGCTGAGACGCGGGAGGGCCGCCGTGGGAGATCATGGGCGCATGAGCGAAGACCGGACACACGTGCAGGAGTTCTTCGGGGCCCGCGCGGTCGATTGGGACCGCAAGTTCCCCGGGGACGGGCCCGCGTTCACCACCGCTGTGACCGAGTTCGGACTACGGCCCGGGGACCGCGTGCTCGACGCGGGCTGCGGCACCGGGCGGGCCATGACCGCGCTGCGGACCGCCGTGGGACCCGGCGGGACCGTACTCGGAGTGGACCTCACTCCCCAGATGCTGGCCGCCGCACGGCGGGCGGGACGGGACGCCGAGGGCGCCCTGCTGCTCGCCGACGTGGCCCGGCTGCCCCTGCGCGACGAGGTGCTCGACGCGGTGTTCGCCGCCGGCCTGATCGCCCACCTGCCGGACCCGGAAGCGAACCTCCGCGAGCTCGCCCGCGTGGTCCGCCCCGGTGGCGGGCTCGCGCTCTTCCACCCGATCGGGCGAGCCGCCCTCGCCGCGCGCCACGGCCGCGAGCTGACCCCGCAGGACATGCGGGCCGAGCACAACCTCGGCCCGCTGCTGAGCGGTTCGGGCTGGGAGATGGCCTCGTACGCGGACGACGACGACCGTTTTCTGGTGCTGGCCGTGCGTCGCCCGTGACATACGCCTGTACGTCGCCCCCTCGCCCGGGGTCCGCGGAGGTGCTCGGGATCAGGCCGGAGGCTGGGCCTCGGCTCCGGCGGGCCGGCGGGGATGCGGCACCGGGCAGCCGCCCGAGCCGGGCACGGGGAACGTGCCGAGCTCACCCACGTCGTAGCCGTCCGGATAGCCCTTGATCTCCGGGTTCTGGCGGGCGTAGTGCGGGGCCCGGCGCGGGGGCAGCAGCCGTACCGCGCGACCGCGCAGCCGCAGGGCGCCTTGGACGAGGCGCCTGACCGGGGCGCGCGGGGCCGCGTACCGGAAGGCGTCCAGGAGCGACTCGTCGAGGAGGGCGAGACTCGCGCGCCGCACGGCGGGGGCGACCGGCGCCGGGTACCAGGAGGCCATGAGGTCGAGGGTGGAGTCGGCGACCGCGCGGGCGCCTTCGTCCCAGCCGAAGTGGGCCTCCTCGTAGGCCACGAGGGTGGCTTCGAACTCCTCGTAGGAGCCCGGGATGTCCGTGATGCCCAGATGGCGACCGAGGGTGGCGTAGTAGTTCGCGCAGGCTCGACGCTCGTGGTGGGTCAGCGGACGCCAGCCGTAGGCGTCCAGCCAACGCGCCGGAATCACCACGAAGGTGCACAGGACGTACCGCATGTCCTCGTTCGAGATGTCGTAGCTGCGGTGCATCTGGTTGACGCGGCGGATGGCGGTGCGTGCGGTGTCGCTCTCGAAGCCGTGCTCGACGACCGCGTCCAGGAGCAGCGCGGTGTCGTCGTAGCGCTTCTGGGTGCGGTCGGTGAACTCGGCCGTCTCGGCCAGCAGGCCACCGATGCTCGGGACGGCATAGGTCCGGAACAGTGCGAGTTCCAGGGCGCGGGTGAAGTCCCAGGGGAACTCGTAGGTGGCGGTGAGCCGGTAGATGGCGAGGAAATCCTTGTCGGGATCGAGACGGAGGATCTCCCTCAGCCGATCGTAACGCTGCACCTGGTGTCCCTTTCTGTGGCGGGTCCCCAACTCTACGTGCAGGTAGCAGCCTTGGAAATCGTGTCCGGGAAGCTCTCGACGGGCGGGTTACCCGCTGGTTAAGGTGCGCCGACGAGAGAGCTACCAGGAGGCCAGGTGTCCGACGACGAGGGTGGCGGCTCGCTGTACGTGCTGACCGCCGTGCTGCTGACTCCGGCGCAGTTCCCCAGCATCCTGGGAGACGACTTCCCCGAGGCCTGCTCCTTGCTGGGCGTGGCGCCGGGCGGGGAGGGCTACGGGCTGGTGCTCGGCCAGGACGAGGAGGGCGCGCGCTGGACGGTCGTCGTGGACGACGTCTCGCTCGTCGCGACGGCCATCGCCTCCTGGGACTGCGGGATGGAATACGACCTGTCCCCCGACGAGCGGACGATCGTGGTCTCGCTGGCGGGCTGGCCGCTGGAGTTGTCCGTGGCCGCTTCGGGGATCCCGGAGCCGCACGATCCCGAGCAGGGAGCGGACGGTACGGGGCGGGTCCCGCTCGCCCCGCCCTCGGCGGACTCGTGGGGTCCGGTGCAGCGGCGGATGGGTGCGGATCAGATCGCGCGGGAGTGGGCGGACTGGCGGGAGCGCGAGGCCACGGACGGCGGGGCGGCGGCAGCGGCCCATCCCGGGCTCGCACGGGCACTGGAGGAGGCCGTGGCGTACACGAAGAACGCGCCGCCGCCCGGCCGGGTGCGGTCCTCCTTCGCCGGCGAGGGCGCGCGGACACTGCGGGTGGACGGGCCCGGGTGGTCACTGGTGGCGCGCACCGGCGAGGCCGCCTTCGTCCTGCTGGACGAGGAACCGAGCGAGGTGCTCACGGTCCCCCACGAGGGGGACGGGGATCTGCCGGACCTGCCGGACCTACTGGCGGCACTGGACCGGATCGCGGTCCGCCCGTCATGAGCGCGGGCCGGGCGGCGACATGGATCGCCATGGCGAGGGCGAGGGCGAGTGCGGCGGACGTGGGGCGGCGACGGCCGTGACGGCCGATGCGGCCGTGATGTACGACGCATACCGATCGGTTCGTCGACGCCCGACCCCGGGTGCGGGCCGCACCGACCCCTCATAATCGAAAAGATTCGGCCGAAGAGGCCGGAAATCGCTCTGGATCCCCCTCCTCCGGAATGATCGAATCGGCCAGTCACGCGGCTCAAAGGTGTGCACCTCACACCTGCGGCCCATTCCACGACGGAGGCCATTCTTGAATTCCATGTCCTACCTGGACCTGCACCGGGAAGTTTCGCAGGACATCGACGCGGAGATCGACACCGCGCTGGAGCGCCTCGGCTCACTGGGCGGCACGACCAAGAACTCGGTCGCCAAGCTCTTGGAGCAGCGCAAACTGAGACATCCCCTCTCGGTGCTGCCGCTCCTCACGCACGCCATAGAGACCGGTAATCCGAGACCGGCCATCCCCCTGTCCGCCGTGCACCTGCTGTGGTGGACCTCGGCCTGCTATCTCGATGACCTGGCGGACGCCAACGGCGCCTCCATCTCCGGCGAGCTCACCGAGAACGAAGCACTGCTCGCCTCGGTCATCACGGGAAACTCGCTCCCCATTCAGATCCTACTGTCGCAGGATCTCCCGGAGTCGGCGCGCGCCGCGTTGATAACCGAGATCCTGAACGGCTGGATCATCGGCGTCGACGGGCAGATCGACGACATGCGCGGGGACATCGACGGCGCGTCGCGGAAATCGGTGGTCGAGACGTACCGCGGCAAGTCCGGCGCCCCCTTCGGAATGATCACGGCAATGGCCGCCATATTCTCGGGAACGACAGCCGAGAAGGTGGAGCTGTGGCGTGAATTCGGCTACGTCTTCGGCATCCTTTGGCAAATATTCAACGACCAGGAAGACATCCTGTCCGGTCGCAACGAAGACCTGCTCAACGGCACCGTCACCTATCTCCTCGCCTCCGTCGTCGAGGACGCCTCGCCTGAATCCCGGCAGCACATCCTGGGCCTGTGCGCCGCCGCCGGGCGCTCACATCAAGCCAGAGCGGAACTGGCGGGACTGCTGCGGACGCCCACCGCCCTCGACCGGTACCGGGCGGAGATCGACGTGTTCCGCGCCGAGGGGCACCGCATCCTGGACGAATTGGGCGGCGACGAGACCTACTTGCCGGTGCTCCGGCACCTCGTGGACCACGCGTCCCAGATGCTGCTCGAAGCGGACCTCGACCTCGATCTGGCCCCTGTCGTCGTGAGCGGCGCAGCCTGATCCGGTCATCGCCGTGTTGGCGCGCCGCCCCCGACCTGACCGTCGCGTGCGGCGCCGCCTCCTCGCCATACCGCCGCCCGGGCGCATCCGCTGCCGGGCGGCCATGCGAACGAACCCCGCCCCGAGGTCGTGCCTACAGGACTCCGCGCCGTGGCCGGAGCCCGGTCGCCCCGCGGGGCGACCGATCGGCGGCCGCCGTCAGCGGCCTATCTGCTTCCTGGACATGCCCCGCAGACGACGCCGCTGGGAGGAGTCCAGCAGGAGGTAGGCGGCGAGCGGCACGCCGATCAGGACCAGCAACCCCGCCCAGAACCCCACGGTCCAGAACAGCACGATGGCTGCCACGACTCCGGCAACCGCGATCTTTCCGCTTGTGGACATCTGCGGACACCTCCTTCTGCCGTCGACCACTACTACCCCCCTCAACGCGCCGTCACGACCGCGCGTTCCCCGACAGCCGAACGGTCTTCGAAGTGACCCGGGTCACGGCCGCGCCCCACTCGTCGGGCGCTCGCGGTGGGGTACCCTCGGCCACCCCGTACCCAGTAGTCAAGTTTGAGGAATGCGTGCTCTCCGAGATCTCCGGCCTCATCCATCACTCCGCCGTGTTCCTTCCCGCCGACCCGGCCCGAGGCGGCCGGATCGCCCTCTGGCGGACCGACGGCAGAACCCCCGGCACCGACTCCCCCGCCACGACGACGGGCGCCGCCGCTGCCGATGACGGCGGTGCCCGCGCCCGCTTCGGCAGCCGGGAGGAGCTCACGGTCGTCACCCCCGACCTGCGTCGGGCCACCGTGGTCGCGCTCGTCCTGTCCCTGGACGAAGCCCTGCCCCTGCTCACCCGCGCCCGGTCCACCGCGGTGGAGACCGACACCGCGACAGGCGGGGCCGGCGCCACGGCCGCCGGGGCCGGCAGCGCGGCGTTCTGGGGCGCCGCCGCGCTGCTCGCCCTGCGCTTCGCCGCGCGCGGGCAGCTCCTGCCCGGGCTGAGCCCCACCGGCCACGACGCCTGGCGGATCGGGCCGCTGGGGGCAACCGACCTCGACGAGATCCGGGAACTGGCCGCCGCCATGCCGCCGACGGCCCACTGCGTGCCGCTGAACGCCGACGGGCCGCCCCGGCTGCCCGCGCCGGAGCCGCTGCTGCGGGCCTTCCTCGACGCCGTCGCCGACACCCTCCCCCGCTCGCCCGCCGCCCCCGCGGCCGCCGGTGGGCCCGCCTACGCCGAGCGCCCGCCACGGCTCCACCCCGAGCTGCGCGCATGGGCCACCGAGGTGGCCGCCGGCCACGACGCCGGGGTGCGGATCTCCCTGCGGATCGAGGTCGACGGAGCCCTCGACCCGGGCGTGGCACAAGCGCCCGAAGCCGCCCCCACCTTCCGCTGCGTCCTACAGCTGCACAGCCTGGCCGACGCCGCCCTCGTCGCCGATGCCGCCGACGTCTGGGCCGGTTCCGGTGCTGCCGCGGGCGCCTTCCCGCCCGGCGCCCGGATGGACGCGCTGCGTACCCTGCGCCGCGCCTCCCGGCTGTGGCCCCCGCTCGCCCCGCTGCTGGGCGCGGCCGTCCCGGACACGGTCGAACTCGCCGACGAGGAGGTCACGGAGCTGCTCGGCGAAGCCGGCGCCGCCCTGGCTGTCGACGGGGTCCAGGTGCACTGGCCGCGCGGTCTCCTGCGCGACCTGAGCGCGCGGGCCGTGCTGGGCTCGCCCGAAGACTCCACCGCGCGGGCCCGCTCCTCCGGCCTGCTCTCCCCCGGCGCCCTGCTCTCCTTCAGCTGGCGCCACGCGCTGGGCGACCAAGGCGATCTGACCCGGGCCGAACTCGACCGCCTCGCCGAATCGAAGCGCCCCCTGGTGCGGCTGCGCGACCAGTGGGTCCTGGTGGATCCCGCCGAGGCCCGCCGCGCCCGCGCCCGCCAGGACCGTACGATCGCCGCCTCGGAGGCCCTGGCCGCCGTACTCACCGGGTCGGCGGAGATCGACGGGAAGCGGGTCGACGTAGCGGCTTCCGGTCCGCTCGAAGAACTGCGTGCGCGGTTGGCCGCCGACCCGCAGGAGGAGACCGACGCCTTCGACGCGCCGCCGGAGCTGCGCGCCACCCTGCGCGACTACCAGCTCCGCGGCCTGCGCTGGCTGGCCCGGATGACCTCGCTCGGCCTCGGCGCCTGCCTCGCCGACGACATGGGCCTCGGCAAGACCGTCACCCTGATCGCGCTCCACCTGCACCGCAACCGGCCCGAGGACCCGACCGCCGCCACAGGCTCCGACCCTGCCACTGCCACCGCCGGACCCACCCTGGTCGTGTGCCCGGCCTCGTTGCTGGGCAACTGGCAGCGGGAGATCGAGAAGTTCGCCCCCGGCACTCCCGTACGCCGCTTCCACGGCCCGGGCCGCAGCCTCACCGACCTCAGCGGCCTCAACGGCCTCGACAGGGGTTTCGTCCTCACCACCTACGGCACCATGCGCCTGGACGCGCCCGAACTCGCGGCCGTCTGCTGGGGCATGGTGGTGGCCGACGAGGCCCAGCACGTCAAGAACCCGCGTTCCTCCACCGCCAAGGCCCTGCGCACCATCCCGGCCCCGGCCCGCGTGGCCCTGACCGGCACCCCCGTCGAGAACGACCTCTCCGAGCTGTGGGCCGTCCTCGACTGGACCACCCCCGGGCTCCTGGGCCGCCTCGGCACCTTCCGCTCCCGCTACGCCGACCCCGTCGAAAGCGGCCACGACCCGCAGGCCGCCGCCCGCCTCGGGGCGCTCGTGCGGCCGTTCCTGCTGCGGCGCAAGAAGTCCGACCCCGGGATCGCGCCCGAGCTGCCGCCGAAGACGGAGACCGACCACACCGTCGCCCTCAGCCCCGAGCAGACCTCGCTCTACGAGGCGGTCGTACGCGAGACCCTCGCCGCGATCTCCGAGGCGGACGGGATGGAGCGGCGCGGTCTGGTGGTCAAGCTGCTGACCTCCCTCAAGCAGATCTGCAACCACCCGGCCCACTACCTTCGCGAGCACGATCCGGCGGACCGCGGCTCCAAGGAGGCCGCTGGTGGTGGCGCCGCCCGCTCCGGGAAGTTGGAGCTCGTCGACGAGCTGCTGGACACGATCCTGGCCGAGGGCGGCTCGGTGCTGGTCTTCACCCAGTACGTGACGATGGCCCGCCTGATCGAACGGCACCTGCAGGCGCGCGGGATCGCCTCGCAGCTGCTGCACGGGGGCACTCCGGTGCCGCGCCGAGAGGAGCTCGTCGACCGGTTCCAGGCGGGCGAGGTCCCCGTCTTCCTGCTGTCCCTGAAGGCCGCGGGCACCGGGCTGAACCTCACCCGGGCCGGCCATGTCGTCCACTTCGACCGCTGGTGGAACCCGGCCGTCGAGGAACAGGCCACCGACCGCGCCTACCGCATCGGCCAGACCCAGCCCGTCCAGGTCCACCGGATCATCGCCGAAGGCACCGTCGAGGACCGGATCGCACAGCTCCTCGCGCGCAAACGCGCCCTCGCCGATTCCGTCCTCGCGGGCGGCGAGGGCGCACTGACCGAACTGACCGATGCCGAACTGGCCGAACTCGTGGCACTGCGCCCGACCGCGCGCGGGGAGTGAGCGATGAACAACCGAGACCGAGATCGACACCGAGAGCCCTACGAGAAGACCTTCCCGGCCGTGGCACCCACCCGCGGCCGCGGCTTCGCCCACACCTGGTGGGGTCATGCCTGGGTGCGCGCCCTGGAGGACAGCGCGCTCGACGGGACGCAGCTCAAGCAGGGTCGCCGGTACGCGCGCTCGGGCGCGGTCGGCGCGATGTCGGTACGCCCCGGCGGGCTCACCGCGGTGGTGCGCGACCCGGACGGGACGGCGCACCGGACGGACGTGCTGGTGCAGGAGTTCACGGAAGCGGAATGGAACCGACTGCTCGACCTGGCGGCCGCGGAGGCCGGGCACATCGCGGCTCTGCTCGACCGGGAGGTGCCGCCGGAGCTCGCCGAGGACGCGACCGCCGCCGGGGTGGAGCTGCTGCCCGGCATAGGAGACCTCGATCCGCGGTGTGACTGCGGCGAGTGGGACCACTGCGCGCACACGGCCGCGCTCTGCTACCAGGTGGCCCGGCTGCTGGACCAGGACCCCTTCGTCCTGCTGCTCCTGCGGGGCCGGGGCGAGCGGGAGCTCGTGGACGATCTGGCGGAACGGAGCACGGCCGAGGCTGAGGCGGAATCAGATGCTCCGCACGGGTCTGCCGACGAGGGGGTCCCGGCGGCGGAGGTCTTCGCGGTGGCTGCTCCGCGTCCCGCGCTGCCCCCGCTACCGGCGCTTCCCGAGACGCCGGGCCAACCACCGGCGTTGGACACCGAGGCGGAACCGGAACCGCATCTCGACGTGGACGCGGTGGAGTTCCTGGCGCAGGCGGCGGCGACCGAGGCCCACCGGCGGCTCGCGGAGGCCCTGGCTCCGGGCCACGCCGATCGCGCTCCGACGGCCCCGCTCTCGCTCGCCGAGGACGCTGTACGCCTCACGGCCGAGGCCGATGACTTCCGGGTCCGCTCCCGCCTGGCGGCGGCTACCGGACGCAGCCGGGCCGAGATGGAACTGGCCGTACGCGCCTGGGGCTTCGGCGCGGCCCCGGGCCTCGCGGCGCTGGAGGACGACTGGACGCCGGACCGGAGCACGCTGGACCGCGCCCGGGCGGCCCTGGCCACGGCCTGGGCGGACGGGGAGCCGCCGGTGCTCCGCCGGGTCCGCGCCCGCTGGACGCAGGCGGGCACCGACCGGCAGCTTCGGCTGGGCCGGGAGGGGCGCTGGTGGCCGTACCGCCGCGAGGCGGGTCAATGGATCCCGTCGGGCCCCTCCGCCCCGGATCCGGGCTCGGCGCTGGAGGCCGATCCGGCCCCGTGAGGTTTCGGCCCGCGCGGGCCGTGTACCACCGGCGCCCTGGCCGACGTACGGCTTGCCGGGACCAGGTACCCGGACGACGATGGGGACGGCTCGACGGCTCGACGGCTCGACGGCTCGACGGCTCGACGGCCCGCGGCGCCGCGACGCTGTGGCTCCGCAACTCCGTAGCTCCGTACCGCGCGGCACCACGGGAGGGTGACATGGGTGATCCGTCGGTGGCGCTGCCGGGCGGGGCCGATCCGGCCGCGCGTACGCGCGAACTGCGGCGGGCCCATGCCGCGTTCACCCGGGACGGGCGGGTCGAGGACCCGGTGCGGGCGGTCATCGCGCGGTCCTGGCGGCGGTGCGCGCGGGCCCGGCTCAGCCCGGAGTGCGCGCCCCGGGTGGAGCTCGCGGAGGCGGAGCTGCGGTCGTACCGGGAGGAGCACCCGCTGGCCCGGGTGATGCCGCTGTTCCGTGATCTCGTCGGGGCGTTCGCCGCGCACGGGACGCACCTGCTCGCCGTGTGCGACGCGCGGGGCAGCCTGTTGTGGGTGGAGGGCGAACCGGCCACCCTGCGGCGGGCCGAGGGCCTCGGCTTCGTCCCGGGCGCGCGGTGGGCGGAGTCGGCGATGGGGACCAACGCCCCCGGGACGGCGGTCGCGACGGGCGAGCCGGTGCAGGTCTTCGGGGCCGAGCACTTCAGCCGGCGGGTGCACCCGTGGACCTGCGCGGCGGCCCCGGTGCGGGATCCCCGGACGGGCAGGCTGCTGGGCGCGGTGGACATCACCGGGGGCGACGGCCTGGCCCACCCGCACTCCCTCGGCTTCGTCCAGGCGGTGGCCCGGGCGGCGGAAGCCCAGTTGTCCCTGCTCGAACCGGAACCGCCGGCCGCGGCGGACACCCTGGCGGCCCTCGGCCAGGACGAGGCGCTGCTGGTCACGGCCGGTCGCAGGCTTCGGCTGGGTCGGCGGCACAGCGAGATCATGGCGCTGCTCGCGCACCACCCGGAGGGGCTGTCGGGCGAGGAGCTGACGATCGCCCTGTACGAGGACGAGTCGGTGTCACCGGTGACGTTGCGCGCCGAGGTCTCCCGGCTGCGCGCCCTGCTGGGGGCGTCGGCCCCGCTGTCGCGCCCGTATCGCACGGCCGGTCGGCTGGAGGCGGATTTCACCGTCCTGACCCGGCAGTTGGCCGCCGGGGCGGTGTCCGCCGCCCTCCACCACTACCCCGGGCCGTTGTTGCCGGGCTCGAACGCTCCGGGCATCGTCCGGCTGCGGCGACGAATCGAGGACCAGGCACGGGCGGCGGTGATCGCGCGGGCCGATGCCGGGCTGCTGACCGACTGGGTGTGCGGGCCGTGGGGCGCGGACGACCCGGAGGCGTGGCGGGCGCTGGCGGCGGCGCTGCCGCCGGAGCGGCGGCCGGCCGCGCTGGCCCGCGTACACGCCCTGGACCGGGAGCTCGGCGCGCGCCCGGACCCCCGTACCCGGCCGCGTGCAACGTATCCGCAACCTGCCCGCTCCTAGCCTCCACCGGAGCGCTGTCCGACGGCGGCCGGCGCCCGGCAAGGGGAGGACACCATGGCCCGCTACGCTGCGCCCGGAACCGAGGGGGCGCTCATGTCGTACGCGCCCCGGTACGACCACTTCATCGGCGGCGCGTACGTCCCGCCCGCCCGCGGTCGCTACTTCGAGAACCCCTCCCCCGTCAACGGCCAGGTCTTCACGGAGGTCGCCCGGGGCACGGCCGAGGACGTGGAGCGGGCGCTGGACGCGGCCCACGCGGCGGCGCCCGCCTGGGGCCGGACGTCGGTCGCCGACCGGTCGTCGATCCTGCTGCGCATCGCGGACCGGACGGAACAGCACCTGGAGGCCCTCGCGGTCGCGGAGACCTGGGAGAACGGCAAGCCGGTACGCGAGACCCTGGCGGCCGACCTGCCCCTGGCCGTGGACCAGTTCCGGTACTTCGCGGGGGCCCTGCGCGCGCAGGAGGGCGCGCTGAGCCAGCTCGACGACGACACCGTGGCCTACCACTTCCACGAACCGTTGGGCGTGGTCGGGCAGATCATCCCGTGGAACTTCCCGATCCTGATGGCGGTGTGGAAGCTGGCCCCGGCGCTGGCGGCGGGCAACGCGGTGGTCCTCAAGCCGGCCGAGCAGACCCCGGCCTCCGTCCACTACTGGCTGAGCCTGGTGGCGGACCTGCTGCCGCCGGGCGTGGTCAACATCGTCAACGGCTTCGGGGAGGAGGCGGGCAAGCCGCTCGCGTCCAGCCCGCGGGTGGCGAAGATCGCCTTCACCGGGGAGACGGCCACCGGCCGGTTGATCATGCAGTACGCGGCCGAGCACCTGAAGCCCGTCACCCTGGAACTCGGTGGCAAGAGCCCGAACCTCTTCTTCGACGACATCTGGTCGACGGACGACGACCTGCGCGACAAGGCCCTGGAGGGCTTCACCATGTTCGCCCTCAACCAGGGCGAGGTGTGCACGAGCCCGTCGCGGGCGCTGGTCGAGCGGGGCCGGTACGGGGAGTTCCTCGACGCGGCCGTGGCGCGCACCGAGCTGATCGTGCCGGGGCACCCGTTGGACACGGACACGATGATCGGGGCGCAGGCCTCGGAGGAGCAGCTGAAGAAGGTCCTGTCGTACGTGGAGATCGGCCGACGCGAGGGCGCGAAGATCCTCACGGGCGGCGAGCGCCGGCAACTGGAGGGCGACCTCGCGGGCGGCTTCTACGTCGAGCCGACCATCTTCGAGGGCGACAACCGCATGCGGATCTTCCAGGAGGAGATCTTCGGGCCGGTGGTGTCGGTGACTTCCTTCCAGGACTTCGACGACGCGGTACGGATCGCGAACGACACGGCGTACGGCCTGGGCGCGGGCGTCTGGACCCGGGACATCAACACGGCCTACCGCACGGGCCGCGCGATCCAGGCGGGCCGCGTCTGGACGAACTGCTACCACGCGTACCCGGCACACGCCGCCTTCGGCGGCTACAAGCAGTCGGGCATCGGCCGCGAGACCCACAAGATGATGCTGGAGCACTACCAGCAGACGAAGAACCTGCTCGTCTCGTACTCACCGAAGCGTCTCGGCTTCTTCTAGACCGTCAAGCCAGGCTCACAGACGGGAAATTGCCCTCCCCTGGCCAGTTCGAATGAGGGTCACCTGTCGACGCAGGCGCACGCGCTTTCGGCCGGCTCCCGTTCCGGCGGGGGCCGGTTCGGCGAGGGCGAGGCTGCTCGGGTCGAGCGGGCGTACTCGGTGGGGGTCCGACCGTAGTGCTTCTTGAAGGCTCGGGTGAAGTGACTGCCGTCCGCGAACTGCCAGTGTGCGGCGAGTTCCGAGATGCTCAGGCGCCCTGACGGCGCGGCAAGGGCGAGCCGGGCCTCATGCAGTCGCCGGTGGCGGATGTAGGTCGTCACCTGCTCACCCACCGCGGCGAACGCACGGTGCAGCGTACGGACGGAGACGTTGAGTTCACGCGCGAGCATCACCGGGGAGAGTTCGGGATCGGCGAGCCGACGGTTCGCGAGGTCCTTGGCCGCCTGGGTGAGCGCGGGAGCCAATCGGGGTTCCACGTCGTCGAACCGGCCCTTCGCCACCGCCTTGGTCAGCTCGATCAGGGTGCTTTCGGCAGCCACCACACCGGCCGGGCCGAGGTCGGCCACGGTCGTGTGAATCATGTCGGTCAGGGCCGTCAGCAAGCGCATCTCGGCCGAGTCCGCCGGCCCGGTGATGCCTCGGGTCCCGAGCAGGGGCTTGAGCTCACCGGGGGGCAGGACGAGGAACTTCGCCGTGAGGTGCGCCGACGTCTCGAAGGCGGTCAGGCTCCCGAGGTGCCGGACGAGGAACTGCCCGGCCGACACGGTCCGGTCGCCGTAACCGGGCGAGCCGCCCAGAGTCCATGCGCCGCGCCGCACGACGTACATGGCCACCAGGTCCTGATCGCCGCCCGGGACGTCCGCGGTCCGGGTTGCCGACGCGGCGTGAAGATCGGCTATCGCCGCGCCGTGCACCTTGGCCACGTTGCCCTTGACCCGGAAGTCACCGATCGTGTCCGAGCTGAAGGCCGGGAGTTGGAAGACATCGTCGCCGACCTGCGTCTCCCACCCGCGCCGGAAGACGTCGAGCCCACGCGGTGCGGAGCCCGGGGCGGTGGAGTCCACTGCGAACACCCCGCGCGCGCCGTGGACCTCCGCTCCAGTACCGTGCATCCCTCTGCGATCCTCTCGTATGCGTCGCTCCGACGCCGTCCTGCGGTGGTCGTGTTCCGCAGGACGACGCCATCACTCATGTGGACACCGTGCCCATCTTCCTATGAGCGGATCACATTGCGGAGTTCGGCGGGCGCGAGGGCTCCGACCGGCCACGGCCGGGGTCTTCTTCGCCGCCTCGGTCAGAGCTTCGCCGGAACCAACTGCAAGCGGCGGGAGGGCAGTTCGCCGTGGGGGCCGATGGCGTCGGCCACGCCCAGGCAGGTGCTGCCTCGGAAGACACCGAGTTCGTAGTGCACGGAACCGGTGTCGACGGAACGGACCGTGAGCGCGACCTCGTAGTCGCCCGGGTAGGTCACCTCACCGAGATACTGGATCCGGTACGACCAGGGCGACAGATCCGGCACCGAGCCCCCGGCAGTCGTCCCGATCGAGTCCGAGGTGTATGCGGCGACGGCCTCGTCGTACCACGTGGCCAGTGCGATGAAGTTGACGTGCTGGTTGGAGTCGACGTCGCCGATCCGGGAACGCAGCGGGGCCCAGTACGAGTAGTGGGCACGGTGCAGGCGCTCGGGGCGCAGACGGGTGGCGGCCGAGCTTCCTGGCGCCCCTGTCTCCGGTAGCCGCATCTCGTCGAGATCGGCGATCAGCTCGTCGGGAAGCTGGAGCGACCCCGAGTCGTCGGCGAGCACGATCGTCGCGTCGCCACGGCCCACGCGCTCGTCGCCGACCGTGATCTCCTGTTCGAAGGTGACGGAGGAGCGCCCGACCCGCCGCACGCCGGTGTGCACCTGCACGCGGGTGCCGACCGGTCCGGCCGGAGCGAGCCGGCTGATGTGTTGACCGACGAGCAGTATCCGGAACGGGCCGAACCTCCCCTCGCCGATGAGGCGTTCGAAGCGGTGCAGCCGCAGCCGGATCCGGGCGTCTTCCAGCCAGCGGGCCATGCCGATCGTGCTTGCCGAGCCGTCTCGGCCGAGATCGGCCTGTCGCACCGGGACGTCGACCTGGACGCCGGCGCTCTGATGTTCAGAAGAGTTCATGTGTGACGACCTCATGTCGACGTCAACTCCGCGACCGGATCGGGCCGCGCCCGCCGCGATCGGGTCCCACCGGGACCGTCCCTGCCGGTAGCGGCTCCGGTCGCCTGCAACGTGCGCGGCTCGACGGTCAGCGGGCGATCGAGATCGCGAAGGGGGTGAATCCGGTGGACCGGATGATGTGCGGGACGAACAGAATCGCGGCCTCCGTGGCGCGGGCGGTCCGGATCCCGCCGAGATCGGTGATCCATTCCTTGTGCCAGCCGAGGTCGACGAGGAGTTCGCGGACGGCCTGCTTGGCCGGCGGGTCCTCGCCGGAGAGGAAGGCGGTCGGCGGCTGGGTGAGCGTGGCCGGCGCGGTCATCACCGGGAAGAGCATGGTGTTGAGCGTCTTGACGACGTGTGTTTCCGGGAGTGCCGCCTGGAGCTGTTCGGCGAGGCTCGAGCCGGGGTGGATGAGGTCGGCGGGCAGTCCGTCCGGTCCGTCGGTGGTGGCGTTGGAGACGTCGATGAGGATCTTGCCGTGCAGCTCTTCGCGCAGGGCGGTGAGGCGTTCCAGGGAGCCGGCGCCCGGGGTGGCGTTGATGACGATCCGGGCCGTCCGGGCGGCGTCGGCGGCGGCACCCGGCGCGCGGTCCGCGACGGTCACCTCGTGCCCGGCCCGGGTGAGGGCTGCGGCCAGGTTGCCGCCGACGCGGCCGTTTCCGAGAACTGCGATCTTGGTCATGGTGATGTGGTCCTTGCGTAGATACGGGTAGTGGTGTGCGGGGTGGGTCAGCGCGTCAGCGCGTCAGCGCGTCAGCGCGTCAGCGCGTCAGCGCGTCAGCGCGTCAGCGCGTCAGCGCGTCAGCGCGTCAGCGTGGCCGCGGCCTCGGCGTGGACGCCGGGCGCGGCAGCCAGGAAGCTGTCGCTCTGCGGGGTCCAGGGGCGGCCCTCGGCGTCGGAGATCCGTCCGCCGGCCTCGGTGACGAGCAGCGCGCCGGGCAGCAGATCCGCTCGGGCGCCGGCGAACTGCCAGAAGGCGTCGATCCGGCCGGCGGCCACGTTCGTCAGGTGCAGGGTCGCGGGTACGGCGGTGCGGACGACGAGCGCGTCGAAGAGCATCGCGGTGATCGAGGAGCCGACGCGGCGTACGACCTTCTCGTCCTCGTCCGGCCGGGCCTGGCTGGTGGCCACGATGCTCAGGCCGAGGTCCGCGGCGCCGGAGACGTGCAGCGGCCGGCCGTCGAGGTGGGCGCCGGCGCCGGTGAGCGCGGTGTAGGTCTCGCCGGTCAACGGCAGGTGGACCACGGTGAGCACGGGCTGGTTCTCCCGTACGAGCGTGGCGGTCACCGCCCAATCGGGCAGGGCGTGCAGGTGGTTGACGTTGCCTTCGGCCGGGTCCACGACCCACCACTCGCCGGGCGGCAGCGCCCCTCCGTCCAACTCGTCCTCCACCCAACCGGCCTGCGGGCGCAGGCTCGTGAGACGGGGGCGCAGGATGTCGAGGGCCGCGTCGTCGTTGACGGCGAGCGCGCGCATCAGCTCTTCGCGGGTCTCGTAGCGGACCACGTCGCCGAAGCGCTCACGCAGCACGGCACCGGCGGCGCGCACGGCGGTCGCGGTGTGGTCGAGCAGGTCGGCGTCGGAGGTGACGGCGTCGGTGGTCTGAAGTGTTCCGGACATGGTGGTGCTCCTGTCTGAGGAGGGGTGATGAGGCCGGTCGGGGCCGAACTGCGTGTTGCTTCCCGCGCTTTCGTCTCGAAGCTATAAGGCGCCATCGTTAACTTCAAATGCATGTGAAGCACGGTAAGAATTACTCGCATGCAATTGAATGCGAACCAGCCCGCCGTGCTCGACGTACTGCCGGCGGAGGGCGGTGCGGACGGGGCGGCCGGGGCGGCCGCTCGACCGCACGTCACCGCCCCAGCGACGACGGGGGCATGAAGCGCGTCGTGGAAGTGCCGTGGGCGCGGAAGAGGGCTCAGTCGAGCAGTTCGGCAGCCCGTTCGGCGATGGCGTAGACGGTCGCGTTGGTATTGGCCGAGGGGATGGACGGCATCACCGAGGCATCGGCGACCCGCAGTCCGGCGATGCCGTGTACGCGAAGGTTCGCGGGGTCGACGACGGCATCGGCGTCGGTTCCCATGCGGCAGGTGCCGGTGAAGTGGAAGTAGGGGCCGGTGGCCTTGCGGATGAACTCTTCCACGGACGCACCGCTCGTCCCGGAGCCCGGCACCGCTTCCTGCTTGCGCCATTCGGCGAACGCGTCGGCCTCCCCGATGCGGCGTGCCACGGCCAGGCCCTTGCGCATGACCTCCAGGTCACGGTCGTCGCTCAGGTAGCCGGGGTCGACGACGGGAGCGGCGGCGGGATCGGCGTCCGCCAGGCGCACGGTGCCCCTGCTGTGCGGAGCCATCGCGGAGAAGGCGATGGAGTAGCCGTTGGCCGGCGGCGGGCCCCATGCCGACGGGAGCGGTGCGGCGACGATGTAGACCTGAAGGTCCGGCCGGGCCGCGGCGGGGTCGCTGTACAGCAGGCCCATCATTTCGGCCGGCGGGTTGGCAGGAACGAACGGTACGGGCTGCCTGGCCTCGTACACCACTGCCGCCATCGGATGGTCCTGCAGATGGGATCCCACTCCCGGCAGGTCGGCGACGACGCCGATGCCGTGTTCGCCGAGGTGTCGTGCCGTGCCGATCCCTGACAGCATCAGGAGGTGCGCGGAACCGATGGCCCCCGCGGTCACTATGACCTCGGCGCTCTCGACGGACAGGCGCTCGCCACCCAGGGTGTACTCGACTCCGGTGCAGCGGCCCGCGGTGATGCGCAGCCGTCGCACGGTCGCGTCGGTGACGACGTCCAGGTTCGGTCGGTCGAGGAACGGGCGGATGTAGGCGTCGGCCGCGCTCTGGCGGGCGCCGCCGGGCAGATTCATGTCGCTCCACCCGAACCCGGTCTCCAGCCCGCCGCCGATGTCGTCGGCGCGTGTGAACCCGGCCTGCACGGCGGCGGCGACGCCCGCCGTGGCCAAGGGGTGGGGTTCCGGAACCGGGGCGACCACGACCGGCCCGTCCGTGCCCCGCACGGAGGCGTCACGACCGCGCGTGCTCTCGCTGCGGCGGAAAGAGGGCAGCAGATCGTCGAAACCCCAGCCCGGAGCACCGAGTCCGGGCCATTCGTCGTAACCGGAGCGGTGTCCACGCAGGTGGTAGAGGCCATTGATGCTCGACGATCCGCCGAGCGCCTTACCGCGCAGCACGTCGGCGGCCCTGCCGGTACCGGCCTGCACGGTCGAGGCGCCCGGCCAGAGGGATGACGGGTCGAACCCGAGGAATCCCCAAGGAGATGCCATCGCCCCGGTCGCGTCCCGGGCTCCCGCCTCCAGCAACAGCACCCGCACGCCGGGGCGTTCCGAAAGCCGGGAGGCGATCACGCACCCCGCCGTCCCCGCTCCCACAACGACATAGTCATAGTCATAAGGACTCTGGCCCATCATGTCTCCGCTTCCCACGGCAGCACTGTCCGACCACCGGGTTTCAGGAAAAGGCTCCTCGACGATCGAAGAGCTGATTGCTTGCATGTAATGAAGGGGCCGAAGAGTCGGGACGGTCCTCTTCAGGTCGCCCCTGGGCCTCGCTCGGCCGCATCCGAGCCCGGCGCGCAGAAGGCGTGGAACCGGCTGATCAGCGGCGAGCGGGCTCCGGTGGAGCAGAGCTGTCCGGAGGCAGGTGGCGCGCGCTGCCGGCGCTGACGGACACCGAGGTGGGCCGGTGGCGGACGATCATCCTGATCCGACGGGCCCGGGCCCGCCCGGTCCGGGCCTTGCCGATCACCCCGTCGGGGATGTCCATGGCGGCGCCGGTGCCTGCGATGACGGCCATGCGGCGGGACTTCTCTTGTTTCACGAGCTTCTTGTCCTTGGTGTGTACCCGTCCAGGAACAGCCCGGGTTTCCCTTCTGCCGTCGAATCTTAGGAATATGGACAGGGCACGTACGTGAACCTCCGCGACGTCCGTTCGGAACCTCAGCGCCAGACGAGTGGCGGGTCGGTCGGCGTCACACAGCACCGGGTCGGGCTGTTCGTGCGCGCCGACCGTACGAGGCCAAGCCTGACGGCTCTGCTTCTCACGCGAAAACGGCGCCTGACCTGGGCTTTCACCCGTCAGGCGCCGTTGGCGGACCGAATTGGAGCAGGACGTCAGGTCGGTGTGTGGGCGGTCTTGTCGACCGTGGTGCCGTCCTCGTCCTGGGCCTGCGACGCAGCAGGCTGCTGCGGAGCGGGTGGGGTGCGGATGAGCAACGCGACCAGCACGGCCAGGGCTCCGAGCACGGCGCCGATACCGAATCCCCATCGGACGCCCGTGGCGAGCGCGCTGGTGGCGTCGGCGCCCTCGGCCGCTGCCGTGGCGGCGTGTCCCGACATGACGCTGATGACCAAGGCGGTACCGGCGGCCGCCGCGACCTGCTGGAGCGAGCCCAGGATGGCGGAGCCGTGGGGGTAGAGGTGCGGCGGCAGTACGGCCAGACCGGAGGTGAAGACGGGGGTGAAGACGAACGCCATGCCCGCGCTCAGGGCCACGTGAAGGGCGAGCACCAGCCACGGTGAGGTCTGTTCACCCGTGAGGGCGAAAAGGCCGAGGCAGAGCGCTGTGAGTACGGCTCCGGGTACGACCAGGCGCGGTGCGCCGAGGCGGTCGTAGAGCTTGCCGACCTGCGGTCCGAGCAGGCCCATGGTCAGGCCGCCGGGGATGAGGAGCAGCCCGGTCTGCAGTGAGGTCAGGCCGCACACCTCCTGCAGATAGATCGGCAGCAGGATGAACGCGCCCATGAGAGCCATGAAGGACAGGCACATCAGACCGAGCGCCACGGAGAAGTGCCGGAACGTCAACGCACGCAGGTCCAGCAGTGGTGCGGACGAGCGCTGCAGTGCCAGCTGACGCCAGACGAACAGGCCCACCAGCACGGCGCCGACCAGGGTGATGGCCTCCGGGGGCACAGGTGCCTGGGTCGCGTCCCCGGCACCGAGCCCACTCAGGCCGTAGACCAGGGCGCCGAAGCCCCCTGCCGCCAGGGGGATGGACAACCAGTCGATCGGAGTGGCCTGCGGCTCGCCGATGTTGATCAGGTTGCGCCGACCGAATATGGCCATGGCTCCGGCGATGGGAAGCACGGCCAGGAACAGCAGGCGCCATGACCCCAGCTGCAACAGCACACCGGAGACGGCGGGGCCGAGGGCGGGGGCGACGGAGATGACGAGGGTGATGTTGCCCATGACACGGCCGCGGTCCTGCGGGGGTACGAGGGTCATCAGCGTCGTCATGAGCAGCGGCATCATGACGGCGGTGCCGCTCGCCTGGATGACGCGGGCGCCCAGCAGTACGGAGAAGGCGGGCGCGGCCGCGGCCAGGGCCGTGCCGGCGAGGAACAGTGCCATGGCGAGGACGAAGGCGGTCCGGGTCGTCACACGCTGCAGGAACCACCCCGTGACCGGGATGACCACGGCCATGGTGAGCATGAAGGCCGTGGACAGCCACCCGGCGGCGGCTGCGGTGACCTCGAAATCGCGCATGAGCCGCGGGATCGCGTTGACCATGATCGTCTCGTTGAGGAGGACGACGAACGTGGACAGCACGAGAATCCGCAGCACGGTGGTGACGCGGGCGGGCGAGAGCGTGGGCGTTTCTTGTGGTGCGGGCATGGCGCCTTCCGTCAGGTGAGTGTCCTCCGCGCGTGGCGGTCACACTGACAGACTGCGGCGCCGGGAAGAACTCATCGGTCTTCTCCGATCCTGTCGGTGCCGCCGCCCGAGCTCAAACCATTTTGCCGACCCGCAACGGCCGAGACATGCCTTCCGAAGGTCTGAAGTTCGCCACCTGGTTCCCCGCCGGGCGGGGAACCAGGCTCGTCCGTCGTTCAGTCGCAGCAGTCGCAGCAGCACTTGCACGGATTGCAGCAGCCACCGCCACCTCCGCCGCAGCCGTCACCCGAGCCACCACCGGAACCGCCGGAGCCACCGGAGCCGCCGGATCCGTGACCGCCGCCCGAGCCGCCGGAGGAGCCACCCGAGGCGCCGCCGCCCTGGCCACCGAACCAGCCGTCGCCGCCGGAACCGTCCCGGCCCGAGCCGCCGCCGCGGTTGCCGTCGCCGAACTGCCAGGACTCGCCCTCATCCCCGCCGGAGTCGTCGTCGCAGCGGCAGCATCTGGGGCACAACCCGCAATGGCGACATGTCCGAGCCCACTCGCGGCACCGCCGGCACTGCCCCTCCGACGACCGGTGCGCCGACATCGCCCCGCCCTCCGGGGCCGCGCCCGCGAGCTGCCCTACGCCGCAGGCCGCACCCGTGCCGGTGCCGGTCCCCGAGGGCGTTTCCGTCTCCGTACGGCGGCCCAGCCAGGGCAGCATGCGCGGACCCCGCGCCTGGCCGCGGTGCTGCTGGTGACGGTGCCGAGGGTCGAAGACGCGATCGACGGCACGCTCCAACTCGCCGCCCAGAAGCGCCCCCACCAGCCGTCCGTCGACGAACGCGACGTCGGACAGGGCGAATCGGATTCCACGGACGGCGTCGTCGCAGAGCCGGCGCACCTCGGCACGGTCCGTACCGGTCACGGCGATCGGGTTCCACGCGCCGGACGCCACGTCCGCGTCCAAGTCCTCCACCGCGTCCAGCAGATGCGCCAGCCGACCGAACAGACGGCCGGCTTCCGCGAGCGGTTCGGCGTTGCCCGGGCGGCCCGTGAGCACCGCGGTGTACGCGAAGGCGGCCGCGGTCGCCGTCTCCGCAGGCTCCGTGACCGCCAGCAGCGAGCCACCGGGTCCGGTCGAGCGCTCGATGTCCGGCTGGCGCTCGACCGCCTCGATCAGCAGCGTGGTGTCGAAGCCGAGTCGTTCGCCGCCTGCGACTCCCGCGCGGTCCCAGTTGTGGGCGATCCGGCGTGCCGCCAGCGCCACCGGGCGGCGCCCCAGCAAGCCGTCGCCGTCGACCACGTGGTCACGCATCTTCGCCGCGGCCAGCACCAGCGACACCGTCGCCGCCAGCCGCGCGCCCTCACCCTGTGCCACGTCCGCCGACCGCATCCCGCGCAGCGGGCACGGACCGGCACCCCGCCGCCAGTCCCCGGTGCGCTCCGACTGCGCTTCGGTCAGCACCGAGACGATCAGTCCGTCGTAGTTGGTGGCCACCCTCGCGAACTGACCGTACTCGCTGCGCAGAGCCAGGCACAGCCCGCACAGGTGCGCCATCCACTCGGTACGCAAGCCCTCGCCGAGGCGATGACGGCATGGCCTGATGATTCCGAACACCGAAGTTCTCCCCCTAGGAACAGCTACCCGCATCCGGTCGGCCGGCTCACGGACGCAGGACTGCACATGAGGTACGACCCGGCGTGACGTCAACCGCATGTGACATCAGCGCGCGGCCGACATCCTAGAGGGTCCCTTCCGGGGGTCACCGGCCACGGGGTGCTTCGGATCCGCTCAACACGAGCGCCGCGGTGAGGATCCGTGGCGGCTTCGTCGACATCCGCTGTTGCCGATCGAGCAGGGCGAGACGCTCGCGAAGCCGTGCGTCCAGCTCGACAGCCTTGCGGTGGAGGCTCTCGGAGGACTCCTTGGGCTTCTCGCCCCTCCGTTCCTTCTCGGAGGCCGCCGCGGCATCGAGGATCAGCCGCTCACGCTCCGAGGTCAGGCGCTCGGTCACCAGTTCCCGGGTCTTGGACAGCTCGGCCAGTCGCCGGGGCTGGACCTCGGCCAGGTACGCGGGAAGCCGGTTGGCGATGATCCAGCTGGTCGCCTTGTCCTCGGCGTCCGCGAGCCAGGGCCATGCGCGTGCGGCGTCGGCCGCCGCGCCCTCGGGCGCCGCGGCGCAGTCGAGGTAGGGCGCGGGGCCGGCCGGGTGCACGGCGCCGCGGCTGTCGACGTAGGCGTAGGAGAACCTGCGGGCCACCGACTCGTCGGTGCCGTCCGTGACCTCTTCGACGACCCCGACGAGGAGGTGCGGTGCGTCGAGAGCGGCCGAGACGAGCACGGCGCCACGGTTGAGTGACCCCCCGAAGTTCCGGATGGTTTCGGCCATGACGGCGTCGTGCAGCGGGTGGCCGGGAGCGAGCAGGTCGACGTGGGCGCGATCGTCGGGCCGAACATGGCCGAGGTCGAAGGTGACGTGGTCGTACCTGGTGGCTATGGGGCCGTTCCCCGCCGAGCGGACGTGCTGCGGCACGTGGGTGATCTCGTAACGCCCCTGCGTCCGCTTGACGATCCGGCCGCCGAGTCGGGTGAGGGCGTCCTTGAAGGTCGATTCGATGTCGTGCGGCTCGAGGCGCCGGGCGCGGGCGTCGTCCATCGTGTCGCGCAGCACGCGGAGATCGGCATCCGAGAGGTGCTCCGAAGCGAGCGCGCGTTCGTCGAGGAGGCCCTTGAGGCCGTCTCCGACGGTGCTGTCGATGACCTCGTACATCCGGTTCCTGACAGCGGGCTGCTCGCCGTACTGGATCGCGTCGAGGAGCATGTCGCGCAACGGGACCTCGGCGAAGGCCTCGCCCAGGACGTCGAAGACCTTCCCGCCGTACGTCTGGCGCATCTGGTCGAGCTTCTCCAGCAGGCGCGTGAACACCTCGCCCTCACGGGTGTTGGAGGCCACGAGGTTCCAGAGTCGGCAGACCTCCGTCTGACCGATGCGGTGGATGCGACCGAAGCGCTGCTCGATGCGGTTGGGGTTCCAGGGCAGGTCGTAGTTGATCATCAGGTGTGCGACCTGCAGGTTGAGGCCCTCACCGGCGGCGTCGGTGGCCAGCAGGATCCGAACGTCGCTGTTCTTCGTGAACTCCTCGGTGATCTGACGCCGCTCGGCCCGGCGTACGCCGCCGTGAATGGCCTTGACGGCATCGGTTCTCCCCAGCAGGGAGCCGATCTTGCCCTGCAGATAGTGGAGGGTGTCGCGGTGCTCGGTGAAGACGATCAGTTTCCGCGGGTTTCCCTCGGTGTCCGTCACCAGCGCGTGGTCCCGCAGGAGGGCGGCCAGTTCGGTCCACTTGCGGTCCGTGCCCGCCTCGCGCACCCGCTGAGCCGTCCGCACCAACGCCCTCAGCTCGATGAGCTCGGCGTCGAGCTCATCGACCGTCCGCGCCGCCGTCGCGGCGTCGAGCAGCTCCTCCTCCATCTCCTCGATCTCCTGGGCGTCGAGGTCACCGTGGTCGAGGCCGGCGAGGTCGACGGCGGGCACGGTCTCGCGGCAGGTGCCGTCGAGGATCTCCTGCTTCCTGCGCTCCAGGCGTTCGGTGCGCCGCACGAGGCTCTTGTGGATCGCCTCGGGGCTGGAGGCCAGTCGTCGCTGCAGCACGGTGAGCGCGAAGCCGACGGTGTTCTTGCGTGTGCCGCCGACCCGGTCGGCTCGGTTCATCCCCTCGCGGACGTAGTGGGTGACGTCCTCGTAGAGGTCGTACTCGAGCGCCGTGAGTTCGTAGGGGACGGTCTCCGCCAGGCGCTCGGGGAAGAGCTTTCTGCCCTCGAAGGTGAGCAGATCCTCCTTGATCATGCGTCGCATGATCCCGCTGACGTCGACGCTGCTCTTCTGCCTGCCCTCGAACCGGTCGCTGTCCAGCAGGGTGAGGAAGAGTTGGAAGTCCTCCTCCTTCCCCGAGTGCGGAGTCGCCGTCATCAGGAGCAGGTGACGCGTGATCCCACCGAGCGTCTCGCCGAGCTGGAACCGCTTGGTCTTCTCGACCTTGCCGCCGAAGTAGTGGCCACCCATGCGATGTGCCTCGTCGACGACGATCAGGTCCCAGTCCGTCTCCTTGAGCTGTGCCTTCAGGTCCTCGTTGCGGGAGAGCTGGTCCATGCGGGCGATGAGGAGCGGGTGGCTCTCGAAGACGTTGAGATGGAGCCGCGAGTCGGCGAGCTGGTTCGTGAGCAGGTCGAAGCGGAGGCCGAACTTGAAGTAGAGCTCGTCCTGCCACTGGTCGACCAGACCTCCAGGAGCCACGACGAGGCACCGCTTGACGTCGTCGCGGAGCAGGAGCTCCTTGATGTAGAGCCCGGCCATGATCGTCTTTCCGGCACCCGGGTCGTCGGCGAGCAGGAAGCGCAGCGGTGTGCGGGGCATGAGCTCCCCGTACACGGCGCGGATCTGGTGCGGGAGCGGCTGAACGTCACTGGTCGCCACCGCGAGCATCGGGTCGAACAGGCCGGCCAGGGAGATCCGCTGAGCCTCGGCGACCAGCTTGAAGTCGGGTACCTTCGCGTCGAAGGCGCGACTCCCGCCGCGGGCGATGCTCAGCCTGACCTCGTCCTTGCGGAAGACGACCCGCTGGTCGAGGATGCCCCCGGCGGTCTTGTAGGTCAGCTCGACCGCGTTCGCACCGTGCTGCTGCGCGGCGATGATCGTGACGACCTCCGCCGGTACGACCCCGTCGATCCGCAGACCCGGCTTGAGCTCCTCGAGCAGCACGTGCGCAACCTCCCGCTTGGTGGCCTTCGAACGTTACGGACGTTCCGGCGATTCACTGATCCCGTCGACTTGGTCGACCGGGGTCGCTAATCTTCCCAGAGGTTGCGCGAGTCGGCGGGGGCAATGGAGCGAGAAGCACGTCATCACCTGCGTGGTGTGGTGGACGACGTCAGCAGGTGGCGCGAGCTCGCGGGCGGGATCGTCGAGCGGCGAAAGCCCGTCGAGTCAGCGGCGGAAGACGCCACCCAGCGGTTGCTCGGGCGAGTGGCCTCGCTCGGGGCCAGGACCGACATCGCATGGCGCGTCCTGCAGGTCTCGCCTTCCGATACCGACCTGCTGACCGCCCTGGCCCGCCGCGAGGCCCTTCCCGCGCTCACAGCCGGCGCGCAGGAGGGCATCCGAGGATTGTCCGACGAGGCCGGTCGGGCGTTGACGGGCGTCCGCGCGCTGTTCGGCGCCCGCCGGATCCTCTCGGGCAAGAGCCGCAAGGAAGAAGCACAGCAAGCCGCGGCCTACCTGCTGTCCCTCCACGAGAGGTTCACGGGCGTCCGACTCGTACCCGAGCTGGAGGCCCTGGCGACGTGGGACGCGAGCACGACCCCGCCGGTCGGGCCCTCGGCCGTGCTGGACGAGAGGGTCGGCTTCGCCGAGCGCCTCGGCGTACGAGCCGAGCTCCTCGAGCGGCACGAGCTGGAAGGCGCCAGGATCGCGATCACCGCGATCGATCGAGCCCTGCAGCGCGAGAGCGAGTTCAGAGCGGCGGTCAGCTCCGCCGGCAATGCCGTCCGAAAGGTCGAGGTGCGCAAGCTGGTCGCCGAGATGCCTGTCGAACGGCTCAAGGACGCGACCAGCGGACAGCTGCGCATCACGGCGCTGATCGATGCCGGCATCCGAAACGTGCAGCAGGTCCTCGACCAGCAGGCACGGATCCGGACGCTCCCCGGGGTCGGTGAGACGACGGGCAACCGGATGATCGGTGCCGCGCAGACCATCCGGCAGACCACGATGGACGATATGCCGATCCGTATCGACATCAGGAACCGGAACCAGAACACCACGACCCTCCTCGCGAAGATGCGGGCCTGGGACGCGGCACGCTCGATCCGCGGCGCGACGGCGGACCTTGCGGCCGCCGACTCGGTTCGTCCGCTTCTCAAGAGCCTCGATTCCCGGACCTCCCACGTGGTGCTGATTCCCGAGGCCCGCAGCGTCGCCGCACTGCGGTCCGCGCTGGCGGCCGTCGAAGCGCGCGGTGCGCTGCTCACCGGTGGGAACAGCACGGCAGCTGATGATCCCTGGGAGGACTTCCTCTCCCGGCCGGCCGACTACTACGCGATGCTGGCGGAGCTCGGGTTCCTGGCGGACGACGCGGAGAAGACCCAGGGTGACCTGCCGGCCGAAATCGTCGAGGCGATCAGGGAACTCACCCTCGACACCACCCATCTGAAGGCGTCCCTGCGCGGGTACCAGTCCTTCGCCGCCCGCTTCGCCATCGTGCAGCGGAAGGTCGTCATCGGCGACGAGATGGGCCTCGGGAAGACGGTCGAATCACTCGCCGTGCTCACCCACCTGCGCGCCAAGGGATCCTCCCACTTCCTGGTCGTGTGCCCGGCCGCGGTGGTGACCAACTGGGTGCGCGAAGTCGGGGCCAAGTCCACTCTGGGCGCGTACCGCCTCCACGGACCGGCGCGCCAGGACGCCCTGAAGTCCTGGATCCGCAACGGTGGAGTCGCGGTGACGACCTACGACATCCTCGGGTGGCTGGAAGGCCAGATTCCGCGCCGTGCCGAACCGGCGTGCCTGGTGTTCGACGAAGCGCACTACATCAAGAACCCGGACGCCAAGCGAACCCGACGCTCCACAGCCCTGATCGGACGCTCGGAGCGCGCGATCCTCCTCACCGGCACCCCACTGGAGAACCGGATCGAGGAATTCCGTAATCTCATCGGCTACCTCCGGCCGGACCTCCCGATCAATGCCTCCGAAATAGCTCCTCGCCAGTTCCGCAAGCAGGTGGCACCGGCGTACCTGCGGCGCAATCAGGAGGACGTCCTCACCGAGCTCCCCGAGAGGCTGGACATCGACGAATGGCTGCCGATGTCCGACGCCGACGAGCAGCACTACCGAGCGGCCGTTCTGCAGGGCAACTTCATGGCCATGCGCCAGGCCGCCCTACGCGCCGGCAGCAGGTCCGAGAAGATGCAACGCCTCATCGACATCGTCCAGGAGGCGGAGGAGAACGAGCGCAAGGTGCTGGTCTTCTCGTACTTCCGTGACGTCCTCGACGCGGTGGCGGCGCACCTCCCGGGGAAGGTGTTCGGCCCCCTGACCGGTGCCGTACCCGCCGCGATGCGACAGAACATGGTCGACGAGTTCTCCCGAGCCTCTCATGGGGCCGCCCTCGTCTCGCAGATCGTGGCGGGCGGGGTCGGCCTGAACATCCAGGCGGCATCGGTCGTCGTGATCTGCGAACCTCAGCTCAAGCCGACGACCGAATGGCAAGCCATCGGGCGCTCCCACCGGATGGGGCAGCTGGAGTCGGTGCAGGTGCACCGTCTTCTCTCCGAAGTGGGCGTCGACCAGCGCCTCGTCGAGATCCTCGCTCGCAAGAACGAGCTCTTCGCGGAGTTCGCCCGTGTCTCCGCGACCGCCGACAGTGCCCCGGAAGCGTTCGACATCACGGATGCCGAGCTCGCCCGGGAGATCGTGGCGGCCGAGCGCGAGCGCCTGCTCTCGGGAGGCTGACGGCCGCGGGTGCGTCGGGCGTCGCGGCGGACCGGTTCGGGGTTTGATGTACTTCGGTCGATCGGTGTTCTCGGTGGCGTGAGCGTCCGCTGCGCGGATGACCATGCCTCCGGCCGGTCTGTTCGAGGGACCGGCGGAGAGTGATGAGGCTGCGATGAGTGAACTGACGAAGCCCGAGGTCGAAGTTCCGGAGGGTGATGCTCCGCAGGAGTTGGCCGTTCGGGACATCGTCGTCGGGGACGGGGCCGAGGCGAAGCCGGGCAGGGTGATCCGGGTTCACTACGTGGGGGTCACCTTCGAGTCCGGAGTGGAGTTCGACGCCTCCTGGGACCGGGGCGAGCCGTTCAAGTTCGCCGTGGGCGGCGGCCGGGTCATCAAGGGCTGGGACCGGGGAATCCGGGGGATGAAGGTCGGCGGTCGGCGCGAGATCGTCATTCCCCCGCGCCTCGGCTACGGCAAGCAGTCCCCCTCGCCGTTGATCCCGGCGGGTTCCACGCTCGTCTTCGTGGTGGACCTGCTCTCCGTGGTCTGAGCACGGCCAGCCGATCGATGGGGCGGGTGGGCCGCTCGTCCACCGCGCCGTGCGCGGGAACGGGCCGAGGAAGCGTCCGCCCACGCCCCCGTCGGCGGGCCGCGCCTCCGGGCGTTCCGCCGAGCCCACCCCCGTGAAGCTCGACCCCGACCCGGCCGGCGCCGCCGACCCCTCGACACTTCAGTGGCGGCGAGGCATTGGTAACGTACACCAGAGTGTCAGTCCGGCGTCAACCAAAGTGGTGCCGGAGCCGGCCCGAGGGGCTTCGAGCAACACTGTGGTGGGCAAGGACTCGGCATCACACCAAGGAGGTCGTGCACGTGGAGGATGACGGGGCGCCCACCTTCGCCCAACTCCTGGACCACCTCTTCCGCGAGGTGCACCCCCCTTCCCGGGGGCCCTACACCTACGCGGAGGTCGCCGAGGGAATCCGCGAGAACGCGACGGGCGAGGGACGCGGGGTGACGGCGAGCGCCATCCAGCAGCTGCGCACCGGCGCCAAGCGGAACCCGACGCGGCACACCATCAAGGCCCTGGCCGACTTCTTCGGCGTGCCGGCGGGCTACTTCGTCGACAGCGCGGCGGCCGAACGCACCAAGGCGGAGATCGGTCTCCTCGCCGCCATGCGCGACCGGGACGTCCGCAAGGTGGCCCTGCGCGCCAACGGCCTGAGCGTCGACAGCCTGAAGATGCTGTCCACCGTGATCGAACAGGCCCGGAAACTCGAAGGGCTCACCACCGACGAACCCGCGCAGGACCTGGATCTGGACGACTGAACCGCGCCCGCGCCACGGCCGGACCCCGCCCTCACAGTGGGGTCGCGGACATGCCAACATGGGGGCGCGCGTACCGGTTTCCAGGGCGAGGTGCGCCCCGGCCGCCCGGCGTCACCAGAGTGAGGACATGGACCTTGAGCAGCTGCGCGCCTCGTGCGAGGCGCGCGTCGAGGCGCTCGGACTCCCACACCGCTTCAGTACCCGTGACCTCCGCGACGCCGTGGCCGAACGACGCGGACGCCCCATCGTGCTACGCCCCCTGAGCACCTTGGGCGCCATGGACGCTCCGTGCGGCATCCGCCTGGAGACCCGGGACGCCGACCTGTTGTTCTACGAGGAGGCCACCTCCCCCCTCCACCAGAACCACATCCTCGCCCACGAGATCAGCCACATCATCTGCGACCACCCCGGCAGTCTGGAACTGGACACCGACACCCTGCACGCGCTCGGGTTCGACCCCACCCTCGTGCAGCGCATGTCCGGCCGGACCGGCTACGCCGGCGAGGACGAACGCGAGGCCGAGGTGATGGCCAGCGTGATCCGCCAACTCATGTACCGGGGACGCGAGATCCCCTCCAGCCGGCCCGCCAGTGGCTCCGAGAGCTGGGACGCGTTGTTCGCCGAGCCGCACAGGAAGAAGAAGCGTCACCCGAAATGATCAACATTCTCTTCACCGGTACGGCCGCCGTGCTGCTGTGCTTCGCCGCCTACTGGGTGCGCGGGCGCGGCGGACACCGCCCCACGGGCACCTGGGCGATGGCGACGCTGCTGACCTCCTTCGCCCTCGCCTTCGCCTCCTACGCCCCCGCCGTGGAGCGCGCGGTCGAATCGGTGGTCCCCCACGTCGCCCGACTCCTCAGCAACACCTTCACCCTGACGGCGGCCACCTCGGTCCTCGCCTTCCTCTTCCAGCTCAACCTGGAGCGCGAGCGGGCCCATCGGCAGATCCGACTGCGCGTCATCGCCCTCGGGATCTCCGTCGCCGGCATGACGGCCTTCTTCCTCGCCGAACAACTCACGGGCCGTAGCCCGGTGTTGTACGCGTGCTACGTGCTCGTCCACATCTCCTTCCTGGGGTACACGGCCAAGGACTTCCTGCTGCAGACCTGGGCCCAGTCGCGGCGCTCGACCCGCCGCAGTCAGCGCTGGGGCCTGCGCACGACCTCGGTCGGCTGTGGTTTCGCGCTCGTCTACGCCGCGTACAAGCTTTTCGCCCTGGTCTCCATCGGCCTCGGCCTGGGGCTCGTGCCCGACCACGCCCGGTGCTCGACGCCGCTGACCCCCGTGCGCTGCACGTTCAGCGTGACCGCGCCCGCCGTCGCCGTCCTCCTCATCACCGTGGGACTGACCCTCCCCGCCCTGCTGTGGCCGCTGAGCCGACTGCGCCGTCGTCGCTGGGAACGGACCTCGTTCCGCGCGTTGGAACCCCTGTGGCGGGAGGTCACCGCCGCGGTCCCCGAGGTCGTGCTCGACCCGGGTCACGCCGAGACCGGCGCCGACACCCACGACCTCGATTTCCACCTGCACCGTCGGGTCATCGAGATCAACGACGGCGTGCTGGCCCTGCGCCCGTACCGTCGGGCAGCGGTACGGGACGCCGCCGCGGCGGAGGTCGCCCGTCGGGGCGCCGCCGACACTGCCGAGGGCGACGCCGAGGTGGAGGCGGCGGTCATCGCGGCGGCCGTCGCCGCGAAGCGCGCCGGGCTCCCCCTCGACGGCGAAGAGGCCCCGCCCGCCGCCGGTACCCGCTCCCGCAAGGGCGACCTGCCGGCGGAGACCGCGTGGCTGCTGCTCGTGGCGGACGCGTACCCGCGCCGCCCGGCCCGCGAGCACGCGGCCGCAACCGCGGGCGCGGCCTCGTGACCGCCCCCCGGCAGGACCCCCTGCGCGATCCGCGGTTCTTCACCGACCCCTATCCCACGTACGACCGGCTGCGCGAGGGCTGCCCGGTGCGACGCGTCCCCACCGGCTCCGGCGGGCACCAGGCGTATCTGATCACCGGTCACGCCGAGGCCCGCGAGGCGTTCACCGACCCCCGACTGTCCAAGGACACGGCCCGCTTCTTCGCCGACCGGCCCTCGGACCGCGACCTGCACCCGGCGATCTCCCGCAACATGCTGGCGAGCGACCCACCCGCGCACACCCGCCACCGGCGGGTGGCGACGCCCCTGTTCACCACCGGACGCGTCCGGGAGCTGCGCCCGTACATCACCCGGGTCGTCGACGACCTCGTGGCCGCGTGGCGACCGGGCACGGAGATCGACCTGGTGGCGGACCTGGCGGTACCCCTGCCGGTCACCGTGGTCTGCGAGCTGCTGGGGGTGCCGGAGTCCGACCGTGCCACGCTCGCCGGCTGGTCCCACGACCTCTTCGACGCGACCGACACCGACCGCGTCGACGCCGCGTCGCACCGGATCGGCGACCACCTCACCCAGCTCGTCGACGCGGCCCGCGCCACCCCCGGCGACGGCCCGCTGCCTTCCCTCCTGCGCGACTGCGACGCGGGCGGCCTCGACCGGGACGAGATCGTCTCCCTGGCCGCCCTCATCCTGGTCGCCGGGCACGAGACCACCACGCACTTCATCGGCAACGCCGTCCTGGCCCTGCTCCGCCACCCGGAGGCCTTCGACCGCCTGCGCCGGGACCCGGACCTGATCCCCGGCGCCCTGGACGAGCTGCTCCGCTTCGACTCCCCGGTGAGCGTGGCCACCTTCCGCCACAGCACGCAGGACCTGCGCGTCGGTGGGGTCGACATCCCGGCGGGCTTCCCGGTGCTCATCGCCCCCGGAGCCGCGAACCGCGACCCCTCGGTGTTCCCCGACCCGCACCGCCTCGACCTCGACCGCGACGCCGGCGGCCACCTCTCCTTCGGTCACGGCATCCACCGCTGCCCGGGCGCCCCCCTGGCCCGCGCCGAGGCGGAGATCGCCCTGCGCGCCCTGGTGACCCGCTTCCCGAACCTCCGCCTGGCCGTCCCCGCCGAATCCCTGGCCTGGCGCCGAACCCGCCTCACCCGCGGCCTGACGGCCCTCCCCCTGGCCCTCTGAAGCTCCGTACACAACTACCTTGGCGGAGAGGGTGGTTCGAGTCATCCGTGCGCCTCGGATGTCACCCGATGGGCTGACCGGGCCCTTTCTCGTGCATGGCGCATCGATGTGCTCCTAACCTGAACACGCAGCGTGCCGAGGCACGCTGCGGCCCCTCCCGGCTTGCCCCGAATGCAGGATTCGGGAGAGGGCCCGGCCGCGCCGCGTCAGCCCTCCCCCTGCGGCCGCGGCCGGCCGACCGGCGCGGCCGGCGCGGTCCGGCGCGTCGGCGACGGTCGTCCGGTCGCGAGCACGATCGTGGACCGGATCCCTCGTCCCGAGATGCCGAGCGGCGTATATGGGACTAGCGTCACTAAGTGATGACCGCAACTGCGGGGAACACTCAGCCCGCAGGAGCGCGCCCAAGCACCTTGCTTGAGGAATCGCGCGTCGGCCCGGAGGTCCGCCGCCCCAACAGGCGGCGTTGACAGGGGAATCGCGCGTCGCAGCCATGCGGTCGGTCACGCACCCGCGCTCCACCCCTTTGCGCGGGAGGGCGTCCTTCGGCGTCCCGAAGTGCGTGGCACGTCAACGACAAGAAGGGTTCGGAATCATGCAAGCACTGAGAGTGAAGCGACTCTTCGCGGTGTCCGCCATCGGTGTCCTGATGGCAGGCGGCGCCGCCCTCGGAGCCGCAGGTACGGCCTCGGCAGCGGCCCCCACGCACTCGGTCACGTACGTCAGCGGCGGCGGCTGGGGCGACGGCGACCACGGGTACGGCGGCCACCACGGTTACGGCGGCCACGGCCACGGCTACTACGACGACGATGACGACTGGGGCGGAGGCTGGGACGACGGCGACTGCTGATCACGCAGCTTTCGGCACGGACGGACCGGCGCGGGCACACCCGCGCCGGCCCTTCCGTGCGTTCGGCCGCGGGGTGGGTGCGTTCGGCCGCGGCGTGCATTCGGCCGCGGGTGCCCCACCGGGGTGTCACGGCGGCGGACGGTCCTCCGGCGGGTGTCGGTACGTGTCGGGCCGCGGCTCCATCCGGGACACCACCTCCGCGAGCCGCGCGCAGAGCTGTTTGATCTCCTCGTGCGTCCTGTCGCGTTCGGTGATGACGGCCGCGATCAGGAGCGCCGTCAGCGCGGTCGTGCCGTTGAACGCCTGGAGCGTGACCATGCTGGCGACGACGTCCTCGCCGACGAACGGACCTCGGTCGCCGTCGGCGGCCAGGATCGCCAGCGTCACCACGGCGAGCGCGCACGGCGCCGCCCCGGCCAGCCGGAAGCGGAAGGCCGCCCAGATCAAGAACGGCGAGACGAGGAAGAGCAGGTTCGAGTCGCGCGTCCGTGTCGCCAGGAGCGTGACGAAGACCGTACCGATGGCCAGCGCCACCGCCTCGAACCATCGGCCGATACCGGCCCGCACCGGCCACCGGGCCTTGCGCAGCACCAGCAGGAACGGCGTGACGACGAGGATTCCCATCGCGTCACCGGTCCACCACACCGACCACGTCGGCCAGAAGTCGCCCGCGTCCAGTGCTCCGGAGAGCACCAGGACACCGCTGCCGATGGTCGAACTGATGGACATCCCGGCGAGCGCGCCGAGGAAGACCAGTGCCAGGACGTCCCGCAGGCGGTCCAGGTCGTTCCTGAACCCGGCTCTGCGCAGCATCAGAGCGGCGCAGACCGGAGCGAGCGTGTTGCCCGCGGTGATGACCAGTACGGAGAGCAGCGACGGCCCGAGGGACACGTTGACCAGGAACGCGCCGAGTGCGATGCCCGGCCAGACGCGCAACCCCATCACGAGCAGCGCGGCCAGGGCGACGCCCGTGGGCGGCCACAGCGGGGTGACCTGGTCGCGCACCAACTGCTGGAGGAGGCCGATCTGCGCCGCCCCGTAGTAGACGGCGGCGACGGCGGCGATGCGCAGCACGGTGGACCCGAGACGACCCATCTCCGCGCTGCCCACGACAGCAGTCTGCGCTCAGATCCCGGCGCCGGCGACCCCACGGGCCGGCGGCCGGCGACCGCCGTCGGTCAGTCCGGCTCCCGCGGGCCGTCGTAGCGGACGACGAGGACCGCGGCGTCGTCGCGGTGTCCCGTCAGGTCGGCGACCTTGACGACGGCGGAGGCCAGCACGTCGGGATCGGCGTCGAACCCCGCGCGCACCAGCTTCTCCACCTCGGCCAGACCGGCCTCCATCGGGTAGTGCGGGCCCTCCACCACTCCGTCGGTGAGCAGGACGAGCACCCCTGCCTCGGTCAGACGCCGGTGGGTCACCGGATACCGCTCCCCGGGCACGACGCCCAGCGGGGGGCCGCCGCGGTCGAGCGCGATGCCGTGGCGGCCGTTGGCCGTCGCCCAGACCATGGGCACGTGGCCGGCCCGGGAGACCGTCAGATCGCGGCTGACCGGGTCGAAGCGCAGGAAGCAGCAGGTCGCGAAGAGGCCGCGCCCCATGGCGATCAGCAGGTCGTTGGCGCGGCCCAGTACCTCTTGGGTGTCGCTCGTCGTCTGTGCGAGGGCGCGCAGGCTGGTGCGTACCTGCCCCATGAAGGCGATGGCTTCCACATCGTGGCCCTGTACGTCGCCGACCGTGAGTCCCAGTGACCCGTCGTGCATGACGAAGGCGTCGTACCAGTCGCCGCCGACCTCCAGACCGCCTCGTGAGGGCGCGTACCTGGCGGCCAGTCGCAGCCCGGGCAGTTCGGGCAGTCCGGGTGGGAGCATGTGGCGTTGCAGAGCCTCGGCCAGTTCGACCCTGGCCCGCTGGTACTCGATCCGGTCCAGGGCCTGATCGACGAGCTGTCCGAGTGCGACCAGAAGTTCCTGCACGTTGTCGGGCTGCTCGGGACGGTGTCCGCGCATCACGGCTCCTGGCTCTCCGCAGCGTCCCCACCTCACCCTAGCCGCTGCTCCCGGGTGCCTCCACAGGGGTGAACCCGTGGTGGACCGGCGGGACGGGGGGCTCTGCCGGGTGGGCTCAGGAACCGATCTCGAACTCGGGTGCCCGGAGGCTGTCCAGGCACGCGGTCTTCGGCGCGGCCGGGTTGTCGAAGAAGGAGACGGCGATCTCCTGGGCGCACTTGGAGGTGGCGAAGACGACGTGCGGCTCGAACGGGACCGTGACGACCTTGGCCTTGCTCAGCGTCTCGGCGACGTACGGTCCGTTGTCGGCCCCGGTCTGGGAGTCGAACCCGCCGGACAGGGCGAGGGTCGGGATGTCACCGCGCGTGACGTCCCGGATGGAGGGCGCCGCCGCCGGGACGTTCCAGGCGTCGCAGTCCGGCCGCAGGAAGGTCAGCTGCGGAGCCTGCTCCTGTACCGAGCGGGGGTACGACGGGAAGGCTTTCTGCCCGCCCCGGAGCGCCTCCTGCTCGGTCTCGTACGGGGTCCACTCGCTGCAGAAGACGCCGTAGACGAGACCGTGCGCGACCCTTCCCATGGCCTGGGGGCTGAGCTTGCCGCCCGCCCACTGCTGGGCGATGCGCTGCGGCTTGCCGTGCGCCAGCTCGTCGAGCGCGGCGGGTACCTGGGGCGCCACGTGGGTGGCCGAGGTCATCCAGTTCACCAGCGCTCCGCCGTCCAGGACGACCTTCACGGGCTTGTCGCTGCCGGGGAGGGTGACGGTGGTGGTGACGGGACGGGCTTCGAGTTCGCGGACGAGCCGGTCGAAGGTGGCCGACAGGTTCGGATAGCGCTTGTTGCACGCGGGCTGCTCGGCGCAGGCCTTGAACAGGCCGTCGAAGCCCTGCCGGGCGCTGCTCCAGGTCGCCGCCGACCCGGACGTGGAGGGCGGCAGGATGCCGTCGATGCCCACCGAGCGGAGCCCCTCGGGGTGCAGGCGCATGTAGGCCAGCGCCAGGTGGGTGCCGTAGGAGATCCCGTACAGGTTCCACCGGTCGAGGCCGAGGGTCTTGCGCAGGTCCTCGTAGTCGGCGGCGCTCTCGGTGTCGTTGTAGGCGCCGAGGTCGATCCCCTGGGCGGCCAGTCGGTCGCGGCAGGCCTTGGTCGCCTCGACGTGCAGTCGTTCGGTGGAGGGGGCGTCGTAGACGAGGCCGACGGAGCGTGCGTTGAACTCGTCGATGTTGGGGCAGAGGAGGTTGGGTTCGGCGGAGTAGGTGCCGCGCTGGGACATGAGGACGACGTCACGGTCGCGGTTCAGGCCGCCGTCGATCGCCATCTTCGCCTCGCCCACGGCGTCGTCGCCGGGGCCGCCCGCGAGCCACACGATGGGGTCGGGTTTCGGGTCGTCGGTCGCGGCGGGCACGATCGCGACTCCGAGTCGTATCGTCCGGCCGTTCGCCTCGGCGCGGTTCTCGGGCACGGTGAGCGTTCCGCAGCGGGCGTCGTCGAGGGCCTCGATCGGTTCCGGCGTCTTCGGGCAGGGGCCCGGTGCGAAGCGGGCGTCACCCACCGTCCGGGCGACCGTGCCGATCGGCGCGTCGGGGCTCGGGCTGCCGTCGGTCCGGGGCCGTGCCTGAGCGGGGGCGGTGAGCAGGCCGGTGACGAGGAGACCGGTCACGAGTCCGGCCGACGTGGCCAGGAGCCGGCGTTCGGTGCGGCGCCGACGGGGCGCGGGGTGGAGTGCCATCTGCCCTCCTGGTCACTTCGGGATGATCGTGAACGGTTCGGGTGCGAGGCCGTCCACGCGGTCCCGTCGGGTCCCGTCCTTCGCCCGATTCGGCCCGTCTTCGCGTCGAACGTGCCGGAGAGGGGCTGTCGCACCGTGCGGTCGACCGGGCGGAGGGTGCCGCGGTGGTGTTGATCGGTGCGGGACCGAATGCGGCCAGGCGGACCGTGATCTCGTTCCTCTGCCGACAGCGGCGGCTGCCCCGGCGGTCCGGGCGGCAGCGGTTCGGGCGCAACGCTCGCTCTCGACGCTACCGGCTGGACCGTACGCGCGCACGCGGGGCGAACAGGGCCCCGCGGCCCGGAGGGAGGGGGCGCCCTCCGGGCCGTCGCGTCAGGACGGGAGCCACTCCCGCCAGGTGGCCTCGTTCTTCTTCGCCCAGCGGGCCGCCGCTTCCTGGGGCGACAGCTTCTCCTCGGCGATCATCAGGGCGACGTCGTTCTGCATCTCGGTCGTCCACCGGAACTTCTTCAGGAAGGCCGCGGCGTCACCGCCGCCCGCCGCGAAGCGGGCGTTGAGGAACTTCTGCAGCGGCGTGTGAGGGTACGCGCAGGCGACCTTCTGGGGGTCGGTGTCGCAACCCTCCTCGTAGGCGGGGAGCTTCACCTCCGTCATCGGGACCCGCTCGAACAGCCACTGGGGCTTGTACCAGTAGCTCAGGAACGGCTTCTTCTCCTTGGCGAACTGCTTGATCTGCGTGATCTGCGCCGCCTCGGAGCCCGCGAAGACGACCTGGTAGTCGAGGTCCAGGTTCTTCACGAGGGCCTTGTCGTTCGTCACGTAGGACGGGGAGCCGTCCAGCAACTGGCCCTTGCCGCCGCTCTCCGCGGTACGGAGCTGGTCGGCGTACTTGTTCAGGTTCTTCCAGTCGGTGACGTCCGGGTGCTGCTCGGCGAAGTACGTCGGCACGAACCAGCCGATGTGGCCGGTCACCCCGAGGTCGCCGCCCCGCTCGATCGTCGCCTTCTCGTCGATGTACCGCTTCTCCTGCTCCGGGTGGCCCCAGTCCTCCAGGATGGCGTCCACCCGGCCCTGGCTGAGGGCGTCCCAGGCGGGGACCTCGTCGATCTGGACCGTGTCCACCCGGTAGCCGAGCTCGTGCTCCAGCAGGTACTGGGCGACGGCGACATTGGCCTGGGCGCCGACCCACGACTGCACGGACAGCGTCACCGTGCGGGAGCCCTTCGCGTCGGCGTACGGGGAGGCCTGGCGGGTCATGTCGGCGGCGCCGCAGCCCGTGAGGGCCGTCAGGGCGACGGAGACGGCGGCTGCTGCCGCGAGGACGGCGGAGCGTGTGGTGCGAGCCATGTCAGGCCCCCTTTCCGGTGAGGTCGCGGCGCACGGTGGGCTGGGTGACGCGGTCGAGCATCAGGCCGAGGCAGACGATCGCCGCGCCGGCGACCAGGCCGGTCGCCAGGTCGCCCTGGGCGAGGCCGAAGACCGCGTCGTAGCCGAGCGCGCCGCCGCCCACGAGGCCGCCGATGACGACCACGGCGAGGACCAGCACCACGCCTTGGTTGACGGCCAGCAGCAGGGCGGGGCGGGCCAACGGGAGCTGGACCTGGAGCAGTTGCTGTCGACCGGTCGCGCCCATCGAGCGGGCGGACTCCAGCGCCGCCGGGTCCACCGCACGCACGCCCTGGGCCGTGATGCGCACGACCGCGGGCAGTGCGTAGACCACGGCGGCCGCGGCGGCCGGGGCGCGGCCCACACCGAACAGGGCGACGACGGGGATCAGGTACACGAACTGCGGCATCGTCTGGAAGACGTCGAGCACCGGACGCAGCGCGCGCCCCAGGCGGGTGCTGCGGGCGGCGGCGACGCCGAGGGCGAAGCCGAGCAGCAGGGTCACGGTGACGGCGGCGAGGACCTGGGACAGTGTGTCGAGCGCCGGGTCCCAGACACCGAGGACACCGATCGCGGCCATCGCGAGGACGGCCGTCGCGGCGGTGCGCCAGGTGCCGATGAGCAGGGCGAGGGCGCCGACGGTCAGCAAGACCGCCCACCAGGGCAGCCACTGCAGTCCGTCGCGCAGGGGGTTCAGGACCCATGTGGTGAAGTGCCCGGCCCAGTCCGCGGTGCCGCCGACGAGGGGCACGCCGGAGTAGAGGTGGGCGGTCATCCAGTCCACGGCCGCGTTGACGGGCTCGGCGATGTCCACCGTCCACGCGTCGGGCCAGGAGAGCCGGTCGAGGAGGCGGGCTCCGACGGCGACGACGGCGGTGACGAGGGCGGCCAGGGCCCAGCGGAGTCGGGACCGGTCGGCCGGGGCTTCGCCGATCCGCTGTCCGGCCGCGGCGGTGACGCGGTCCAGGACGACGGCGAGCAGCACGATCGGTACGCCGGCGGCGAGTGCGGCGCCGACGTCGACGGAGGCCAGCGCCTGGTAGACGCGGTCGCCGAGGCCGCCCGCGCCGATGACGGACGCGATCACGGCCATGCCGAGCGCCATCATGATCGACTGGTTGACGCCGAGCAGGAGTTCCTTGCGGGCCAGCGGCAGTCGGGCGGTCAGCAGCCGCTGCCGGCCGGTGGCGCCGAGGGAGGTGGAGGCCTCCACGACCCCGGCGTCCGCGTCGCGGAGCCCGAGCGCGGTCAGACGGGCCATGGGCGGGGCCGCGTAGACGACGGTCGCGAGGACGGCGGCGGGCACGCCGATGCCGAAGACCAGGACGACGGGCAGGAGGTACGCGAAGGCCGGCAGCACCTGCATGGTGTCCAGGACGGGCCGCAGGATCCGGTGCATCCGGTCGGACAGGCCGGCGGCCAGCCCGAGGAGGCCTCCGAGCAGCACGGACGCGGCGACGGCGACCACCATCAGGGCGAGGGTCTGCATGGTGGGCACCCACATGCCGAGCAGTCCGCACACGACGAAGGCGGCGACGGAGGTCAGCGCGAGCCGGACGCCGGCGACGCGCCAGGCCAGCAGTGCGGCGGCGGCGGTGACGCCGGCCCAGCCGAGAGCGAGGAGCACCAGGTACACGGCGCGGACGGAGATGACGACGACGTTGCTGACGTGTCCGAGGAAGTAGAGGAAGAGCGGGTGGCCGTCGCGGTTGTCGATGATCCAGTCGCTGGTGCGTTCGAGCGGTCCGGACAGGTCGACGGAGAGCGAGGCCGGCCAGTTCCCGGCGCCCAGGAGCGCCCAGCCGAGGACGAGCGCGACGGCCGCGCAGGCGACGATCAGCCGGCCGCGGTGGCGCGTGAGCGTACGCAGCACTCCGGGTCCGGTGTCGGTGGGGGGCGTGGGGGCTGTCGTGGTCGTGGCCGTGGTCGTGGAGTCCGGCGTGGCGGGGGTGACGGTGGTGGTCATCGGCCGCACCGCCCGGCGTGGTGCGCGGCCGCGGGGGCGGGGGCGCCGGTCGTGCCGCACGGCGGCGGCCAGGTCGTATGGTCGTACATCAGGCCACCGCCTTCCCGGTCGTGGCCGGGACCCCGGCGACGACACCGAGGAGTCCCGCGTGGTCGACCACGCCGAGGCACCTGCCGTCCTCGACGATCCGCGCGTTCTCGCCGGTCCGGGCGACGGCCTCGATGGCCTCGTGGACGGTGGCGCTCGGGGCGAGCGCGGGGCCCGCGGCCCGCGCCTCGTCGCCGAGCGCGGGGCGCATCGCCGAACGGACGGTCAGCACCTGCTCGCGGGGCACGTCGCGGACGAAGTCCCGGACGTAGTCGTCGGCGGGGGCGCCGACGATCTCCTCGGGCGTGCCGAGCTGCACGATCCGGCCGTCGCGCATGAGCGCGATGCGGTCGCCGAGCTTCAGCGCCTCGTTCAGGTCGTGGGTGATGAAGACCATCGTGCGTCCCTCCTCCCGGTGCAGGCGTACGACCTCTTCCTGCATGTCCCGGCGGATGAGCGGGTCGAGCGCGCTGAACGGCTCGTCGAACAGCAGGACTTCGGGGTCGACGGCGAGTGCGCGGGCCAGTCCTACGCGTTGCTGCTGGCCGCCGGACAGCTGGCTCGGCCTGCGGTGCTCCATGCCGTCCAGGCCGACCTTGGCGACGAACTCGGCCGCGCGTTCGCGCCGTTCGCCGCGTCCCACGCCCTGGATCTCCAGCCCGTAGGCGATGTTGTCGAGCACCGTCCGGTGCGGGAGCAGTCCGAAGTGCTGGAAGACCATGGCCGCCCGGTGGCGGCGCAGCTCGCGGAGCCGGCCGGTGTCCATGGACAGCACGTCCTCGCCGTCGATGGAGATCGTGCCCGAGGTCGGTTCGATGAGCCGGGTGAGGCAGCGTACGAGCGTCGACTTGCCGGAGCCCGACAGGCCCATGACGACGAAGACCTCGCCCTTGCGGACGTCGAAGGAGACATCGCGGACGGCGGCGGTGCAGCCGGTACGTTCGCGCAGCTCGGTGGCGTCGAGCGCCCCGAGCTCCTGGTCGGCGGGCACCCGGTCCGCCTTCGGGCCGAAGACCTTCCACAGGTCGCGTACGGAGAAGACGGCCTCCGCGGCCGTGTCCGGCGTTTTCGTCAGGGGGATCGTGGGCTGGTTCATCGGGTGGTTCCTCCCAGCAGGTCGGCGCACTTCTCGCCGACCATGAACACGCCGATCATGGGGTTCACGGCGGTCATGGTGGGGAATACGGACGCGTCGGCTATCCGGATGCCGTCGAGGCCCCGGATCTTCAGGTCGGGTGCGACGACGGCGAGTTCGTCGTCGTCGGCCCCCATGCGGCAGGTGCCGGCCGGGTGGTAGACGGTGTGCGCGACCTGGCGGGCGTACGCGCCGAGTTCCTCGTCGGAGGTCACCTCGGGGCCCGGGCACACCTCGCGCTTGAGCCAGCCGGCCAGCGGTTCGCTCGCCGCGATCTGTCGGGCGATGCGGATGCCGTCGACGAGGGTCCGGCCGTCGTAGTCGTCCTCGTCGGTGAAGTACCGGAAGTCGAGCGCGGGCTTGACCTCGGGGTCGGCGCTCGTCAGGTAGAGCCGGCCGCGGCTGCGCGGCTTGGGGATGTTCGGGGTCATCGACACGCCGTGCGCGGGCCGTTCGTAGCCCAGGCGCTCCGGATTGTCGGTGAAGGGGATCTGGTAGAAGTGGAACATCAGGTCCGGGCCCTCGGCCCGCGGGTCCCGGCGGACGAACAGTCCGGCGTCGGAGTCCATCGCGGAGTTCTCCGGGATCGGCCCGTGCGTCTCCCACACGATGACCGACTCGGGGTGGTCGAGCAGGTTCTCGCCGACTCCCGGCAGGTCGTGCACGACGGGGATGCCGAGCTTCTCCAGGTCGGCGCGCGGCCCGATGCCGGAGTGCAGCAGCAGGCGGGGGGTGTCCACGGCCCCGGCGCACACCAGGACCTCGCGCCGGGCGCGTACGACGTGCTCCGCGCCCTCCTTGGTACGGATGTGCACGCCGGTGGCGCGGGTGCCGTCCAGTTCCAGCCGGAACGCCCAGGTCTCCAGGGCGATGTGCAGGTTCGGCCGGTCCAGGAACGGGTGCAGATAGGCGACGGAGGCGGAGGATCGCTTGTTGTTCTCCGGGTGGTAGGCGAGGTCGAAGAAGCCGACGCCTTCGTCGAAGGGGCGCTTGTTGAAGCCCTCGATCCGCGGCACACCGAGTGCGGTCTGCGCCGCGTCGACGAAGTCCCGGGCGATGGCGTTCCGGTCCGCCTCGCCGACGGGGACGATGTTGTTCCGCAGCCGGGCGAAGTAGGGATCCATGGCCGCCGCGTCCCACCCGTCGGCACCGGCCTCGGCCCACTCGTCCCAGTCGGAGGGAAGGGGCTTGAAGGCGATGAGGGTGTTGTGCGAGGAACAGCCGCCCAGCACCCGGGCGCGGCTGTGGCGGATGTGCGAGTTGCCGCGGGGCTGTTCGGTGGTGGGGTAGTCGTAGTCGAGCTCACCGCCGAGCAGGCCCATCCAGCGGCGCAGGGTGAGGACGTCGTCGCGGCCGACGTCGCTGGGGCCGCCCTCGATGACGGCGACGCTGATGTCCGGGTCCTCGGTCAGCCGGGAGGCGATGACGGATCCGGCGGTGCCGCCGCCGACGACGACGTAGTCGTACAGGTGCGGGTCGTTCGTGTTCGGGTCGTTCATGTGCTGGTCGTTCACGTGCTGGTCGTTCATGTTCAGCCCTTCGCCGTCGCGCCCGCGAACCAGCGCACGGGGCGCGGGGCGAGGTTCTGGTAGATGTGCTTGGCCTCGCGGTATTCGGCGAAGCCGCCGGGGCCCAGTTCGCGGCCGATGCCGGACTTCCCGAAGCCGCCCCACTCCGCCTGCGGGAGGTAGGGGTGGAAGTCGTTGATCCAGACCGTGCCGTGCCTCAGCAGGCCGGCGACCCGCCGGGCCCGGTGTTCGTCGGAGGTCCAGACCGCTCCGGCGAGGCCGTACTCGGTGTCGTTGGCGAGGGCGACGGCCTCCTCCTCGGTGCGGAAGGTCTCGACGGTGAGGACGGGGCCGAAGACCTCCTCGCGGACCACGCGCATACCGCGGTGGCAGCGGTCGAGGACCGTGGGCCGGAAGAAGTAGCCGGGACCGGCCGGCCTGCCGCCGCCCGCGCGCAGCACCGCGCCCTCGGCGAGGGCGGAGGCCACGTACGCCTCGGTCCGTGCCAGCTGGGCCGCGGAGACCAGCGGACCGCACTCGACGCCCTGGTCGGTTCCGCGTCCCAGTCGGATCAGTTCGGCCCGGCGGGCGAGCTCGGCGACGAACCGGTCGCGCAGCGGTTCCTCGATGATGAGGCGGGAGCCGGCGGAGCAGACCTGGCCGCTGTGGATGAAGGCGGCGTTCAGTGCCTGGTCGACGGCGGTGTCGAAGCCCTCGGGCGTCGAGCACGCGTCGGCGAAGACGACGTTGGGGTTCTTGCCGCCCAGTTCGAGAGCGACCTTCTTCACGCTGTCGGCGGCGGCCCGGGCGACCTTGGTGCCGCTGAGGAGACCGCCCGTGAAGGAGACGAGGTCGACGTCGGGGTGCGCGGCGAGCCGGGCGCCGACCGTGTCGCCGGGACCGGTGACGATGTTGGCCGCACCGAGCGGGAGTCCGGCCTCCAGCAACAGCTCGATCAGCACGACGGTGGTCAGCGGGGTGATCTCACTGGGCTTGATCACGAAGGTGTTGCCGGCCGCGAGGGCGGGAGCGATCTTCCAGCTCGCCTGGAGCAGCGGGTAGTTCCACGGCGTGATCAGCGCGCAGACCCCGACCGGCTCGTGCACGACGACACTGCGGATCTCGGCCGAACCGGCGTCGACGATCCGCCCGCCGTCCTCCTTCTCCACGAGGTCGGCGAAGTAGCGGAAGGCGTCGCGGACGCAGTCGACGTCGACGCGGCCCTCTTCCAGGGTCTTGCCCGCGTCCTGGCTCTCCAAGGCGCCGATCCGCTCCCGGTCGCGCTCCAGCAGATCGGCGACCCGGCGCAGCAGGGCGGCCCGCTCGGCGACGGGCGTACGCGGCCAGGCACCGGCGTCGAAGGCGGCCCGCGCCGCGGCCACGGCGTCGTCGGTGTCCAGGACGCCGCCCTCCGCCACGATCTCGAAGGGGGTCGCGTCGACGGGGTCGATGATCTCGCGCGTGGCCCCGGACAGGGCTGCGCGCCACTCTCCGCCCACGTGGATGGTCTGCTGTGCTGCCGTCACGGTACGTATTGCCTTTCGTTCCTTTGAGTCCCCCTGTCGGTCAGACCGACTTGATCCGGCCGCCTGCCCCGACTCCCGGAACCCATGCGCAATGCCTTGCGGAGAGTGTTCTGGTTCACTCCTGAAAACACCCCAAATGCGGACATGTGGCGCAGATTTTTGGTGTCGCCTGCACGCCGGGCGGCCCGGGGCGGTGGACGTCAGGGACTCACCCGTTCGGCGTACGTCGCCCGTGGCGCGGCGGGGCGGGTGTTTGCGCAGGTCGGGTTCGCCGACGGGTGGGTGCGCCCGGGGTGGGGCGGGTCCGCCCGCGGGCAGCGCCTCGGGGATGCCGTTTACCTGGCAGCACGCTTCCGAACGGACAGAGGAGGAGCTCATGGCCAAGCAGGGCAGGACGAAGACCGCCTCACCCGGAGCGACGAAGGCGAGGGCGAACCTGGAACAGGCCGTCGCCGACGTCGATCGCGTCCTGGGACTGCAGGAGCTGCGGACCGACCGGGGCCCGGACGCCGCGATCGCCGGCTTCCACAGCACCCAATCGGTCGGCTGCAGCACCTACAGCGTGGCCTGCGGCGGCGGTGGCGGCGGAACGGTGCAGATGTGATTCCGGAGACGGAAGGACAGCACATCCGCCGGGGCCGCCGTCGCCGCCCCGGCGGATGAGCACCCGTGGAGCGACAGGCGGCCCTGGCCGCCCACCACCTCTTCGGTCTCGTCGACAACCGTCACTACGAGCCACTGTCCCGCCGAGCCATCACCCCTCAGTACCGCGACGCCCTGCGGCGACTCCTGCCGGACGGCTGGGCCCTGGAGCGCGGTGACGTGTGGCTGCACGCCCGGATGGCGGCGGACGCCGCGGGCGCGGCGCGCGAGACGGGCGAGACGGGCGGTTCTCTGCGGGCGACCCCGCCGCCCACCCAAGGCTTCAAGATCCACGTCTCCTCCGCCCCCGCGCACACCACGCGACTGTTCGACCTCGTCGTGCCGGTATGCGTGGCGAGGGGCGTCGAGTTCAAGGCCGCCGCCGACCCGGTGATGCTGGGCGTGATCAACTCGAAGACCCAGGAACGCGGCTTCGCGGGGAAGTTCATGACGATCTATCCCCCCGACGAGGACGTCTTCGTCGAACTGATCGAGACCCTGCACCGGCGAACGGCCCACGAGGCGGTCGAGGGCCCGTACATCCTGTCGGACCGCCGTTACCGGGACAGCAAGGTCCTCTTCTACCGGTACGGGGGCTTCCAACCACCGCGGCGACTCAACGTCGACGGCACACGGAGCACGTTCCTGGTCTCCCCCGACGGCGCGTACGTCGCCGACGAGCGGCTGCCGTACTTCCGGCTGCCGCCCTGGGTCCGCGACCCGTTCGCCGAAGAACCGGCCGAGGACGCCACGGCGCACCCCGCCGAGGAAACGGCCGCCGCCACCATCCTGAACGGCCGCTACCGCATCGAGGGCGCCCTGACCTTCTCCAACGCCGGCGGCGTCTACCACGGCACGGACGACGTCACCCGCGAGCCCGTCGTCGTGAAGGAGGCCCGGCGCCTCACCAACTGCTGGACGACCGGCGAGCACACGGTCGACTCGGTCGACATGCTGCGCCACGAGTACGAGGTGCTGCGCCGGCTGGACGGCCTGGAGTTCGTGCCGCGGCCGGTCGACCTCTTCCAGGAGTGGGAGCACACGTTCCTGGTCGAGGAACGGGTGGAAGGCATCGCGTTCCACGACTTCTGGTCCCGGGACGACGTCATCCTCGCGCCGTACATCCGGCGGGAGGGGCGCGTGGAACGATTCGTCCCCCGATTCCGGGAGATCGCCGGCCGGCTGATCGGGATGATCGAGGAGGTGCACGCGCGCGGAGTGGTCCTCGGCGACCTGTCGCCGAACAACATCCTCATCGACTCCGAGACCCTCCGGATGTGGTTCATCGACTTCGAGAGCGCGGTCCACGAGGACGACGACGCGGCGCTGCTGACCTACGGCACCCGTTGGGGCACCCCCGGATTCCTCCACCCCGACCGTGCCTCCCGCGACAGGCTCCTGCCCTGCGACGACTGGTACGCCGCGGCCATGCTCCTCTACAGCGGCGTCGTACCCGCCACCGCGTTCTTCGCCCTCAACCCCCGTGCGCAGGACCTCTTCCTCGACGAGCTCGTCGCCCTGGGCGTTCCCGCCCAGGTGAGGTCCGTCGTGTCCGGCCTGATCGCCGGCCGGGTGGACGAGGCGCGATCCGTGCTCGCCGACTGGGAGGACGGGTGACGTCATGACACCCCTGACGAGTGACACCCTCGCCGCCGAAGGGGGCGTACCGGCCCACCCGGACGCGGAGGTACGGCGCACCCTCGGCGGCATCGCCGACACCCTGCTCCGCACCTACGACGGCCGCCGCACCGACCGGCTCTGGCCCGCCGACTACACGGTGTTCACGACGAACCCGCTCAGCGTGGCCTACGGCGCCTGCGGGCCGGCCCTGTTGCTCCGTACGGTGACGAGCACCCAGGGGCCCGCGGCCGGCCTGCCCGCCGAGGTGGCCTCCTGGATGCTGGGGCAGCCCCTCGGGACGGACACCTACCCACCCGGGCTGTACGTCGGGCTGGCCGGCATCGCCTGGGCCTTCCACGATCTCGGCTGGGAGGACAGGGCCGAGGCCGCGATGGCGATGCTCTACGCATCGCCGCTGCTGTACGACGAACCGGGCATGTTCCTCGGCGTCGCCGGGTGGGGTCTGGCCTCCTTGCGCTTCCACGCGCGGACCGGGAAGCAGCTCTACCTCGACCGCGCCGTGCAGGCGGGCGAAGACCTGCTCAGGACCGCGCAGCACGAGGGCGACACCTGCTACTGGCGGTCCGCCCACGACGCGAGCGTCCACTACGGATACGGGCACGGGGCGAGCGGCATCGCCCTCTTCCTCCTCCACCTGCACCTGCTGACCGGCGACGCCCGCTTCCGGTCGTGCGCCGTCCGCGCCCTGGAGTTCGATCTGGCCCACGCGAGCGAGAGCGGCCTCGGCATGCAGTGGCAGCGGGTACAGGACGACCCCGTCCAGTACCCGTACTGGATCCACGGCGGCGCCGGCGTCGGCAGCGTGCTGATCCGCTTCCACGACCTCCTCGGCATCGAGCGGTACGGCGACCTCGCCCGACGCGTCGCGGACGACACCTTCGTCAAGTACACCTACAGCCCGGGCCTCTTCGAGGGCTTGGCCGGGATCGGGGAGTTCATGCTGGACATGTACTCCGTCACCGGCGAGCGGGAGTACCGGGACAGGGCGCGCGACATCGCCGAGACCGTCCTGTGGTTCCGGGTCGAGAACGAGGACGGCATCGCGTTCCCCGGCCGCTGGCTCAACCGGATCGCCCACGACTACGCGACCGGCTCGGCGGGCATCGGCATGTTCCTGTCCCGGCTCGTGTCCCCGGGCGAACGACCCTTCGTCGACCTCACGCGGCCTTGAACCCGGGCTGCTTCACGTCTGCCGAAGCGGTGCGTACGCCTCGGCCCCGAGGCCGAAGGTCCAGGCCACGCCTTCGCGGGCCGTCCGGGTCGTCGGCGGCACCCGCAGCCAGTAGGTGCGGCTGGTACCGTCCGGCTCCGGTGTCGAGTTGACGACCTCCACCATCACGACGGCCTCGTCGTCCGGCATGGGTATGCGCCACAGGACACCCGTCTCGTCCTGGTGCACGGGAGTCGCCCCCGACTCCCGCAGATAGCGGTCGTACCCGTAGAACTCCAGCATCACCCGGCGCAGTTCGGCATTCTCCTCGGCCCGGATCAGCTCCGGCGTCAACGTCCCCAGGCCCGCCAGGAATTCGGCCGGAACGGGCATGCCCCGCCAGGCGTGCAGCGCGAACCCGTCGGGGAACGCCAGGGCCGGGCCGTCCCCACGGTCCAGCCTGCCCGCCTCGTCGCGGTGCAGCTCCACCGGGCGCTCGCACAGCACGGCCAGCCGTTCGTAGGGCCACCACCAGCCGGCCGAACGGGCGAGGACGCCCAGTCCGTGCAGGGGCGTGCCCTCCCGTGTGTCGAAGGCGCACAGCCAGGCCGCGTCGTGCTGCCCGAGCACCGCGTCCAGGAGCAGCAGGCGCAGCGAGCGCTCCGCGGCCGCGGGGGCGGCGGATCCGGCGGTCAACTCCTCGACGAGACCGCCGCGGACGCGCTCCGCCAGGCGTTCCGTGTGCTCCCACAGGCGGCCGCCCGTCGCTCCCCAGTGTCGGCCCCAGCCCTGCGGGCCGAGCCGCCGCTGCGCCCGGTCCCGCTCGGCCGCCCACGGCGCGGTGCGCACCGACTCCCGTACGCCGCGCCCGCGCGCGGCCGGCCCGTACGGCCCGTCGTCCGCGCCGAGCAGAGCCACCGCGGCCCGGGGCGAGTCCGCCCAGACGATCCGCTCCGGCTCCGCCAGGCCCGCGGCCCGGTACGCGAGGCGCACCCCGGCCTCGGCGGCCACGCGATCGGCCGGCCCGGTGGCCGCCGCGGCGGCCCTCCACACGTCGATGTCCGTCACGTCGCTGTCCCTCGACACGATCCCGATCCCCCCACTGTCCGACACGCTGTCAGTCCGCCACGATCCGTACCGCTCCGGGGATGTACTCCCGCTGACGCACGACCCGGTACCAGCCCTTGGGCAGCGGTATCGCGGCGTGCTCCTCGTGCACCACCCGCCCGCCGTCCGGCAGGTGCAGCAGCAGCGGGCCGAAGACTCCCGGTTCGCGGACGAGCCGGCCCGGCCCGAGCACGGCGTGCGCGTGTCCGGTGACCTCGCCGAGCGCGAGGACCATCCGGCCCCGCGCGTCCCGCGGCTCCTGGTCCGCGTCGGCCGCGTGCGGCGGTACCGCCGACTCGTCGAGCGGCACGATGAGCACGTCCCCCTGCCGGTACATGGGTGTCCCCTTCCCCCGCGCCGCCCGGTGCGCCGCGTTCTTCTCCGAAGGTAGGGGGCCGGTCTGACAACGGCCCCCGGCCGCCCGCACCGGACCCGCACCGGACCCGCGCCCCGGTGCACCGGCCCCTGCCTCGGCCTCTGTCGGTGCCCCTTGGTACAACTTGCAGCACATCGGACGCGACAGGCGAGGAACGGCGGGCACCCCATGAGTTACCCGAGACACCTGAAGGAATCGTGCGGGCTGCCCGTCTTCGACTTCCCGACCCCGGAGGACGCGGACACGACCCCCCTGCCCGCGGCGGACGCCGTCGCGTGGCGGATCTCCTGCGACAGCTACGACAGCGAGGAGAGCTGGACCGAGGCGTTCGCCCGGTTCACCGCCGCGGTCGACACCACCCTGGTCCGCGCGATCGTGGTCGGCTCCTGGGAGGACGCCTACGAGACCGGGCCCGAGGAGATCATCGGCGCCCTCCTCGACGCACGCCCGCGCCTGCCCGCACTGCGGGGCCTGTTCCTCGGGGACATGGAGTCCGAGCAGTGCGAGATCTCGTGGATCAACCAGAGCGACGTCGGTCCGCTGCTCGACGGCTTCCCGGAGCTGGAGGAGTTCGGCGTGCGCGGCGGCTCCGGGCTGGCCTTCCCCGCCGTCACGCACCACAAGCTGCGCGCGCTGACCGTGGAGACCGGCGGCATGCCCGCCGAGGCGGTGCGCGGCGTGGCCGCCAGTGACCTGCCCGCTCTGGAGCACCTCGACCTGTGGCTCGGCACGAGCGGGTACGGCGGGGACGCGGCGATCACCGACGTGGCGCCGGTCCTCGACGGCGACCGCCTGCCGCGCCTGCGCCACCTGGGCCTGCGCAACAGCGACATCCAGGACGAGATCGCCACGGCCGTCGCGTCCGCTCCGGTCGTCGCCCGCCTGGAGACCCTCGACCTGTCCATGGGCGTCCTCACCGAGCAGGGCGGCGCCGCCCTGCTCGGGGGCCAGCCCCTGACGCATCTCAAGAAGCTGGACCTGCACCACAACTACCTCGGCGCGCCGCTGCGCGAGCGCCTCCAGGAGGTTCTCGGCGGCGCCGGCGTCACCCTCGACCTGGACCGCGGCCATGCCGACGAGGACGAGGACGACGGCCGCGTCTGGCGCTACGTCGCCGTCGGCGAGTAGCGCGTCGCGGGCCATGACGTACCACGCACCACCGCCGCGCTGGGCGGTCGTCGGCAATCCGGAGAACCGGCGCGTCGCCCTGTTCTCCGGGGCGCTGCGCGAGGCCGGGCTGCCCGCGCCGCGGGTCGTGCCCTGGACGGACGTCCTGCGCGGCGGCGGCGCGGCCTTCGCCGCCGACGAGATCGTACGGATCGAGTCGCCCGGGGAGAACGCGGAGGTGGACCGGCTCCTGCGCGGCGCCGGCGACCCGACCCGGGTGGAGGGCGGGGCCCGTTGGTACGCCGCCTTCACGGCGGCCGTCCGCACGCTGACCGGCGGCCTGCGTCTCGACGACGCCGACGAGTTGGCCGTCCTCTTCGACAAGCGGCTCTGCCACGAGGCCCTCGCCCGCGCCGGGGTCCCCGTTCCGCGCTCGCCGACCTCCGGCGCCGGCGCTCCGGTGCGCGGCTGGGACGACGTACGGGCCCTGATGGCCGCGCACGGCATGCCGCGGATGTTCCTGAAGCCCGCCCACGGGTCCTCGGCCTCGGGTGTCGTCGCCGTCGAGACGGCCGGCGGCGGCCGGATCCGGGCCACCACGTCCGTGGAGAGCGCGCAGGACGGCCGGCTGCACAACTCCCTGCGGGTACGGCGCCTGACCCGCGAGCCGGAGGTCGCCGCGCTGGTCGACGCCCTCGCCCCCGACGGACTCCACGTCGAGCGCTGGTGGCCCAAGGCCTCCCTCGGCGACGGGGCGGCCGATCTGCGCGTGGTCGTCGTGGCCGGACGGGCCACCCACGCCGTGGTGCGGACCAGCCGGACCCCCATGACCAACCTCCATCTCGGCGGCCGGCGGGGCGACCTCGCCGCCGCGGTCCGGGCGGCGGGCCCCGCCTGGGCCGAGGCCCTGCGGACCTGCGAGCGCGCCGCGGCCTGCTTCCCCGGCACCCTGTGCGTCGGTGTCGACCTGCTGCCCGCCGTCGGCTGGCGCCGGTTCGCCGTCGCCGAGGTCAATGCCTTCGGCGATCTCCTGCCGGGCCTGACCGGACTGCCCGGCAGCGGCGCCGAGGGCCAGGACACCTACGCCGCGCAAGTGGCCGCCGCCATCCGAAGACACGTACAGCACCACCCCACGAGGAACCACCGTGCACCCGCCTGAGACCCCAGCGCCCCCGCTCCCCGACATGAACGAGGTCGTCGGCCGCGACGACCTGCTCCTGCTCACCCTGGACACCCTGCGCCACGACGTCGCCGTCGAACTGGCCGCCGCCGGGCGCATTCCGAACCTGGCCCGACACCTGCCCGGAGGCGTCTGGGAGGAACGGCACGCCCCCGGCAGCTTCACCTACGCCTCCCATCAGGCGATGTTCGCCGGTTTCCTGCCCACCCCGGCCCGGCCCGGTCCGCACCCGCGGCTGTTCGCCGCCCGGTTCGCCGGCAGCGAGACCACCGCCGGCCGCACGTACGTCTTCGACACCCCCGACCTGGTGTCCGGCCTGGCCGCGGCCGGGTACCGCACGGTGTGCGTGGGCGGCGTCGGCTTCTTCAACAAGCAGGGTGCGCTGGGCGACGTCCTGCCCGGCATGTTCCAGGAGAGCCACTGGGAGCCGGCGTTCGGCGTCGCGTCGCCCACCTCCTTCGAAGCCCAGGTCGAGCGGGCCGAACAGGTCGTCGCCGCGCTCCCCGCCCAGCAGCGCCTGTTCCTCTTCGTCAACGCCTCCGCGCTGCACCAGCCCAACTGGTTCCACCTTCCCGGCGCCACCGCCGAAGCCGGTGACACGCGCGCCACGCACGCCGCCGCCCTCGAATACATCGACCGGCACATCGGTCGGCTCCTCACCGCCATGAGCTCCCGCCGCCGCTGCTTCGCCATCGTCTGCTCCGACCACGGCACCACGTACGGCGACGACGGCTACACCGGCCATCGCCTCGCCCACCAGGCCGTCTGGACCGTGCCGTACGCCCACTTCTTCCTGGAGCCGTCCGCATGACCGCCCTCGCGCCCGCCGCCGTGCCCGCCCCGATCCCGGCCGCCGCACCGCCCGAGCTCCGCCCGTACCACGCCTACGTGTACGCCTACCCCCACAAGACCGCCTACCGCCCCCTGCCCGACCGGCCGGCGCTGCGCGACCTGTGGCACGGCGAACGCAAGGACGCCCTCTCGCTCTACCTCCACATACCCTTCTGCGAGATCCGCTGCGGCTTCTGCAACCTCTTCACCCGGATCGGCGCCCCCGACGGGCTCACCGGCCGCTACCTCGACGCCCTGGAGCGCCAGGCCTTGGCCGTCCGCGAGGCCCTCGGCGACGACGGGCCGGTCTCCTTCGCCAACGCGGCCTTCGGCGGCGGGACGCCGACCTTCCTGACGGCGCTCGAACTGGAACGGCTCTGCGACATCGCCGAGCGGCACATGGGCGCCGATCTGCGCGCCGTCCCGCTGTCCGTCGAGACCTCCCCCGCGACCGCCACCGCCGACCGGCTCGCCGTCCTGGCCGAGCGCGGCGCGACCCGTGTCAGCATCGGCGTCCAGAGCTTCCTCCCCGACGAGGCCCGGGCCGCCGTACGCCCGCAGCGCCGCGCCGATGTCGAGGCGGCGCTCGGCCGTATCCGCGACGCCCGCGTGCCGGTCCTCAACATCGACCTCATCTACGGCATCGACGGCCAGACGCCCGCCACCTGGCGCACCTCCTTGGACGCCGCCCTGGCCTGGCGCCCCGAGGAGCTGTACCTGTACCCGCTGTACGTGCGCCCCCTCACCGGGCTCGCCCGGCGCACCGCCCTGACCGACCGGGCCTGGGACGAGCAGCGCCTGAACCTCTACCGGCAGGGCCGGGACCACCTCCTCGCGCACGGCTACGAGCAGGTGTCGATGCGCATGTTCCGGCTGGCCGGTACGGCGCCCCAGGGCCCGGACGACCACGCCTGCCAGACCGACGGCATGATCGGCCTGGGCTGCGGGGCCCGTTCCTACACCTCCGCGCTGCACTACTCGTTCGACTACGCCGTCGACATGGGCGAGATCCGCGGGATCATCGACGACTACACCGCAACCGACGACTTCACCCGCGCCGTCCACGGCCGACCCACCAACGGTGACGAGGCGCGCCGCCGCCACCTCCTGCAGTCGCTGCTCCAGGCGCAGGGCATGCCGGTCGCCGACTACCGGGAGCGGTTCGGCGCCGACCCGCACGAGGACTTCCCCACCGAACTGGCCGCGTTCGCCGCCCGCGGCTGGCTCGACGAAGGCGGCGAGGGCCCGCTGCTGCGCCTGTCCCCCGAGGGCCTCGCGCACTCCGACGCGCTCGGCCCCGAGCTGTTCTCACCGGCCGTACGGGCCGCGATGGCCGCCTACGAGGCCAAGTAGCCGCCGTGGACCTGACCCTGCTCTACCGCGGCCCGCTCTCCTCCTGCGACTACGACTGTCCGTACTGTCCCTTCGCCAAGCGGCGCGACACCACCGCCCAGCTGCGCGCCGACCGGGCCGCCCTCGAACGGTTCACCGGCTGGGCGAACTCCCGGGCCGGGGAGGACCGGCTCTCGCTGCTGTTCACCCCGTGGGGCGAGGGGCTCGTCCGCTCCTGGTACCGCCGCGCCCTCGTCGACCTCTCGCACCGGCCCCACGTCGAGCGCGTCGCCATCCAGACCAACCTGAGTTGCCGCACGGACTGGCTCGCGGAGGCCGACCCCGCCACGCTCGCCCTATGGTGCACCTACCATCCGGGGCAGACTCCGTACGACCGCTTCCTGGCCAAGCTGCGCGACCTCGCCGACCGGGGCATCCGCCACAGCGTCGGCATCGTGGGCCTCCCGGAGAATCTGGAGCACGCCCGTCGGCTGCGCGCCGACCTGCCCTCCCACGTCTACCTGTGGGTGAACGCGGCCGACGGCCACACGTACGGTGACGCCGAGGCCGACCTGTGGACCGCCCTCGACCCGCTGTTCCCGTACAGCAGGCACCCGCACCGCTCGGCCGGACTGCCGTGCCGCACGGGCGAGTCGGTGATCTCGGTGGACGGTGACGGCACGGTGCGCCGCTGCCATTTCGTCCGTGCCGAGCTGGGCAATCTGTACGACGGCTCCTACCGGACCGCGCTCGGCCCCCGTCCGTGCCCGCTGACCACCTGCGACTGCCACATCGGCTACGTGCACCTGGAGACGTTGCCGCTCTACGACGTCTTCGCGGGCGGTGTCCTGGAACGCGTACCGGCGGCCCGCACGCCCGTGATCCCCCTGCTCAGGAGACCCCCGGTGGGCGACTGACCCCGTGCCCGCGGGGGCGAGCCCCGGTGGGGACTTCCGTGGCGAAGCCCGGTTTCCCGTCCGGGACCAGCGGAAGGACGATAAAGTTAGGTTCACCTAACTACGCCCCTCACGAGGAGACTTCATGCCCGTGGAGCACGCCTTCGCCGCATTCGGGCTGCCCGGTGAACCAGGTTCCGAGAAGTTCTGGGCGGCGGCGGGGGCTCCCGCGTCGGTGCCCGCCGACGGGGGCGGTTGGGTGACCCTGTTCCTGTGGCGGGGCTCGGCGGCCCGCATCGGTTTCGAGAGCTGGTCGCCGGACGTACCGCTGCGCCGCTGGCACGACACGGACTGCTGGTACGCCGAGGTCAGCATGCCCGCGCGGCTGCGGGTGACCTACCGGTTCCTGGTGGACGGGACCGCGTACGCCGACCCGTTCAACCCGGCCGGGGCGGGCGGTGACCGATCCGTCGCCGCCACCCCGGACGCCCCGGCTCAGCCGCACTGGGCCACCGGCGCGGGCGGCGCCGACGCGGTACTACCCCTTCCGCGGGCCCGGATCCGCTGGGCGAGCGAGCGGCTCGGCGGGCGGCGGACCGTACGGGTCCACCCGGCGGGCGGCGGCGGGCCGGTGGTGCTCCTGCTGGACGGGGACGACTGGCTGTATCTGCACCCGGCGATGACCGCCTTCGACTCCGCCGTCGCGGCCGGCGAGATGCCGCCCGTCACCCTCGTCTTCCTGCCGACGAGGGACCGGGAGGCCGAGTTCGGGTGCCGGCCGGAACTGTGGGAGGCGGTCCGGGACGAACTGCTTCCGCTGGTCGCGGAGTCCGGCGTCCCCGCGGACCGGGACCGTCTCGTGGTCGCGGGGCAGAGCCTCGGCGGGCTCAGCGCCGTGTACGCGGCGCTGGAGTTCCCCGACCTGGTGTCCCGGGTCGCCTGCCAGTCGGCGTCGCTGTGGTGGACACCCGAGGCCGTGAAGGCGGTGGACCCGTTGGGCGGTCCGGTCGGCGGCTCCGTCGCCGCACGGCTACGGGAGCGCCCGGACCTGTCCGGCCTGCGGATCGCCTTCGACGTGGGGGAACACGAGACGCGGATGCTGCCCCACTGCGCGCTGGTCGAGTCCCTGACCGAGCGGGCCGGAGCGACCGTGCGGACCTCCCGGTCGGCGTCCGCCCACGACCGTGCGGGCTGGCGCCAGGCCCTGCTCCGGGATGTGGCCTGGGCCCTCGGCTGAGCACGGTCAGGGCGGATCGAGGGGCGGCTCGACAGGCGGATCGAGGGGGCGGATCACGGCGTCAACGGGCCACCGCCAGGCAGTACTCCTCGTCCCCGGCGAGGAGGTTGCGGTGGGTGTCCTCCGCCGTGATGACCCCGTCGTCCAGGACGAGTACCCGATCGGCGGCGTCCAGGAGCGCCGGGCTGCTGGTGATCACGACGGTGGTACGGCCACGGCGCAGCTTCGCGACGTTGCGGGCGATGAGCTGCTCGGTGACCGCGTCGACGGCCGTGGTCGGGTCGTGCAGGACGAGGATGTCGGAGTCGGCGGCCAGGGCGCGGGCCAGGGAGAGCCGTTGGCGCTGTCCGCCGGAAAGGTTGGCACCGCGGTCGCGGACACCGTGGTCGAGTCCTTCGCGGTGCAGGGCGACGACGTCGGTCAGCATGGACGCCTCGACGGCCGCGTCGACCGTGCGGCTGGTGCCCGAGGGGTCGATGTTGGTGCGGAGGGTGCCCGCGAAGATCTCCCCGTCGTACGGGTTCACCAGCAGGTGCTCGCGGACCGCCTCGATGGACAGGGCGGCGAGCTCCTCCCCGCCGACCCGCACGGCTCCCTCGTACGCGTGCGGCGGGACCTGCACGGCCAGGATCGCGGCGAGGTCGGCGGCCGCGCGCGGCTGGTAGGCGGCGATCGCCACGAACTCGCCCGCCGGCACCTGGAACTTCAGGTCGCGCAGGGCCCCGTACCGGACGCAGTCGATCTCCAGGCCCCCGCCGGGTGCCGGTCGCTCCGTCCCGTGGGTCGCCACCGGGGGCGCGACCAGGACCAGTGCCATCCGTTCGGCGGACGCGCGGGCCATCATCACGTACTTGGGCATGTCCGAGAACAGCTTCAGCGGTTCCATGATGAATTGGGCGAGCCCCACCGCCATGACGAGTTCCCCGACGGTGATGTCGCCGTTGAAGGCGAGCCCGCCCGCCGTCAGGGTCACGCCGACGGCGAGCACCGCGTTGAGGGCCGCCGCGGTGCCCGCGTAGGCGCCGTTGACCCCGGCCACGGTGATCGCCTGGCTCTTGGCCTCCGTGCTGACCTTGCGGTAGGAGCGGAAGGCCGCGTGGTTGCCGCCGAAGCCGTGCAGCGGGCGCAGGCCGGTGATCAGGTCGGCCACCTTCGCGCCCGCCCTGGCCACCCGGGCCTGCTGTTCGCGGGTACTGGAGCCGATCCGCTTGGACATCACGCTCAGGATGGACAGGATCAGGGCGGTGCCCACGATCACCAGCAGGCCGAGCCGGATGTCGGCCAGCCCGAGCGCGACCGCCGCGACCAGCACCGCGACGAGTGAGCTGATCAGCAGCGGCACCACCTCGATGATGTCGGCCGTCTGGTCGGCGTCCTCCGTGGCGATGGTCAGCACCTCGCCGGACTTGAGTCCGGCGTCCCGGGCGACCGGCTCCAGCCCGCAGTCCGCGACCCGCACCCGCCAGCGGTGCGCCTCGGTCGTGTTGGCCTTCTGCAGGATGCGCATGCCGAACCGCCACGACAGCGACACCGTCGTGATGATCACGGCCAGGGAGCCGATCGACAGGGCGAGCGCACCGGGGCTGCGGTCCTGCATCGTGTGCTCGACGATCAGGCCGAGCGCGATGGGGAAGGCGGTCTCACCGGCCTGGTACAGGCCCATGAGGATCGTGCCCCAGGTCATGGCGCCGATGTTGCGGCGCAGGGCCGTCCGAAGGATGTCGGACCCCGGTCGGGGCCGCTGTGCGTCAGGAGTTTTCATCGAGGTGGCGGGCAATCATCTCAGGGGTTCGCAGGGTGAACAGATCACGGATCGTGATCACAGGACCGTACTCCCGGCGGAGGAGGCCGATCAGCCGCACCGCCAGCATGGAGTGCCCTCCCAGGGACACGAAATCGCTCAACGCGCTCACCTCGTCGTCGTCCAGGTCGAGTGCTTCGGCGAAGAACTCGCACACGACGGTCTCGGTCCCGGTCTCCGGTCCGCGCTCCCCCGCCGTGGTCAGCGTGCCCAGTGGCCGGGCCTCCGGCAACGCCTTGGTGTCCGCCTTTCCGTTGACGGTCAGCGGGATGCGGTCGACCTGGGCGTAGTGCGTCGGGCGCAGGAAGTCCGGCAGGGCCGCGCCCACCTCGGCGGCGACCGTCGCCAGATCGCCGCCGTCCGGGCCGTCGAGCACGAGGTAGGCGGCCAGTCGGTACGCGCCGTCGACCTGCGGGTCGGGCTGGGCGACCGCGGCGGCGAACCGGACCGCCGGGTGCGCGGCGAACGCGGCCTCGACCTCGCCCGGTTCCACGCGGTGGCCGCGGATCTTGACCTGCTGGTCGGTGCGGCCCAGGTACATCAGGTTCCCGTCGGGCCGCCGGGCGACCAGGTCCCCGGTGCGGTACATGCGTTCGCCGGGTGCGCCGAACGGGCAGGCGACGAAGCGGTCCGCGGTCTGGGCGGGCTGCCCGAGGTAGCCGCGCGCGATGCCGATGCCGGCCACGTACAGCTCGCCGGGGACTCCGTCGGGCAGCGGCCGCAGCCACGGGTCCAGGACGTACACGTCCGTGTTGTCGATGGCCACGCCCACCACCGGGTCCTGGCATTCGAAGGTGCCGACGCCCAGGGTGTTGATGGTGTACTCGGTGGGTCCGTACAGGTTGTAGCCGGCCGTTCCCTCGGTCTCGGCGAGCCGCTGCCACAGGGCCGGGGTGACGGCCTCGCCGCCCAGCAGCACCAGCGCCGGCCGCCGCTCGGGGTGGTCGAGCAGGCCCTCGGCCACCAGCTGCTGCGCGTAGGTCGGCGTCACGTTGATGACGTCGATCCCGTGCTCCAGGCAGTACTCGACCAGCCGGGGGGCGTCGCGGCGCAGTTCCTCGTCGCAGATGTGCACCTCGTGGCCGTCGGCGAGCCAGAGCAGTTCCTCCCACGACATGTCGAAGGCGAAGGACACGGTGTGCGCGATCCGGAAGACGCGGTGGTCGTGCTCGGCCAACACCGGTTCGAAGATCCGGCGCTGGTGGTTGATCAGCATGTTGGTGAGCCCGGCGTACTCGGTCACCACACCCTTCGGCCGGCCGGTGGAGCCGGAGGTGTAGATCGTGTACGCGGGGTGGCGCAGGCGGTCCGGGTCGTCGGGGGCGAAGGTGACGAACGGCTCGGCCTCGGGGAGGGGCCGGTCCAGTTCGACGAGGTCGCCGGTCAGCCGGGGCGACACGGCGCTCACGGTCAGGGTCACGTCCGGGCGGGCGTCCGCGACGATGGCGGCGATCCGCTCGTCCGGGTGGTCCAGCTCCAGCGGCACGTACGCGGCGCCCACGCGCAGGACGGCGAACAGCGCGACGATCGAGTCGAGGGACCGCGGGATGGCGAGGGCCACCGTCGTCTCGGGTCCGACGCCGCGTGCGGCGAGCACGCCCGCGAGCGCGCGGCTGCGGTCGCGGAGCAGGCCGAAGGTCATGGTCCGGCCGTGGGCGACGAGCGCGACCCGCTCGGGATCACGGTCGGCCGCCCGGTCGAACCGGTCGACGACGGTGTCCGTGCCGACCTCCGTGCGGGCGGCGGGCTCCGGCGCCGACGCCGCGCCGGGCAGCGCGCCCACCGGCCCGGTGGAGCGGGCCAGGTCCGCGAGCACCCGCAGGTAGTCGTCGAGGAGCGCGCGGGCGGCCTCGGTGTCGTGGTCGCGGTACTCCAGCTTGACGGTGAGCCGGTCGCCGGGGGTGACGACCCAGGTGAACGGGTAGTGCGTGGAGTCGTCCGCCCGTACCGCGGTGATGCCGTGCCGGGTGTTCATCGCGGCGAACGCGTCCATGTCGAGGAAGTTCTGGAGCACGAACAGGTTGTCGAAGAGGGTGTCGTGGCCGCCGGCCCGTTGGATCTCGCCGAGTCCCAGGTGCTCGTGCTCCATCGCCTCGACCCGGGCCGCCTGCACGGCCGTCAGGTAGTCCCGGACGGTGTCGTCCGGGCGGGCCCGCGTCCACATGGGCACGGTGTTGAGCAGGACGCCGACGACCTCGGAGAGGTTCTCGCCCTCGCGGCCGGAGACGGTCACGCCGAACACGGCGTCGGCGCGGCCCGTGCGGGCGCCGAGCAGGAGGCCGAACGCGCCGGTCAGGACGGAGTTGAGGGTGACGCCGTGGGTGCGGGCGAGGTCCCGCAGCAGCTGCGACTCCTCGGCGGCGAGGGTGTGGACGAGGGTTCGGGGCAGGGCGTCGACCAGGGTCGGTGTCGGGCCGGCGAGCAGCGTCGGGCCGGGGAGTCCGGTCAGGTGCTGGGCCCAGAAACGTTCCGAGACGGCCGGGTCCTTGGCGGCGAGCGCCCGGGCGTAGTCCTCGAAGCCGGGCGTCGCCGGGGTCGCGGGTGTCGACCGGCCCGCGACGGCGGCCTCGTAGGCGTCGAACAGGTCGCGCAGCACGATCTCGCGGGACCAGCCGTCCCACAGCAGCAGGTGGTAGCTCAGCAGCAGGCCGTCGCGGTCGCCGGGCAGCCGTACCACGGTCAGGCGGATCAGCGGCGGCTCGCCGGGGTCGAATCCGGTGTCGCGGTCGCGGGCGAGCAGGGCGTCGACCTCGGCGTCCGTCGCGAGGTCGACCGTACGGACGGCGACGCGCCGGCCCGCGCCGAGGACCTGGACGGCCGTGCCGTCGTCGTCGGTGGTGAAGCCGGCGCCGACGACCGGGTGCCGGGCGATCACCCAGGCCATGGCCTCGGCCAGCGCATCGGTGTCCAGGCGCCGGTCGAAGGTGAACCAGCTCTGCGCGACGTAGTGTCCGGCCGGACCGGCCAGCTGCGCCTGGAAGAACAGGCCGCGCTGGAGCGGGGTGACCGGCGCGGTGCGCTCGGCGGTCGTGGCGGCCACCGCGATGTGCTCCAGGGCGGCGAGCCAATGGTCGGTGATCTCGTCGGGTATGCCCTCGGCGAGGGTGAAGACCGCATGCAGGCTTCCGGTGGCCGCGTCGGTCCAGGCGTTGACCTCGACGGCGTACGGGTGGCCCTCGTCGACGCCCGTGAGGTGGAGGGCCTGTGACTCGTTCCCCCGGCCGAGGTAGTTGAACAGCACCTGTGGGCGGGCGGTCAGCAGCGGGGCCGTCTGCGGGTTGAGGTACCGCAGGCCGCCGTACGCGACGTGCGCGCGCTCGTCCGGCCGGCGTGCGGCGACCTCGCGGGCCGCGGCGACGGGGTCGGTGTGCGCCGTGAGCCGCACCGGGGCGATGGCGGTGAACCAGCCGACCGTACGGGTGTAGTCGTGGTGCGGCGAGGCCGGGACCCGGCCGTGCCGCTCCACCTCGATCGCGAGATCGGTGGGCGCGGCCTGGACGTGGGTCAGCGCGGTGCGCAGCGCGCCGCACAGCAGCTCGGTGGGGTCGACGCCGAGTGCGGCGGGCGCGGTGCGCGTCACGTGGTCGGCGGCCTCGGGTGCGAGGACGACCGTGGCCGTGCGCGGCCGTTCGGCCACGGGCAACAGCGGCGGCGCCTGGAGGGTGCTGATCCAGTGCCCGAGGTCGTCGGTCTCGTGGGCGGAGGTGTCGGCCAGGGCCCGCGCGTAGGCGGCGTAGGAGGTGGTGGGCGGGGCGAGCGGAGTTCCGCGCAGGGCGGCGGCGAGGTCGTCCAGCAGGATCAGCCAGGAGACGGCGTCGACGGCGAGGTGGTGCACGGTGACCACGAGGGTCCGGGTCGCCTCCAGCCAGGAGAAGGCGATGACCTCCCCGGACTCGGGGTCGAGCCGTCCGGCGGCCTCGTCCGCGGCGGCCGTCGCGTCGGGCGCGGCGCTGCGGACGACGGTGGTGGCGGGGGCGGGTTCGGTGCGCAGGGCCCACACGCCGTGCTCGGTACGCAGCCGTAGGCGCAGGGCGGGGTGGGCGGCGACGACGGCGTGCGCGGCGCGCTCCACGTCGGCGAGGCCGGTGCCCTCGGGTGCGACCAGGGTCCGGGCCTGGGCGAACCGGGCGAGGGAGCCGCCCCGTTCGCGTCGGCGCAGGATGATCGGGGTCGGGGTCAGCGGGCCGTCCTCGACGGGGTCGGGTGCGGTGGGCGCCGTGGCGGGCGGGGTGCTCGTCGCCAGGTGCTCGGCGAGCGCGCGCGGGGTCCTGAGCAGGAACACGTCCCGGGGGGCGATCGTGAGGCCCAGTGACCTGGCCCGGTTGACGACGGTGATGGCGAGGATGCTGTCGCCGCCGGCCCGGAAGAAGTCGCTGTCGCCGTCGACGGCGGTGCCGGGCAGGGTCTCGGTGAAGATGTCGACCAGTGCGGTGAGCGCGGGGCCGGTCGCGGCCACCGGGACTGCGTGCGGTACGGGGTGCGACGCGGCGCGGGCGGTCAGGGCCGCGCGGTCCAGTTTGCCGTTGACGGTCAGCGGCAGGGCGTCGATGGGCAGGACCAGTGCGGGCACCATGTGGGCGGGCAGTTTCGGGGCCAGCAGTCGGGCGAGGTCGGCGGTGTCGAAGGGGACCTTGCCCACGACGTGCGCCACCAGGTGGTCCGCGCTGTCGGCGACGGTGACGGCCACGTCGACCACACCGTCGAGTTCCCGGATCGCGGACTCCACCTCACCGAGCTCGATGCGGAAGCCCTTGAGCTGTACCTGGTCGTCCGCGCGGCCGGTGAACTCCAGTTCGCCGTCGAGCGTACGGCGGGCGAGATCGCCCGTGTGGTACATCCGGGAGCCGTCGGCCGCGAACGGGTCCGCGACGAACCGGCCCGCGGTGAGGGCCGGTCGGCCGAGGTAGCCGAGGGAGACCTGGTCGCCCGCGACGTAGATGGCGCCCACCCGGCCCGGCGGGACGGGTCGGAGACGGTCGTCGAGCAGGTAGGTGACCAGTCCGGGGATCGGGCCCCCGATCGGGCTGACGTCTTCGCCGGGGCGGAAGTCCTCGTCGGTCAGGACCCGGTGGGTGACGTGCACGGTGGTCTCGGTGATGCCGTACATGTTGACCAGCTCGGGCGAGGTCGTCCCGTGCCGCTCGACCCAGCCGCGCAGCCGCCCCAGGTCCAGCGCCTCGCCCCCGAAGACGACGCGGCGCAGGGCGGTGGCGGGCCGGTCGGCGTGCCGGTCGGCCTCGATGAACTGGTAGAAGGCCGACGGGGTCTGGTTGAGGACGGTCACCCCGTGCTCGCGCACCAGGCGGTGGAAGTCGACGGGCGAGCGGGTCAGTCCGTAGTCCGGCACGAGCAGTTCGGCGCCGTGGGCCAGCGCGCCCCACAGCTCCCACACCGCGAAGTCGAAGGAGTAGGAGTGGAACTGCACCCATACGTCGTGCGGGCCGAAGTCCATGTCCGGCCGCGTGTTCGCGAGCAGGGTCACCACGGCGGAGTGCGGGACGACGACGCCCTTGGGCCTGCCGGTCGACCCGGACGTGTAGATCACGTACGCGGGATCGTGCCAGTCGGCCACGGGCCCGTCGACGTCATCCTGGGCGACCTGGGCGACCTGGGTGACTCGGTCGACCTGGGCGTCCGGTGGCGGCTGCTCCCCTTGTACGAGCACCCGGGCCGGTACGCCCGCCCGGTCCAGGAGCCGCGTGAAGCGGCCTTGGTGCTCCGGGTCCACGAGCACCACCTGCGGGGCCGCGTCGGCGAGGATGTACTCCAGCCGTCCGTCCGGGTGGGCGAGGTCCAGCGGTACGTAGGCACCGCCCGCGGTGACGATCGCGACGAGGGCGACGACCTGTTCGAGGGAGCGCGGGACGGCCACGGCGACCCGCTCGCCCGGCCGGACCCCGGCGGCGCGCAGGGCCCGGGCCAGCTCGTCCTTCGCGGTGGCCAGTTCACCGTAGGTCAGTGATCGGGTGTCGCCGTCGAGGGCGCACCGAGTGACGGCGGTGGCGGCGGGATCGCGGTGCGCGGCAGCGTCGAAGAGCTCGCCCAGCGTCGTCGGGGTGAGCTGTGCGGGGGGCCGGGTGCCCGTGGTGGCCAGGTCGTCGACGAGGTCGTCGGGCCGGGTGAGCAGGCCCGTGAGGGTGCGGGTGAAGGTCGCGAGGACCGTCCGGGCGGTCGACTCCCGCACCAGCGCGCCGTCGTGGATCAGGTTGAAGCGCGGACGGCCGTCGGGCGAGCGCTCGACCACGAGGGTCAACGGGTAGTGCGGGGCGCCCTCGTTGACGATGTCGCCGATGACGAGGGTGTCCTCGGGCCGGCGTAGGGCGGCGACGTCGGTCGCCACGTCGAACACCACCAGGGTGTCGAAGAGCGGGCCGGCGCCGCGCAGCCGGCTGATGCGGGCCAGCGAGACGTGCTGGTGCGCAAGCACCGCGCTCTGGTGGTCCCGTACCGAGGCGAGCAGGTCGCGCGCCGTGGTGGTGGCGGCCCATCGGGCGCGTACGGGGATCGTGTTGATGAACAGGCCCACCATGTCCTCGATGCCGGGCACGTCCGCGGCGCGGCCGGACACCGTGGAGCCGAAGACGACGTCGTCGGCGTGCAGGAGGCCGCCGAGCGTCACCGCCCAAGCGCTGTGCACGGCCACGCTGAGCGGGACGCCTGCGGACCGGGCGGCCTCGTCGATGTCGCCGTCGGGCGAGGTGGCGGTGTCGTCGAACCGGTCGGACGGGGTGTGCCCTTCGGCGACCAGCGAGGGACCGGGCAGTCCGGCGAGCTGTTCGCGCCACACCCGGTCGCTCTCGTCCTCGTCGTGCGCGGCGAGCCGGCGCACGTAGTCTCCGAAGCCGCCGAGCGGGTGGACGGAACCGGGCGCGTGGTATTCGGTCAGCAGCGCCCGGAGCATCGGCGGCACCGACCAGCCGTCGGCGACGATGTGGTGCACGGTCTGCACCAGGACGGCGCGGCCGGGGCCCGTGCGGATCAGGGTGTACCGCATCAGCGGGCCGCGCGCCAGGTCGAACCCGGCGCGGCGGTCGCGTTCGGCGAGTTCGCGGATCTCCTCGTCGGTGATGCCGGGGCGGTCCAGGGTGGTGAAGGGGGCCCGGACCCCGGCCTCCAGGACGGAGACCACACGGCCGTCGGCGAGGGCCGTGAACCGTGCGGCGAGGTTGGGGAAGAGCGTGAGCAGACGGGTGGCGGCCGTCGCGAGCCGGTCGGCGTCCACCTCTCCCTCCAGGGTCAGGAGCTGCTGCTCGACGTAGCTGCCCGTGGAGTCGTCGTCGAAGACCGAGTGGAAGTAGAGACCCTCCTGCAGCGGGGTCAGCGGCAGGACGTCCCGCAGGGTCGGGCCGTCCAGCTCGTCGACGTCGGCCTGGGTGAGCGCCGGCACGGCGAAGTCGACGGGCGAGTGGCCGCCCAGGCCGAGGGAGGCCAGGTCGAGGCCGGCCAGTGCGGCGAGTCCGGCCAGGGCCTCGCGGAAGTATCCGCCGATGGTCTCGATGTCCTGATCGGTGAACATCCCGTCGGGCCAGGAGAGGGTGGTGACCAGTGCGTAGGCAGCGCCGGCCGAGGCGGGTTCGGCGATGGCGTTGAACTCCAGGGCGCGCGGGAGTCGCATGCCGGGGTCGCGCTTCTCACCCAACTGCCCGGTGGTGTGGGCGAGTTCCCAGTCGGCGGCGGATCCGGCGTCGAACCGGCCCAGGTAGTTGAACAGCACCTGGGGCGCGGGTGCGTCGAACGTGGTGTCGGCCAGGTAGCGCAGGGCCCCGTAGGAGAGGCCGTTGCTCGGCACCCGGGCGAGGTCCTCCTTGACCGCCTTGAGCGCGGCGACCAGGTAGGCGGGGGCCGTGAGGTCGGTGGCCGTCCCGGGGTCGACGGTCACCGGGAAGAGGGTGGTGAACCAGCCCACGGTCCGGGAGAGTTCCGGCTCGAAGCCGGCGGAGTCCGCCACATGGCGTCCTTCGCGGCCGTGGCCCTCCAGTTCGATGTGGGCGAACGTCTGGTCCTGGCCGAGGTCACGGCGCCACCGGGCGAGGGTGACGGCGAGGCCGGTCAGCAGCACGTCGTTGACCCCGGCGTGGAACTTCACGGGGATCTCGCCGAGCAGGGCGGCCGTGATCTCGGGGCCGATCGCGAGGGTCGTCGTGCGTTCCCGGGCGACGGTGTCGGTCGGGGCCGGCGCGCGCCGGCCCAGCGGGGCGTCCTCCCCCGGCAGGGCGCGCCGGAAGTGGGCGCGGTCGGCGTCGAACGCCGCGCGCTCCAGCAGCTGCGTCCAGCGCCGGAACGACGTGCCCACCGGGGGCAGGTCGATCGGTGCGCCCGAGACGTGCCAGCGCCAGGCCGTGGAGAGGTCCTCCATCAGGATGCGCCAGGACACGCCGTCGATCACCACGTGGTGCGCGACCAGGACCAGTTGGCGCGCCGCGCGGCGCCAGACGGCGCGCAGCATCACGCCGTTCTCCGGGTCGAGCCCGGCGGTGGCGAGCGCGACGCACGCGTCGAGCGGCCGGTCGCTCTCCTGCCATCCGGCCGTGGCGCGGTCCGGCTCCGGGATCTCGAAGCTCCAGCGCTCGCCGCGGACCAGCCTGGCGCGCAGCATGTCGTGCCGTGCGACGACGGCGGTGAGGACGGCGTCGAGGGCGTCGGGCGTCAGGTTCGCCGGGGTGTTCAGCACCACCGACTGCACGAAACCGTCGACGGCGTCCGTGGTCTCGCCGAGCCACTGCACGATCGGCGATCCGACGACGGTACCGGCGGCGACGTCGCCGTGGTCCACGGCGGCTGCCTCGCGGTCGGCGACGGCCGCCAGCGCGCCCACGACGCCGTGGGTGAAGATCTGGCGGGCGGTGACGTGGAGGCCCGCTGCGCGCAGGGCGCTCAGCAGGGAGATCGCCAGGATGCTGTCTCCACCGAGCTGGAAGAAGTCCTGGTCGACGCCGACCGCTTCGCGCCGCAGCACGGTGGCGACCGCCGCGCACACCAGGCGCTCGTTCTCGGTGACGGGCGGGGCGAGGGCGCCCGCTCCGGTCGCGGGCTCCGGCAGGGCGCCCCGGTCGAGCTTGCCGTTCGCGGTGAGCGGGAACTCCTTCAGCACGACGATGTGGGCGGGCACCATGTACTCCACCATGTGCCCGGTGGCCCATTGCTTGACCTCGTCGGCGCGCAGGCCCTCGCTCCCGGTGGCGGGGATGACGTAGCCGACGAGGTAGGTGCCGCCGGCCGTGTTCTTCTTCGCGACGACGCAGGTGTGCCGCACTCCGGGGTGTTCGGCGAGGCCGACCTCGACGTCCTCGATCTCCAGCCGCATGCCGCGGATCTTGATCTGGTTGTCGGCGCGGCCGAGGAAGTCCAGGGAGCCGTCGGGGGCGAAGCGGGCGAGGTCGCCGGTGCGGTACAGCCGGGATCCGTCCGTGGCGAAGGGGTTGGCGACGAAGCGGGAGGCCGTCAGGCCGGGCGCGCCCACGTATCCGCGCCCCAGCAGGAAGCCTCCGACGTACAGCTCGCCGCCGACCCCGATCGGGACCGGGCGCAGCTCGTCGTCCAGCACGTACAACTGGGTGTTGGGGTTGGCCTTGCCGATCGATGTCGACAGCCGTTCCGCGGTGCCCCGGTAGATCACGTGCGAGACGCCGATGGTCGTCTCGGCCGGGCCGTAGCCGTGGTACATGGGTATGTCGAGCCGGGTGCGGAAGCGTTCGTACAGCTCCGGGGTCAGTACCTCGCCGCCGCACCACACGTGGCGCAGGCTGTCGAGCCGTCCGGAGTCGCCCGCGATCTCCAGCAGGACGTCCAGCATGGACGAGACGAGGTAGGTGAAGGTGACGCGGTGCTCGGCGATCACGCCGAGCAGGTGGTGGGGGTCGCGTTCGCCGCCGGGCCGTAGGACCACGAGCCGGCCGCCGCACACCAGGGGCAGGAAGATCTCGTTGATGGAGATGTCGAAGGACAGCGGTGCCTTGAACAGCGAGGCGTCGTCGGGGCCGAAGCCCAGGATCTCGTCGACCTGCCACAGCAGACGCTCGCTGATGGCCTCGTGGCGGATCATCGCGCCCTTGGGCCGGCCGGTCGAACCGGACGTGAAGATCACATAGGCGAGGGCGTCGCCGGGGACGGTGACCCCGGTCGCCGTGCCGGGGTAGGAGCCGAACCGCCAGTCGGCGAGGTCGACCGGCACGGCGTCCGGTTCGTCCGGGGCGTGCTCGCCCGATGCGTTGAGCTGCAGGACGACGCGTGCGTCGGCGATGACGACGGAGCGGCGGGCGGCGGGCCACTGCGGGTCGAGCGGTACGAACGCGGCGCCTGCCTGGAGCACGCCGAGCAGGCCGATCACCATGGCGGCGGAGCGGTCCAGGGAGATGGCGACGACCTGTTCGGCGGTGATGCCGCGTTCGATCAGGTGGTGGGCCAGCTGGGCGGAGTACTCGGCCGCCTGACGGTAGGTCAGTGAGCGGTGTTCGTCGACGACGGCGACGGCGTCCGGCCGCAGGCGTGCCTGCTCGCGGAACATCTCGACGACGGTCGGGCGGATCCGGTCCGCCGCGGTGTCGTTCCACCGGGCCAGGGTCACGAGCCGCTCCGCGACACCGGACGGGCCGATGGTGGACAGGGGCCGGTCGGGGAAGTCGGCCAGGTCGTCGAGGGCGAGCTGCGCGTCGGCCCGTACGACACCTTCCGGCAGGGCGATGCTGCGGCCGTCCGGGCCGTGCCGGCCCTCGGTCCCGACCTCCCAGCCGGCGGTCGCGGCTCCACCGCTGTCCGCCCAGCCGAGGACGTCGGCGAACAGGGTGCCGGGGGTGAGTTCCAGGCCGTCGGGGCTCCGGCCCGTCGCCCAGTAGGCCAGTCCGATGGCGCACGCCCGGGCGATGGTCGTGTCACCGTAGTCGCCGGCCCGCCGGCGCACGTCGGCCAGGCGGGTGGGTGAAAGCAGCACGAGACGATCGGTCGATTCCGTCATCGGAGGCTCAACGCCCTTTCCAGATCGATATGTCGGCCCAAACGGAACAAGGGCGGCCTAGCTGCCTTCGCGCCAGGCCCGCCACAGTCGTGCGTAGCGGCCGCCCAGGGCCACCAGTTCCTCGTGCGTCCCCTGCTCCACGACGCGACCCGCGTCCAGTACGGCGATCCGGTCCGCCGCCATCGCCTGGGTGAGTCGGTGGGCCACGAACAGCGTGGTCCGGCCCGCGCACGCGGCGAGCACGGCCCGTTCCAGCTCGGCCGCGCCCTCGCTGCCCGCCTCCGCCGTGGACTCGTCGAGCACCACCACGGGGGTGCGGCCCAGCACCAGCCGGGCCAGGGCGACATGGGCGACCTTGGTGACGTCGAGGCGTTCGCCGCCCTCGCCGACCGGGGTGTTCAGCCCCTCGGGCAGCGCGTCGACCCATCCGTCGGCGCCGACGGTGCGCAGGGCGTCCAGCAGGTGGGCGTCGGTCGCCTCCGGTGCGGCCAGGCGCAGGTCCTCGGCGAGCGGACCGGAGAAGACGTGCGTCTCCTGGGTCAGGATGCTGACCAGGGCGCGCGCGCCGGCCTCGTCGAGGCCGGCGAGGTCGGTGGACCCTATGCGCACCGATCCGCTCTGCGGGGTGCCGATGCCCGCGATCAGTGCGGCCAGGGTGGACTTGCCGGCGCCCGTCGCCCCGACGAGGGCGAGCGAGGTGCCGGCCAAGATGGTGAGGTCGACGTCGCGGACGACCGGCTCCTCGGAGTCGGGGTAGCGGAACGTCAGCCCCCTGACCTCGACGGCCACCGGCCGCGGCGCGTCCGTGGCGCCCGCCACGGCCAGGGCGCCCACCAGCCGGTCCTCCGCCTCCTCCTCCAGCACTCCGACCAGGCGGGTCAGGCTCGCGCCCGACTTCTGCGCCTCGTCGAAGGTGAACATGATGGAGCCCAGCGGGGTGAAGAGGCGGTGGAAGAGCAGCGGGGCCGCGGAGACCTCGCCGAGGGTGGCGGCGTCGGCCTCCAGCAGCGCGTACCCGACCACGATGATCAAGGTGAGGCCGATGAACTCGGCGCGGTTCTCCCGGCCGACGAACCGGCCGAAGAGCCGGAACACCTCGACGCCGAGGTCCCGTACCCGCCAGGACTCCTGGGTGACCTTCTCGCGGACGGCCCCTTCGAGGCGGTACGCCCGGACCGTGTCGATCCCGTTCAGTCCGCTGATCAGGGCCTGCGCCCGGTCGGCCTGGGCCGCCCGCTGCTTGCGGTAGAGCGGGGCGGAGCGGGGCAGGTACCAGCGCAGGGCCAGGCCGTAGGCGGGCAGCGCGCAGGAACCGGCCAGTCCGAGCCGCCAGTCCAGGCCGAACATGCCGAGCGTGGCGATGAAGACCAGCACCCCGGCCGAGAACACGGTGGGGACGGCCGTCCTGATGCCCTTGGAGAGGACGGCCACGTCGTCGCCGACCCGGGAGAGCACGTCTCCCCGGCCGACCTGCTCGATCCGGGCGCTCGGCATCCCGAGCACCGCCCGGACCGCGCCTTCGCGCAGCCGGGCGAGCAGGTCCGCGCCGAGTCGCCCGATGAGGTAGGTCGACAGGGCGGTGGCCGCCGCGCCGAGCAGCGCGGCGGCCACCATCAACACCCCGGTGGTGACGAGGATCGAGCGCGGTCCGCCCGCGACCACCCCGTCGACGACCCGGCCGAGGAGGAGCAGCGGGAGCACCTGGAGGGCCGCCCCCGCCACCGTGGTGAACACGGTGGCGAAGGTCAGCCACGGCACCTCGCGGCAGTGCGCCACGACCCAGCGGGTGGCCTCGCGTCCGCTCGTCGTGCGCAGGGTCGACGGGGCGACGCGCGTGGCGGTGATGCTCACACCTGACCGACCGACTTGACGAGTTCGTCGATGGCGTACGGGAGGGAGAGCAGGGTGCCCTGGGACATGGCCGCGCCGACGGCCGGACCCTCGCTGTCGAGGAGGTAGGAGACCTTGCCGTTCTTGACCGCGTTCAGGTTGGTGAACAGCTGGAACTTCTTCAGGGCTTCCTGGTCCGCCTTGTCGGCGATGACGAAGATGCGGTCGACGTCGACGAGGTCCATGCGCTCCGGGGAGAGCGTGGTGTAGAACTTGCCGTCCGCGATCTTGTCGATCTCGGTCTGGCCCTTGTAGCCGATGCCCGTGACCAGTCGGCCGCGGACGTCGGTGGTGGTGAAGGGGGCCACCGAGTCCTTGTACCAGGACAGCGGGACGGCCGTCTGGTTCGCGAACTCGGGGTGCGCCTTCTTGGCCGCGTCGAGCTTGTCCTGGATGCCCTTCACCAGCTCGGTGCCCTTGGCCTCCTGGCCGAGCGCCTTGCCGATGTGGACGGCGTTGTCCTGCCAGGGGGCGCTGAACGGCTCCTTCTCGGCCTTGGTGCGACCCACGGTGGGGGCGATCTTGGAGAGCTTGTCGTAGCCGGCCTGGTCGATCTCGGAGTACACCGCGATGATCAGGTCCGGCCGCAGGGCCGCGATCTTCTCGTAGTTCGGGCCGGCGTCACCGTTGTTCATGATGACCTCCGGGCGGGTGTCGCCCCACTTCTCCTTCACCCACGGCCACTGGGTGTTGATGTCGGGGGAGGTGCCCGGCGGGTTCGGGTACTGGTCGACCATGCCGACCGGCTTGATGCCGAACGCCAGGATGGCCTGGTCGTCCGTGTAGCCGACCGAGACGACCCGCTTGGGCGCCTTCTCCACCTTGGTGGATCCGAAGGCGTGCTCCACGGTGACCGGGAAGGTGCCCCCGGCGGCCGGGGCGTTGTCACTCTTCTTGTCGGCCTGGTCCGCCGAATCGGAACCGCATCCGGCCAGGAGGCCGACACCGAGGGTCGCGGAAAAGACCCCGGCCGCCAACCGCTGCCAGGGCTTCATACGTGTCGATCGATGGAAAAGCATCCGAAATCCCTTGCTTTCGTGCCGTCCATTGCAGTTCCGCCCGAGGGCAGCCAAACCCTACCGCGCCCAAGTGAGGCTAGCCTAGCCTTACTTGCGGCGTAACTTTGTTTGATCTATGAGGTGTGCACGTGGGCACGCCCGATGGGCACGATGAGCGGCCGGTCCCCGACGGGATCCTCGATCACCTTGGCGCGCAGTCCGAACGCCTCGTACAACAACTCAGCGGTGATCACGTCACGGGGATGCCCCTGCGCGAGGATCGAACCGGCCTTCATCACGATGAGGTTGTCGCTGTAGCGCGTGGCCAGATTGAGGTCGTGCAGCACCAGGACCACGGTGCATCCCGACTCGTGGAGGTCGTCCACGAGGTCGAGCACGTCGATCGCGTGCGCCAGGTCCAGATACGTGGTCGGCTCGTCCAGCAGCAGCAGGTCGGTACCCTGGGCCAGCGTCATCGAGATCCAGACCCGCTGCCGCTGGCCGCCGGACAGCGCGTCGACCGGGCGGTCGGCCAGGTCGGAGACCCCGGTCATGGCCAGGGCCCGCGCCACGACCTCGGCGTCGTCGGAGGACCACTGCCGCAGCCAACTCTGGTGCGGATGACGGCCCCTGGCGACCAGGTCGGACACCGTGAGCCCCTCGGGCGCCACCGGAGCCTGTGGGAGCAGGCCGAGCTTCTTGGCGACGTCCCGGGTCCTGAGCCGGCCGATGTCCTCGCCGTCGAGCACGACCGATCCGCTGCTCGGTTTGAGCAGCCGGGACAGGGTCCGCAACAGGGTGGACTTCCCGCAGCCGTTGGAGCCGATGATCGTGGTGATGACCCGTGGCGGGATCGACACGTGGAGGTCGTCGATGACGACCCGCCCGCCGTACCCGACCGTGACCCCTCTGGCCGCCAGCCGTACGGCCTCGTCCCCGTCGGCCTCGATTCCGGCGATCTGCGATACGGCCACAACTCCCCCTGAGGTAGGCATGTCTGAAGAGGTATCGAGACCTCGGCTAGCGCAGATTGGCCCGCACCAGCAGATGGATCAGGAAGGGGCCGCCGATGACGGCGGTCACCACGCCCACCGGGAGGGTGATCGGCAGTGCCGTACGGGCGACCAGGTCCGCGCCGATCAGCAGCAGGGCCCCGACCATCCCGGAGGCCGCCATCGGCGGTGTCGGGCACTTGGCCAGCCGCATCGCCACCTGGGGCGCCACCAGCGCGACGAACGGGACCGGCCCGGCCGCGCTCACCGCCACGCCGGCCAACAGCACGGCGCACAGCAGCAGCACCGCGCGCACCCTCGTGTACCGGACGCCGAGGCCCGCGGCCACGTCGTCGCCGAGGTGCAGCGGTTTGAACTGGAACGCGACCACCGTCACGACGACCATCAGGGCGGCGGTGCACCACAGCGCCACGCCCACGTCGTTCCACGACCGGTTGTCGAGCGAACCGACCAGCCAGGCCTGGGCCCGGGCGACGTCCCTGATGTCGGCGGTGACCAGCAGCCAGGTCGTGATCGCCTCCATCACGGCGCTCACCGAGATGCCGATGAGGATGAGTCGGAATCCGTCGATCCCGCGCCGCCACGCCAGGAAGTAGACGAGCAGCCCCGTGCCGAGCCCGCCCGCGAGCGCCGCCCCGGACAGGCCCACGGAGCCCTCGACCGCCGCGGCGGTCCCGCCCGACACCGTCACCAGGAACACCGCGACCGCGCCGGCGCCCCCGGTGATCCCCAGGATGTCCGGGCTGGCCAGCGGATTGCGCGCGATCGACTGGGTGATCGCCCCCGAGACCCCGAGCGCGACGCCCACCACCAGACCGGCCAGGGCCCGCGGCATCCGTAGGTCCATGATCACGAACCGGTCGACCTGCTCGCCCCCGCCCACGACCGTGGCGATCACACGGGACAGGCCGATGGGGAAGTCCCCGACGCCGATGGACACGCAGAACACGAGGAAGGTCGCCGCCGCCAGCAGCAGCGTGACGCACACGACCCAGGGCCGCCAGACGAACGAGACCGGACCGAGCCGCACGCCCGGCGTCACCGATGCCTTCACCTCGGTCCCGGTCATGCGCTCTTGAACTTTCCGCGCCACACCAGGGCCGCGAAGAACGGAGCCCCCAGGAGGGCCACGACGACCCCCGCGTCCAACTCCCCGGGCCGCACCAGCAGGCGCCCCACGATGTCGCAGACCAGCAGGACGATGGCGCCGAGCAGGCCCGCGTACGGCACCAGCCAGCGGTAGTCCGGCCCGGTCAGGTACCGGGCCATGTGGGCCACCATCAGGCCGAGGAAGGCGATGGGGCCGCACGCCGCCGTGGCGGCTCCCGCGAGCAGGGTGATGGCGGCGATGCCGACGGTCCGGCTGAGCACGATGTTCACCCCCAGCCCCCGGGCGACGTCGTCGCCGAGGTTGAGCAGGTTGAGAGCGGGCAGCGTGATCAGCGCGAGCACCAACCCGACGGCGATGAAGGCGATCACCGGCCGGATGACGTCGAACCCGACACCGGCCACGGAGCCCGCGTTCCAGAACCGCAGGGCGTTCAGCGAGGCCTTGTCGGACAGCGCGACCGCCGTGGTCATGGCGGCGAGGAACACCGTGACCCCCTGTCCGGCCAGAGCCAGGGTCAGTGGATTGCCGGCTCCCCGGCCGATGCTCGCCAGTCCGAAGACGACGACGCCCGCGACCGCGGCACCGAGGAAGGCGAACCACACGTACTGGAACGGGTCGGCGAACCCGAACAGGGCGATCACCAGCACCACGGCGAACGAGGCGCCCGAATTCACGCCCAGCAGGCCCGTGTCGGCGATCGGATTGCGCGTGTACCCCTGGATCAGCGCCCCGCCGACCCCCAGGGCCACGCCCGCCACCAGCGCGAGCACCGTGCGCGGCACCCGTACGGTCCGCACGATGAGCCGTATCTCGGTGAGCCGCTGATCGGGGTCCGGCGCCGCCGACAACCCGCGCCACACCTCGGCGGGGGTCAGCGCCCGCGCGCCGACGGCCAGCGAGACCACCATGGCGACCAGGAGGACCAGCACCAGGGTGACCGAGCCCACGACCCGCCGGCGACGGGCCTCCGACACGCCCCGGGGCACGGGGCGTTCCACTGCGATCGTGCCCATGTCGCTCTACGTCATCCCTTCGATCCACCGGGGTGGCACGGCCGGTGGCACCCGCCACCACCCGGTCGGGTCGGCACGCCGACGCAGCCGCGACCGAAACTTAGGCAAAGCTAAGCTGATCCCACGGCGCGCTGTCGATAGACAAAACGGGCAGGCAGGGGTGGCGAACAACCAACTCGCCCTCAAATATGCACTGTTGAACGATTAGGTAATCCTAACCTTAATTGGCCGGGACGACGGCACGCAAACGCGCCCCGACCCATGGCCGGGGCGCGCTCCGGGTCCGCGAGGAGTCCGAACCGTCAGGTGTGCAGACGGCTGTTCGGACCGTCCTGGTCGCCGGCGCTCTCGTCGTTGAACCAGTAGTCGCCGGCCGCCAGGTACCGGAAGGAATGGGTGCTCCTGCTGGGCAGCTCGACGGTCACGGCGCGCTTGCCGTCCTTCCTGCGGGCCAGGGTGTGGACCCCGGGCTGCCAGTCGTTGAAGTCGCCCACCACACTGACCGGTCCCGGCGGGGTGTCGACGGGCAGGATGAAGGTGACCTCGGTGCGGTCCTTGCGCAGTTTGCGCTCCAGCATGGTGAGCTCCTGACAACGGCAGTGGGGGTGGTACGCCGCCCATAGTCGGCGGCGGACGCACCGGACGCACCCCGGCGCCGCCACTCCCACCACGGACCCACCACATCGAGTGACTCGCGGGCACGCGATGTCACCCTGCGTGTCGGCGCGGTCGGGGAGCGTCCCCTCCGCTCCTGTCAAGGTACGAATGGCCGGGACTACGGCCTCGTCCCGCCCCCGGGCACGGTGGATATCGACCTTCCTGCGCAGGAGCAGGAGCGAATCGCCGTCCGTACCGGAGGCATCCATGTTCCGCCGCGCAGGGGCCTTCGTGACCCGTCACCCCCGACTCGTCCTCGTCGGCGCGCTCGTCTTCCTCGTCCTGTCCGTCGTGTTCGGCATGGACGCGGCCGGTCGGCTGAAGACACAGGGATACGACGATCCGCGGTCCGAGTCCAGCCGCGCCGCCCGACTGGCGGGCGAACGCCTGGGTGCCTCCCCCAACCTGGTCCTCGTCGCGCGCAGCGGCAGCGCTTCCGTGGACGACCCGGCCGCCCGCGGCGCGGGCGAGGAACTGACCGGCAGGCTCGCCGCGCAGCCGCACGTCAGCGCCGTGACCTCCTACTGGACCGACCGCGCGGCGGAGCTGCGCAGCCGCGACGGCCACGCGGCGATGCTGGTCGCGCACGTGGCCGGCGAGGGGGAGGAACTCGCGGCGCGGGCCGAGCGGCTGCGCGCGGAGCTGGCCGCCCCGGCGGACGCCGGGAAGCCCCTGACGGTGCACGTCGGCGGGAGCGCCCTGGTGGACGCCGAGCTCCAGGACATCTCGGAGTCCGACCTGAAGCGGGCCGAGTCCGTCGTCCTGCCGGGCACCCTGATCCTGCTGGTCCTGGTGTTCGGAAGCGTGGTCGCCGCCGCCCTGCCCCTGCTGATCGGGGTCCTCGCCATCGCCGGGACGCTGCTGGTCCTGAGCGTTCTCGGCAGTGTCACCGACGTGTCCGTGTTCGCGCTTAACCTCACCACGGCCCTCGGCCTGGGGCTCGGCATCGACTACGGACTGCTGGTCGTCTCCCGGTTCCGCGAGGAGCTGGCCGCCGGGTTCCTGCCCCGAACCGCCGCCGTACGGACGGTGCGCACCGCCGGTCACACCATCGCCTTCAGCGCCGCGACGGTCTCCGCCGCGCTCGCCACGCTGCTGGTGTTCCCGCCCTACTTCCTGCGCTCCTTCGCCTACGCGGGCATCGCCGTGGTGGCGATCGCCGCGGTGTGCGCCGTGACCGTACTGCCCGCCCTGCTCGCCCTGCTCGGGAAGCGGGTGAACGCCTGGGCCGTGCCATGGCGCCGCACGGTCCGCTCCGGCTCCCGGTCCCGGTTCTGGGAGGGGCTGGCGCGGATCGTCGTACGCCGCCCGCTGATCGCGGCGCTGCCGGTGATCGGACTGCTGACGCTGCTCGCCGCGCCCTTCGCGCACGCCGATTTCGCCACCCCCGACGACCGGGCGCTACCGGTCGGCGCGGCCGCCCGGCAGACCGGTGACCTGGTGCGCGACCGCTTCGACATGAAGGGCGCGAGCGCGCTGACGGTCGTCACCACGCGCGCCGTCCCCCCGGGTGAGCGGGCGGAGTACGCCCGCCGCCTGTCCGCGTTCCCGCAGGTCGCCCAGGTCGTGGGACCCGACGGCGGCTACCGGTACGGCGAGCGGGCCACCACGGCGACCGCCGGCACGGCCGTCGCCGGCACGACCGGAGCGGGCGTCCGGCCCGCCGGGCCCGTCGAGGGCCCGGTACGACTCTCCGTGGTACCGCTGGTCGACCCCCAGTCGCACGCCGCCCAGCGGCTCGTCCGCGACATCCGCGCGCTCCCCGACCCGGCGGGCGCCGAGGCCCTCGTCGGCGGACCGAGCGCCGTCCTGGTCGACGCCAAGGCCACCGTGGGTGACCGGATCCCCCTCGCGCTCGCGCTGATCTCCGTCACCACCTTCGTGCTGCTGCTGGGCTTCACGCGCAGCCTGCTGCTCCCGCTGAAGGCCATCGCGCTGAACGCCCTGAGTCTCGCGGCCGTCCTCGGCGCCATGGTCTGGGTCTTCCAGTCGGGTCATCTGCACCAGCTGCTCGGCTTCACCCCGGGACCCCTCAGTACGACCATGCCGGTCCTGCTGTTCTGCATCGTCTTCGGGCTCTCGGTGGACTACGAGGTGTTCGTCCTCGCCCGTATCAAGGAGGCGCACGACGCCGGGGAGGACAACGCCCGCTCGATCGTCACGGGCATGGCCCGCACGGGCGGCATCGTCACCACCGCCGGTGCCCTGCTCGCCTTCACCCTCCTGAGCTTCGGCACCTCGCGGGTGTCCCTCCTGCAGTTCTTCGGGATCGGCGCGGGCCTCGGCGTCCTCCTCGACGCCACGCTCGTCCGGGGTGTCCTCGTCCCCGCGCTGATGCGCCTGGCGGGCGGCCTGAACTGGTGGGCGCCGCGACCCATCCGGCCCAAGGAGCCGCTGCCCGCGTCCCGTCCACCGCCGGCTCCCGTCCGCAGGTGTCCCGCGGCCCGGCCCGCCCCGCGTACCCCGGCCCGCGCCCGGCACTGACCACCGCTCCGTACCCGTCCCCCGTCCCCCGTCCCCCGCACGACCGTCCACCTCCCGCACGATCCTCACGGCAAGGAAGAACTCCCATGACCGACATCGCCATCACCGGACTCGGCTGCCGCTTCCCCGGCGCTCCCGACATCAGCGCCTACTGGAAGCTCCTGCTGAGCGGGGAACGACAGTTCTCCGCCGTGCCGAAGGAGCGCTGGAACCATGAGACCTTCCACGAGCCCGACAATCCGTCGGCCCCCCATGCCGCGTACACCGACCAGGTCGCCTTCCTGGACGACGTGGACCGCTTCGACGCCCTGCACTACGGCGTACCGCCCGCCCGCGCCCGGGCCATGGACCCGCAGCACCGGCTGCTGCTGGACGTCACCCGCGAGGCCCTCGACGACGCGGGGCTGGGCCGGGGCGACTTCGACCGGGAGAACACCGGGGTGTTCTGCGGCCTGTCGGTGTCCGACTACAAGGACCTCATGTCGGCCCCCATCCGCGCCATCGCCCTGGCCGAGGACGCCCAGCGGTCCGCCGGGGACCCCGGTGACCTGCTCGACGCCGTCAAGGACCACGCGGGATCGCTCGGCACCGTCCAGGCCTTCAGCCTGCCGGGCAGCCTGCTCAACATGGCCCCGGGCACCGTCAGCCGGCACTTCGACCTCGGCGGGCCCAGCTTCGCCGTCGACGCCGCCTGCTCCGGCTCGCTCGTCGCCCTGGACCAGGCCGTGGCCCAGCTGCGCCAGGGCAGCTGCCGCATCGCCGTCGTCGGGGGCGTGTACCTCAACCTCACCCCGGACAGCCTGATCGGCTTCTCCACGCTCCGGGCGCTCTCCGCCACCGGGATGTGCCGCCCCTTCGACGAGGCGGCCGACGGTTTCGTCCTCGGCGAGGGCGCCGGCGCCGTCGTCGTACGGCCGCTCGCCGACGCGCTCGCGGCGGGCGACCGGGTGTACGCGGTGATCAAGGGCATCGGCTCGGCCAACGACGGCGCGTCCCCCGGGCCGCTGGCGCCCGCTCCCGAAGGCCAGCTGCGCGCCATGCGCCGGGCCTACGACGACGCCGGGGTCGCCCCGTCCTCGGTGGACTTCCTGGAGGCCCACGGCACCGGTACCGCGACCGGGGACCGCGCCGAGGTCGAGGCGCTGCGCCGGCTGCGTACCGAGTACCCCGACGACGACCCCTCGCTGTGCTACGTCGGCGCCGGCAAGGCCCTCATCGGGCACTCGCTGTCCGCCGCGGGCATCGCCGGACTGATCAAGACCGCGCTGGTGGTCCACCACCGGACGATCGTTCCGCAGCCGAAGACCGGCCCGCACCCGGGTCTGGGCATCGACGCCGCGGGCCTGCGGCTCGCCGACACGGCGCGGCCCTTTCCGGACTCCGGTACTCCGCACCGGGCCGCCGTCAGCTCGTTCGGCTTCGGCGGGACGAACGTCCACGTGGTCCTGGAGGAGCGGCCCGCTCCCGTTCCCGTTCCCGGCGGGGACACCCCGGACGCCGGCCCCCAGCTCGTCCTGCTCTCGGCCGGTGGTCCCGAGCCGCTGGACCAGTACATCGGCGACGTTCTCGACGCACTCGACACGGCGGACCCCGCCCCGCTGGCAGCCGTGGCCCACACCCTCGGCTCCCGCCGGCCGCTGACGGCCCGGCTCGCGATCGTCGCCGACGACACGAAGGCGTTCGTCGAGCGGCTGCGCCACGCCCGCCGGCAGCTCGTCGAGGGCGAGCGGGGCGACCTCGGCGACGGGGCCTACGCCGCCGACGCCCCGCTGCCGGCCGAGCAGCGCCGGCTCGCCTTCGTCTACCCAGGTCAGGGCAGTCAGCGGCCGGGCATGATGCGGGACCTCCACGAGCGGTTCCCCGGTTTCCGGGCGACGGTCGACGGCCTCGGCGCCGCGGTCCGCGAGGACGCCGGCTTCGACATCGTCGACCTGCTGTACGGCGAGCCGGCGGCCACCGACGGCGACAGCGCCGGCGACGACGCCGGGGAGATCGGGCGCCGGCTCGCCTCCACCGAGGTGTGCCAGCCGCTGCTCGGGACCGTCCAGATCGCCACCACCCGGCTCCTCGCCGGCTTCGGCATCGCCCCCGACCTGGTCCTCGGCCACAGCGTCGGGGAGTTCGCCGCGGCCGCGGCGGCCGGCGCCCTCACCGACGAGGACACGGTACGGCTGCTGGTGCACCGGGGCGCGACCCTCCGGGAGGCCGAGAGCTGCCTGCGCGGCGGGATGCTCGCCGTACAGACCGACAAGGAGACCTGCCGCCGGCTGGTGAACGGCATCGACGACGTGTGGCTCGCCTGCTTCAACCAGCCGCGTCAGGTCGTGGTCAGCGGTACGCCGCACGGTCTCGACGCCATGCGGCAGGCCTGCGCGCGGGCCGGGGTCGTCACGGTGGCGCTCGACGTGTCGAACGCCTTCCACTCGCCGCGGCTCGCCACCGCCGACGAGACGATGCGCGCCGACCTCGCCGGGCGCCCGGTCGCCAGCCCCGTCCTGCCGTTCGTCTCGTCCGTGGACGCGGCCGTCTGCACCGACCCCGAGCGGCTGCGCGAGCTGTGGGCCCGGCACGCCTCCGCCCCGGTCCTGTTCGGCGACGCCGTACGGACCGCCTACGACCAGGGGGCCCGCGTCTTCCTCCAGGTGACCGGCGGCAACTCGCTGCTCACCTCGGTCCGCCGCAACCTCGCCGACCACGGCGACGTCCACGTCGTCCCCGTCACCGGGGTGACGCCGGACGGTGGGCAGGGCCTCGTCCGGGCCCTCGCCCGGCTCGCGGTCCTCGGCGCCCCGGTCGATCCGCGCGCCCTGGTCCCCCAGGAGGAGCGGCGCCTGCTCGACCTGCCGGTGGCCAAGCTCGCCACCCAGTCCTACTGGGTCCCCCGTCGGCGACCGGGGAAGACCGGTGCCCCCGTCCCCACGCCCGCCCACCAGGGCCGGCCCCGGCCCCAGGCCCCGGCCATATCCCCCGAGGAGATCACGACGAACGACTCGCCGCTCCGGCCGATGGACGAACTGCGCCGGCTGGTCCAGCAGCAGACGGCGCTGCTCGCCCGCCTCGCGGAGACGCTTCCCGGGCCGAACGCGGCCACGGAGGCGGCGCTGCTCGCCCTCCTCGCCGAAACCCTCCCGGAGCTCCCGGCGCTCCCGGCGCTCCCGGAGCCGCCCGAGCGGAACCGGCCCGCCGAGGTGCCCGCCCCGGCGACGGCCGAGACCGGTGCGGTGCCCGCTGCCGCACCGGTCGTACCGGACGCACCGGCCGTCCCCGCCCCGCTCGCGGCGCTCTCCGACGAGGAACCGGCACGGCCCGGGGACGGCGTCATCACCGTCCGGGAGTCCGTGCTCGCCCACGTGGCCCGGGTCAGCGCCTTCCCCGTGGCGCACCTGCACGACGACCGGTCGCTGATCGACGACCTCGGTTTCGACTCGCTGATGCTGACCGACCTGTTCACCTCGCTCAAGCGGCAGTGGCCCCGATGGACGCGCGACGAGACGGCCACCGACCGGCCCACCATCGCCGGGATCATCGCGATGATCGCGAGCGACTGCGGCGACGCCGTACCGGCTCCTGTCCCCGAGCAGCGCACCGGAGCCGACGAGGCCCCGGCACCGCCGCCGCCCACCGACGTGGTCCCCGCTCCGCCCGCCGCTCCGCCGGCCGACCTTCCGGCGGCCCCGGACCCGGTCGCCGCCCCGCTCCCCGAGGAGCACACCCGGATCGAGTGCTTCCCGGAGGTCACCGCCCACACCGAGCGCTTCGCGACGCTCTCCGAGCTGGGGCTGTCCAATCCGTACTTCCTCGTCCACGAGGGCGCGCTGACGGACACCACCGTGATCGACGGCCGGGAACTCCTCTCCTTCTCCAGCTACAACTACCTGGGCATGGCCACCCACCCGCAGGTGAACGAGGCGGCCCACGAGGCGATAGAACGCTGCGGCACCTCGGTCTCCGCCAGCCGTCTGCTCTCCGGCAGCCGACCGCTCCATCTGGAACTCGAGAGCGAGCTCGCCGACCTGCTCGGTTGCGAAGCGGCGATCACCCTGGCCAACGGCCACGCCACCAACGTCACCGTGATCGGCCACCTCGTCGGCCCCGGGGACCTCATCGTCCACGACGCCCTCGCCCACGACAGCATCCTTCAGGGGTGCAGGCTCTCCGGCGCGACCCGGCGGCCCTTCCCCCACAACGACGCCAACGCCCTCGACGCCCTGCTGACGCAGGTCCGCGACCAGTACCGGCGGGTGCTCGTCGTCGTCGAAGGCGTCTACAGCATGGACGGCGACATCGCCGACCTGCCCGCCCTCGTCGACGTCAAGCGGCGGCACGGCGCGCTGCTGATGATCGACGAGGCGCACAGCATCGGGACGATCGGGCGGACCGGGCGCGGCATCGGCGAGTACTACGGCATCGACCGCTCGGCCGTCGACCTCTGGTCGGGCACCCTGTCCAAGGCGCTGGCGAGCTGCGGGGGCTACGTCGCGGGGAGCCGCCCCGTCGTGGAGTACCTGCGCTACACCGTGCCGGGCTTCGTCTACAGCGCCGGAATGACCCCGGCCGACACCGCGGCCTCGCTGACCGCCCTGCGCATGCTGCGGGCCGAACCGCAGCGGGTGGCACGGCTCTCGGAGAACGCGGCGCTCTTCGTCCACCTCGCGCGCGAGGCGGGCATCAACACCGGGGACAGCCATGACACGCCGGTCGTCCCGTGCATCGTCGGGGACTCGTTGAAGACCCTGCGGCTCGCGGAGGCCCTGTTCCGGCAGGGCATCAGCGTCAACCCGATCCTCCATCCGGCCGTACCGGAGGAGCTGGCCCGGCTGCGGTTCTTCCTCACGTACGACCACACGCCCGGGCAGATCCGCCGGGCCGTGGCCGCCCTGACCCGCGAGCTGCTGCTCCTCGACACGGCCCCGGTCTCATGACGGCCACGGCCCTGGACGCCGGCTTCCCGGCCATCGCGCCGGGCCGGGTCCACCGATGGGGCGGAGCCCGCCTGATCGTCGCCCGGGCCGGTGACCTCAGGCAGGTGCCCGCGCTCTCACCGGCCGAGCGGCGCGTGCTCCGCGCGCTGCCGGCCTGGCGGCAGGCCGAGTGGACGGCGGGTCGTCTCCTCGCCAAGCGGCTGGTGGGTGAGGTGGTCTCCGGGCCGGCGGACGGGGTGGAGATCCTCCCTCGGGAGGACGGTAGTCCCCGCGTCCTCGTCGGCGGCGGCCCGGTGCCCGCCCTGCACCTCTCCATCAGCCACACCGCCCGGCACGTCGCCGCGGCGCTCGCGCCGGAACCGGTCGGGGTGGACCTGTGCGAGATCGACTCGGCCGACGCCGTACGCCGGGTCGCGGACCATTTCCTGTCGCCCGAGGAGCTCTCCCTCATCGGCACGGGGCGGCCCGACGCCATGGCCGGGGCCTGGGCGCTGAAGGAGGCCGCGGTCAAGGCCGACCGGAGCGGGATCTTCGGCGCCGCTCCGCGCGGCATCCCGATCCGCCGTCTCCGGCCGCCCCTCCTCGGCGGACGGCGCCGCGCCATGGTGTGGCGGGTGGGCGAGGCGGCGCTCGCCCTGGTCCTCGCGCACCCGGGTGACTGAGTGCCCCGCGTGACGGCATTGCGTTGGTGCTCCTTGCCCGGCGGGATCATTCTGGTCAGAGGAGCGCCTGGCCGTGCACGTCCCCGTAGGACGGCGGCAGCGGAACGAGCGAGGGCGAGATGAGTGGCGATGGAGCGAGTTCCCACCTCTCCTGGTGAGCGGCCCGAGGAGACGGGCGCCTCCCTCGAGTCGGCCTACACGGCCTCGGCGACGATCAACGAGCAGGGCATCGTCACCGAGTGGAGCGAGGGGGCGACCCGGCTGCTCGGCTACGTGCCGTCCGAGGTCGTGGGACTTCCCGCCGCCCACCGGCTCGCCGATGTCCTCAGCGAAGCGGCGCGCCGGTTGCCGGACGAGCAGGAGCGGTGGAGCGGCACGGTGGCGCTGCGCCACCGGGACGGTCACCGCATGGAGGTGGCGCTGCTCGCGCACCGCTGGACGTCCAGCGGCGGAACCACCAAGTGGTTCGTGGTGTCCGCCGTCGGGGGCGCGCCCCGGGCGCCCTGGGAGGAACCGCTGAAGGAGTGGGCGTTCACCCAGTCCCCCTGCTTTCTGGCGATCTTCGACACGGATCTGCGACTGGTGCGGGCGAACGCGGGCATGGAGCGCACGCTCTCGCTCACGGAGGCCGAGATGCGGGGACTACGGCTGCCGGAGATCGCGCCGGATCCCGTGAGCGACGAGACCGAGCGCCGGATGCGCCTGGCGTTGGACTCAGGTGAGCCGCAGTACATGGAGGCCTTCGTCCACCCGACGGGCGTCGGCGGGGAGCACGGTTGGGCGACCTCGCTGGCGCCGTTGCGGGACCCGGACGGCCGGGTGCACGCCGTGTGTCTGGCCGCGCACGACCGGAGCGCGGTGGAGAGCGTCCAGCACCAGATGCTCCTGACGGACGAGGTCGACAGCGCGCCCATCGGGACCACGCTGGACAGCGTCCGCACCGCGCACGAGCTGGCCGACGCCGCCGTCCCCCGGTTCGCCGACTTCGCGGTGGTCGACCTGCTGGAGCCGCTGCCGCGCGGGGACGAGCCGTCCTCGGTCCAGGCCGACGTGCCGGTCACCGTCTGCCGTGCCGCGGCGCGGTCGGTGCTCGACGGGACGCCCGAATCCGGGGTCGCCGTCGGGGACACGACCAGCTATCCCCCGCTGTCACCGCCCGTCGAGGCACTGGTCGCGGGCCGGGGCGCCGTGTACGGGGCCGAGGACCCGGCCTTCGCCCGGTGGGCGGCCCAGGATCCGGAGGCCGCCTGGATCGGGGAGTACGGGGCCCACTCGATCATGGTGGTGCCGATGCGGGCCGGCGGGGGCACGCTCGGGGTGGCCGTCTTCAGCCGGCACCGGCGCCGGGAGCCGTTCCAGCAGGAGGACCTGCGGGTGGCCGGGGAACTGACGGCCCGGGCGGCGGCCGGGATCCGCAACGCGTACCGGTCCGGCCGCGAGCACACGACGACGATGACGCTGCAACGCAGCCTGCTCCCGCACACGCTGCCCGACCAGGCGGCGCTGGAGATCGCCTCCCGGTACCTGCCGGCGGCCGGCGAGGCCGGGGTGGGCGGCGACTGGTTCGACGTGATCCCGCTGTCGGGCGCCCGGGTGGCGCTGGTCGTGGGGGACGTCGTCGGCCACGGCATCCGGGCCACCGCCACGATGGGACGACTGCGCACCGCCGTACGCACCCTGGCCGACGTCGACCTGGGACCGGACGAGCTGCTCACCCACCTCGACGACCTCGTCATCCACCTGTCCGCCGACGAGAGCGACCAGGACTCCGGCGAGGAGACGGCCGGGGGCATCGGCACCACCTGCCTCTACGTGGTCTACGACCCGGTCATCCGGCGCTGCACGGTCGCCCGGGCCGGACACCCGCCGCCGGCCGTGGTCTCGCCCGAGGGTTCCGTGTACCTCCTGGACGTCCCGGCCGGTCCCCCGCTGGGGCTGGGCGGCCTGCCGTTCGAGACGCTGGAGGTCGAGCTGCCCGAGGGCAGCATCCTCGCCCTGTACACCGACGGTCTGTTGCAGGCCCGCGACCACGACATCGACGAGGCGTTGGACAGCATGTTCGCGGCCCTGGTCCGGCCGGCGGACACGCTGGACGCGGTGTGCGACCGCGTCCTGACGGCCATGCTGACGCACCGCCCGGACGACGACGTGGCCCTGCTCGTCGCCCGGACGCGGGGTCTGCACGCCGACCAGGTCGTCGTCTGGGACCTGCCCTCCGACCCCTCCGTGGTCGCCACGGCGCGGCGCCAGACCACCGACCAGCTGACGGCCTGGGGGCTGGAGGAGGCCTCCTTCGTCACGGAGCTGCTGGTCAGCGAGTTGGTGACCAATGCGATCAGGTACGGTCAGCCGCCCATCCAGCTGCGGCTGATCCACGAGAAGAACAGCACGCTGATCTGCGAGGTCTCCGACGCGAGCAGTACCGCCCCGCACATGCGGCGGGCCCGGACCTTCGACGAGGGCGGCCGGGGTCTGCTGCTGGTTGCCCAGCTCGCCCAGCGTTGGGGCACCCGGCACGCGGAGATCGGCAAGACCATCTGGGCCGAGCAGTCCCTCAGCGGGTTCTGAGGGCTCCGCGGGCGACGAGGACGCGTACAGAGCCGGGCGGTATGCACTGAAATGTTCCCTGTGACGCGCCTGTGACAGTTGGCAGACACCTCCATGAAGTCCCGCCGACAAGCTCTTTAACAGGGACAAACACCGACATTCAGGTATACGTCCCCTGCTTCCGAGGACGTGAGCAGTGATGACCAGGCCGATCCGTCGGAGGAAATCATGAGTCTCACCCTCGTCGCCCCGCAGACCGAAGCCACCACCACCGCCACCGCCCCCACGCTCGCCCCCCGCGAGCAGGAGGCCCTGCGACACATCGCCGCAGGCTGCACCTACCTGCAGACGGCCCGCCAGATGGGGCTCTCGAAGCACACGGTCGACGCCTACCTGCGCCGCATCCGCGCCAAGCTGAACATCAGCACCACGGCCGAGATGACCCGCCTGGCCATCTCGATGGGGCTGTGACAGCCGCGGGAACGACGTCGGCAGGAAGACAGAAGCGGAAGACGTCCGTGACGGGCGAGGCGGTCTACGGGCCGCCGGGCAGGCCGTAGATGACCGGCCGGGCCCAGACCGGGGGCTCCCGCGGGGGCACGGAGTCCCTCGGGGGGACGGGGGGACGGGAATCCTCCCGCGACGGCGGATCGGCGTGACGGCCGATGCCGCCTCCTGTGGCGTCGCGCAGCGCGGCCACGAATTCGAGGCAGGACCCGTAGCGGTCCTCGGGGAGCTTCGACAGTGCCTTGGTCAGTACGTCGGCGGCGGCGGGAGCGATTCCCGGCCGCCTTTCCGTGAGTGGGGGCGGGGGGTCGTACTGGTGCGCCCACAGCAGCGCCGCGTCCTCCTCGCGCTGGAAGGGTGGCCCGCCGGCGAGGGTTTCGTAGACGACGCACGCCAGGCTGTAGAGATCGCACCTGCCGTCCACCGGCCTGCCGGAGATCTGTTCCGGCGCCATGTAGTCGAGCGTGCCGACGAACTCCCCGTCCGTGGTGAACCCGGTCAGCGCCAGCGATTTCTTCGTCAGTCCGAAGTCCGTGAGGTAGATGTGCTCGGGGTGGTCGCTGTCGGTGCCCGCGGCGACCAGGATGTTGCCGGGCTTGACGTCGCGGTGCACGAGATCGTGGTCGTGGGCGGCGTCGAGCGCCGAGGCCACCTGGGCGGCGATACGCAGGGCGGTCGCGACCGGCAGGGGGCCCTCGCGGTCCAGCAGGGCGCGCAGGTCCAGGCCGGAGACGTAGCGCATGGCGATGTAGAGGACGCCGTCGGTCTCACCGGCTTCGAAGATGGGCACGATGTGCGGGTGGTCGATCGAGGCGGCCACCCGTGACTCGTGGGTGAAGCGGCGCCGGAAGGTCTCGTCACGGGCCCGCTCGGGGGCGATCAGCTTGAGCGCGACGGTCCGGTCGAGGCGCAGGTCCTTCGCGCAGTAGACGACGGCCATGCCACCGCGGCCGATCATGCGCTCCACCCGGTAGCCGGCGATCTGCTTGCCGATGAGGCCCGAGGCGCGGCCCGCGTACACGCTGAGGTTCGACACCTCGCTCATCGGGCGTCCCCCTCGCCCGGCCGTGTGACGCCGCCGGACGCGGCAGGCCGCTCTTCCATACCTGGAAGTCTATCGACCGCCCCACCCGCGCGCGCCGTGGACCGGGACGATCGGGACGGGCCCATGGGCGCACCCGGACGCGCACGGTGACCGGTCCCCGAGGGGGACCGGTCACCGTGCGCGTCCGGGTGCATGGCGGTCAGTCGTCGTCGTTGCCGCCGGCGCCGCCGTTACCGCCGAGGCCGCCGGTGGTCCCGCAGCCGAAGCCGATGCAGAGGCCGCCGTCGCCGCCGGTGCCGCCCTTGCCGCCGTCGCCGCCGGGCAGCGCGACCCCGCCGGTGCCGCCGGTGCCGCCGTTGGCGCTGCCGTTGCAGGTTCCGGCGCAGATGCCGCCCTTGCCGCCGTTCTTACCGTTGCCACCCGGCACGCCCGTGGCACCGTTGCCGCCGTTGGCACTCCCGTTGCACAGCCCGGCGCAGATGCCGCCCTTGCCGCCGTTGGTTCCGTTCACCGATCCGTCGCAGTTGCCGGCACAGACCCGGTCACCGACGCGCACGCTGCCCTTGTCCACCTTGACCCCGCCGAGCGCCGCCTTGCCGTGGAACCGGCCGCCGCCGGGACGGGCGTCGCCGCTGCCGAAGGCGGAGACGGTCTGGGCGGACGGGGCCGGGGCCGCGGTGGCGACCGGTGCGACAGCACCCGCGCCGATCAGAGTCGCGGAGATGATGAGGCCGAGCCGGAACTTCGTGGATCGCGTACGCATGAGACTCTCCCTTGCCTGGAATTGCATTCCGTGACGCGGCTGCGATGTCCCGCTTTCCGCGTTCCTGTCGAGTGGGCCCGATCGATGTCCGGCCGTTCGTCTTCCCGAGCTTTTCGCCGACGCCCCGGCCGGTTGTGCACCGGGGCGTCGAGGCCTCACGAGCGGACGTCGTCAGCCATCAGGGCGAACCAGTCGCCGTCGACGTAGTACTTCTTCCAGGTGTCGATCTGCTTTTCCGAGATCTTGTACTTGTCGGCGATCTTCTTCGTGGTCTCTTCCTCGTCGTCGGCCGCCAGCACGATGATCGCGATGCGTACCTTGTCGACCACGGTCAGATCAGCCTTCGGCTTGTCGGGCAGGTCCTTGAAGGTGAAGCAGCCGACCCCGCCGGGCTGACCGGGCTCACCCGGCTGACCGGGCTCGCCGCCCCGGCCGCCCTTGCCGCCCTCCCCGCCCTCTCCGCCCTTGCCGCCGAATCCGACGCAGTGTGCGGGCAGGTCGGCCGGGGCCGAGGCGCTGATGCTCGTGGGGGTGTGGGACTGCGACGCCTGCGCGGCGCACGCCGTACCGGTGACGAGGGCCAGAGAGGCCGTGGCCAGGATGATCGGACGCTGCCAGGACTTCGTGAACATGAGGGGTTTCTCCGTTTCGGCACATACCGAGAGGGGGGTGGAGGGTGGGGGTGGAGGCCCGAAGGCCTCCACCCCGTTGAGCCGGGTGCTACGTCGAGCGGTCAGAAGAGGCTGCCGCCACCGGCGCCGCCGTTACCACCGGCGCCACCGATCAGGCCACCGAGGCCACCGTCACCGGCCTTGCCGCCGTTGCCTCCGTTGAAGAAGCTGAAGCCGCCGTTGCCGCCGTTGCCGCCCTTGCCGCCCTTGAGGAAGCCGTCGCCGCCCCCGCCGCCGCCACCGGCGTTGCCGCCCTGGAGGACGCCGAAGCCGCCGTCGCCGCCGTTACCACCGGCGCCACCGATCCGGCCTTCGCCGCCACCGCCGCCACCGCCACCGGCGCCGCCGACCAGGAAGCCGTCTCCACCGGTACCGCCGTTGCCGCCCTTGCCACCGGTGCCCAGGACGCTGCCGCCACCGGAGCCGCCGGCGCCACCGGCGCCACCGACGAGACCGCCGGTACCGCCCTTGCCACCGTCACCTCCGGCGCCTCCACCGTTCGGGAGAGCCGTAGCGACGTGGGTGGCCACCGGAGCGGCCGAGGCCATGGACGCCGGAAGCACAACTCCTCCTGTGACCACAGCGGCCGCGGCGACCAGAGTGGCGACGCGGAAGCCGCGACGGGTGGAGCGGGTGCCATTGCTGGTGTGCATCTTGCGGTTCATGACTTTCTCCTACGGTTCAAGAGGGGTGTTTGACGTACCCGGATTTCCGGGACGGTGCGGTGATATCGGCGAGAGAAGGGATCCTCGGGGAGGTATTCCTTTTCTTTCGTCTGCCTCGTTTTCTTTCCGGTGAGGCCCGCACCACAAGTAAGCCCCGGGGGCCACACCCGGGTCATGTTCCGGAATCTCGGGACTTGACACCCTCATGAACAGGGGATAAAAGCCCCCCTCTCACCCGGCCCGGTCGCCGCCGTGCAGGTGGGAGGGGGTGGGCGGTGCGCGGCTCGGCCGCGTACTCCTTGTAGGAGCGGTTCTGGAGCGCGGGAGGCACCGGTGGTCGAGAACGAGGCCGGCCCCGCCCCGAGGAACGGGGCGGGGCCGGGCTGGTTCAGCGGGTCTGGACGAAACTGCGGCCCTGGTGACCCTCGGCGGCGCAGGAGCGTTTCTCCGCGGCCGTCATCTTGCGGGTCTTGACCACCACCGCGTTGCTCCTACCGTCCGTGCCGTTCTTGGCCGGGCCGGTGATCGTGTCCTGGAAGAACCAGTAGTAGTGACTCCACTTCGGGCTGTCGTAGTGGGTCTGCCAGGTGCCGGAGACCTTCTGCATCACCTGGGCGCGCGAGATCCATCCCACTTCGCCCGGCTTCACCGTCATGTTGAGCGAGCTGCTCTCCGAGTGGCTGCTCGACCAACTATGGCTGTAACTCGCGGTTACGCTCAGGTCGACGATGCCCGCTATGTTACCGCCGGCCGTGACGGAGACACCCAGCGAGTCGGTGGAGCCCACCGTGTCGTCCCAGGTCATCGACTGGGTCGCGTCGGAAGTGGTGCAGTTGAACAGGGAGTTCGACACCTGGCGGAAGTCACCCAGGTACGCCTCGCCGAGCTTGGGCGAGTTGAAGGTGCACTTGCCCTCGCCCGAGGCGCAGTCCGCCATGAGCTGCGGCCGGGTCGGCTGGTCGGCGGCGGACGCCGGAAGGGTGGTCGCCGCAGCGACGGCGCAGGCCGCCATCGTCATGGTCAACGCGCGGGCCGCGTAACGCCTGACGCGGTGTGTGGTCATCGTGGTGCCTCTCACGGTGCTGGGGGGATCGGTGAACCGCCGTACGGAGGAGGCGAATTCACTCGCCACCGGCCCGCACGTCGATCACCGCCTCTTGCTCCCGGAATTCTCCCGACCTACCGGAGGCGTACGGTCCGTTCGAGTCAATCTGTCGCCGGGCGCAGCACCGCCACCTCCGGGCCGAAGCCGACCGCGAGCCGGCCGCCCGGTGCCGCCGCGAGCGCGGCCGCCGGCAGCGGCAGCGCGTACTCGTTCCCCACCTCGCACCCCGTGGTGAGGTCCCAGAAGCGCACGGCCTGCCCCTGGCCGATGGCCATCACCGGCCGGTCACCCCCGGTGGTGACGACCATGGGCCCGTTCGGATCCGTGTGACCGGTCAGGGGTTCGCCGATCTCCCGCAGGGTGGCCAGGTCCCACAGGCGCACCGTCTTGTCGCGGCTCCTGCTGACCGCGACGGGCCTGCCGTCGATCAGCGTGGTGGCCACCGAGGTCACCCAGTCGGTATGGCCGGTCAGGGGTTCGCCGATCTGCCGGCCCGTGCCGAGGTCCCACAGCCGTACGGTCCTGTCCCAGCTGCCGGTGACCGCGACGGGCCGCCCCGCGAGCTCCGCCGTCGCCACGGCGGTCACCCTGCTCGTGTGACCGGTGAGCGGCTCGCCGACCGGGCGGCGGGTGGCGAGGTCCCGGATCGCCGCGGTGCGGTCGGTGCCGGCCGTGACCACGACCGGCCGGCCCGCGAGGGTCGCGCCGGCCAGGGCCAGTACCCGGCCGTGGTGGCTGGTGACGGGCTCGCCTATGTGTTCCCCGCCCACCGGATCCAGCAGGCGCAGGATGTCACCGGAACCCGCGGTCACGATCACCGGCCGCCCGTCCACCTCCGATGCGACCATCGCGGTCACCTCGCCCTCCAGGCCCGCCACGGGGACCGTGACCTGTCGGCCGGTGTTCAGGTCCCGGACGCGCAGGGTGCGGTCGGCGCCGGCCGTGACGACCACCGGGCTCCCGTCGAGGACGGCCGTGGTGACCGCCGTGACCGTTCCGGTGTGACCGGCGCGGGGCGGACCGTCCCCGTGGGCGAGGGCGTGGGAGAGGTCCCAGGTCCGGAGCGTGTGGTCGGCGCTCGCCGTGACGGCCACGGGCCGCCCGTCCACGACGGTGGTGGCCACGTCCCAGACCTTGCCGGTGTGTCCGGTGAGCGGCCGGCCGACGGGCTGTCCGGTGGCGCGGTCCCGTACCACCACCGTGTCGCCCTGCTCCACCGTGAGCAGGACCGGATCGGCGCTGCCGGAAGGACCGTCCCCACGGCCGGAGATCCGGTGCCACAGGTCGGCCTCCCGCTCCGGGCCGGGCGGGAAGGCCGGCGCGGTGGCGCTCGCGCCGACGGCGTCGAGCACCCGCATGCCGTGCACGCGCGGCCGATCGTCCGTCAGGTCCCATATACGCAGGGTCCCGTCCGCTTCGGTGGTGAGGGCGACGGTACGCCCGTCCAGCAGTGCGGTCTCCCGCGCCCGGGTGCGGACCAGGGCGCCGTTCTGGCGGGCGAGGGCCAGGGGGCCGATGAAGTGGGGCTCCTCGCCGTCGAGGCCGACGGCGACGGCCTTGCCGTGCACCACCGTCAAGGTCGTCACACCGGGTCGGTCCACGCCGCCGGACAGGGCCGCGGCGACCTCGGGGCCGTCCGACGGCTCGCCGGTGGCCAGGTCCCACAGCCGCCCCTCCCCCGAATCCGCCGCCGGGTCCGGATCCCGGTCCGCCTCCTGGTCCGGATCCCGGGCGGTGACGGCGAGCACCCGCCCGTCGAGGTCGACGGTCCGCACCACCTCCAGCGACCGGGCCAGTTGACCGCCGCCGGCCAGGTCCCACACGCGCACCGTCCGGTCCACGTCGACGGCGTCGACGGTGAGGACGACCCGGCGGCCGCCCAGCGTCGCGATGCCGGTCGCCGACGGGAAGGCGGCGACCCGGCTGCCGGTGCGCAGGTCCGCGACGGACAGGGTCCCGTCGGCCCCGAGGGTGAGCAGGACCCGGCGCTCGTCCAGGACGGCGCTCTCCACCAGCCTGACGAACTCCCCCGCCGCGCGGCCCGTGGCCAGGTCCCAGACCAGGACCGAGTCGTCGCCGTGCAGGCTGAAGGCCACGGGCCTGCCGTCGGCGACCGCCGTGGCCACGGACAGCACCTCGGTGGTCATCGAGGACACCGGGTCGGTGCGGCCGGTGACCGGATCGTGCAGTTGCCCGCCCGTCGCGAGGTCCCAGACGCGCACGGTGTGGTCCTGGCCGCCCGAGACCGCGACCGGTCTGCCGTCGACGATCGCCGTGGCCACCGTCCGCACCGGGCCGCTGTGCCCCGTGAGGGGACGCAGGCGCCGCTGGTCCGGTACGGGGCCGTCGGCCCACTGCGCGGTCCACCGCGGCTCGGGCAGCGGGGCATTCACGTCGTCGGGCGCACCCGTGGAGGTCTCGTACATGCCCCCGAGGCTAGAGACCGCCTCTGACATCGCCGTTCCGTACCACACCGGGTGCCGCCGGCCGGAGGGGGCGGACCACCACCATTTCGCCCTGTGCGGGGCGGTGTTCCGGTGGGGGGCGCGGGCGGCGATTATGCGCGGCCACCGCCCATGTGCGGGTGGCGCGGATGGCGTTGAGTCGGACCTGCCGATCGGCCGGCAAGGAATCCACGTCAGCGCACGATCCACGCACCCGACCTTCGAGGAGGTGATCCGGATGAGCGTCCTCAAGCTGCAGAACATGGAGGCCCGCACCACGCAGAGTGCCGCCGCCACCGTCAGCCTGACGAGCAGCAGCAGCGACTGCTGCAAGTCTCCGCACCAGCCGCACGACCCGAACTGACGCACCGGGTCCGTGCGTGGGCTCGGCGCGCCCCCGCACGGACCCACCGTTCCCGACGGCCGCCGCCGCAGCCGCTGCTGCCGGCGGCTCCGGACGATCACAGAGGCTGAGATGCGCAACGAACGCTGGGTCTACCGCTTCCTCTTCGCGTGGAACGACACACTGTTCTTCGACCCGCTCGACGTCTTCTACGAACCGAACGCGGACCACTTCCTCGCCGCGTTCGACGAGCGGGTGCGGGCCCGGTTCGTCCGCAGCGGCATCTGGTGGAGCTTCCGCCACAACCAGAACCTGCCGGCGCAGGGCTGGAAGATCCACATCTCGTCGAGCCACCGCCACGTGCGCGAGGTCGCCACCTCGGTGATCGGCCACCTGACGGAACGCGAGATCGATTTCAAGATCGCTCTCGATCTCAACATCTTCGAGATGCTCAACTCCAAGGCCATCTCACGGGGCAGCGGCGGCAAGCTCGTCACCGTCTACCCGCGCGACGACGACGAGTTCCGGACCTGCCTGGCGGACCTGGCCCGCCTCCTGAAGGGGGTCGAGGGCGCCTACGTCCTGTCGGACCTGCGGTACCGGGACAACAAGGCCCTCTACTTCCGCTACGGCCAGTTCCTCGACACCCACACCGTCGACGTCCTCGGCCGCAGACGACCGCGCATCCTCGGACCTGACGGACCCGTCCCCGACGACCGGCGCCCCGGCCACGCGCAGCCCTCCTGGGTGCCCTGGCCGTTCGACGACTGGCGGCCCGCCGACGAGGACGCGGAGGACGACGGCCTGCTCGGGGGCCGCTTCCGGGTGACCGGCGCGATCCAGTTCTCCAACAGCGGCGGTGTGTACACGGCCGAGGACACCGCGGACGACGACCGCCCGGTGCTGCTCAAGGAGGCCCGCCCGCACACCAACATCAACCCGCGGCAGGACCACGACGCCGTGGACATCCTCGGCCGCGAGTGGATGTTCCTGAACCGGCTGGCCGACACGGGCGCGTACCCGGCCCCGATCGCGACGTTCCGGCACTGGGAACACCACTACATCGCCGAGGAGTTCGTCGACAGCTCCGACATCCGCTCGGTACTGCTGGAGCGCAACCCGCTGGCGCGGCCGGGGTTCGACGTCGAACGCTCGCGGGAGTACCTGCGGATCTTCCTCGCCGTCTTCCGCGGACTGGCCCGCGCGATCCGGGCCGCCCACGACCGGGGGGTGATCCTCACCGATTTCACCGCCGCGAACCTGCTCATCGACCCGGACACCTACGAGGTGACCATCGTCGACCTGGAGGCCTGCCGACTGGCCGAGGGCGGTGACGACGCCTTGGCGAAGCCGGTCGAGCTCTACACCCCGGGATTCAGCCTCTCCCGCAACCGCTTCAAGGCGTACGGACCGGAGGGCGACCGGTACGCCCTCGCGTCCACCATGGCGTACTTCGTCTTCCCGATCGCCGCCATGTCGTACCTGCGCGAGGACGTCCTGGACCTGTACCGGATCTTCATCACCGAGGGACTGGGCTGGCCGGAGCGGGTGCACCGGCTGATCACCGACCTGGCCCAGGACCGGATCGACCTCAACGGCCTGCTCAAGGCCCTGGAGGACGAGGGCGACGACCTGCAGGCCCGGGTCGTGACCGCCCCGGTGCCCCCGGTCGTCGAAGAGGAGTTGGGGCTCGTGGACGCGGAGGCCGGGGTGGCCGCCTTCATCGGGGCGAGCGCCGACACCGACCGCGACACGCTCTTCCCCGTGGACCCCTTCGCGCACGTCACGAACCCGCTGAGCCTGGGCTTCGGGGCGAGCGGCGTCCTGTGGGCGCTGCACGCCGGCGGGGTCCCCGTCCGGCCGGCGTGGCGTGACTGGCTGGGCCGCAGGCTCGCGGACATCGATCCGGCCCGCTATCCGGACGGCCTCATGAACGGCCTGTCCGGAATCGCCTGGGCGGCCGACTCCCTCGGGCTCGGCGGACCGGCCAGGGAACTGCTGACCCGGGCCAACGAGCGCGCGGTGGACACGGGCGACCACACCTTCTACTACGGCCTCTCCGGCGTCGGCATGACCGACCTGCGCTTCTTCCTGCGCGGCCACGACCCCCGCGACCTCGCCGCCGCCCGGGAGTGCGCGCAGGCGCTGCACGAGACGGCCCGGCGGGAGGGCGGCCACGCCCACTGGCTGAACGAGTTCTCCACGAAGGGGCCGCTGACCGGACTGGGCTTCGGGCAGGCCGGTGTCGCGATGTTCCTGCTGCGCATGCACCAGGTCACGGGAGAGGCGCGCCACCTGCGACTGGGGCGGGAGGCTCTCGCCTGGGAGATGGCCCACGCCGCACCCATCGACGACGACGGCGGCCCGGTCATGTTCGAGCACGAGGGGACGATGGAGCCGTACGTCGAGGTCGGCTCCGCGGGCGTGCTGAAGGTGCTGCTGCGCTACGGGGACATGGACGCGGCCCGGACCGTCCTGCGCGGGCTGGACGTCCGCTACTCGGTGATGCCGGGCTACGCCTTCGGCATGGCCGGGGTCGCCGACGCGCTGCTGGACGCGGCCGAGTTCACCGGCGACCGGTCCTACCGTGACACGGCGCTGCGTCAGCTCGACTTCGTCCGGAGGGTCTTCCTCTTCGAGCCCGCCGAGCGCTTCGGGCTGCCGCGCGCCGACGGCCGGCCGCCCCTGCTGGGTCTGCCCGGTGACGGACTGCTGCGCTGCTCCACCGACTATCTGACCGGATCGGCGGGCGTGCTGCGGGTGCTCCACCGGGTGAACCGAGGAGGCCCGGCCGACTTCCTGCTGGACGAGGTCGGACGGTGAGGCAGCTCTGGCGCACGCTGCGCGGTCACCGGACCCCGTTCGTGGTGATCCTCGTCGCCGAGGTCACCACGAGCGGGCTGGAGGCCCTGCTGCACCCGCTGCTGCTCAAGGCCCTGTTCGACGAGGCGATCCTGACCGCCGACCCGCGGCGCTTCCTGTTCCTCGGCCTCACCTACCTCGCGCTCGGGCTGACCCTCAACCTCACCGGGTACTGGATCGCCTGCCGGCGCAAACGGTTCGAGAACGCGTTCACACTGGTGCTGGAGAGCGAGCTGCTGGGCCGCGCGCTCGGCCTGGACGGCCGGACGATGACGCGGGCGGGCAACGCCTCGTACGTCAGCCGCATCCACAACGACGTCTCCCAGGGGGTCCTGCCGGCCGTCGACGTGTCCCTGCGCATCGCGCGGCAGGCGGTCACCTCGGTGGTGTTCCTGGGGGTGCTGCTGTACCTGTCCTGGCAGGCCAGCCTGATCCTGCTGGTGATCGTGCCGCCGCTGGTGTTCGTGAGCAACCGGCTCGGCCGGCGGATCGAGGAGAACACCGGTCCCGAACGCGAGGCGGAGGCCCGCTACATCAACACGCTGACCCGGACGCTGGAGGCCTTCCCCGCCCTGCGCGGGCTGCCGGCGCTGCTGCCGGGCACGCGCCGCGCGAACCGGGACGCCCTGCGCGGCTTCCTCGGCATCACCTTCGTCAACTTCCGGCTGGCGCAGCGCCAGCGGACCCTCAGCGACCTGGTGATGAACATGTCGGACACCGCCTCGATGATCGTCGGAGCCTTCTTCGTCTTCTCCGGCCGGATGACCTTCGGCAGCTTCCTCGCCTTCGTCAACTCGCTGTGGCGGGCGGTGACCGGGGTGTTCGACCTCATCAACATGATTCCGCAGGCCCGCCGGAGCACCGCCGTCCTCGAACGGATCGAGTCCCTACGGGAGTCCCGGCGGAGCCCGTACCACGACGAGGGGCCGCTGGTACGGGTCCACGGGGCCCGTGTCGTGTACGGCGGCGCGGACGGGGACGCGGGCGAGGAGAAGCGCGGCGGGAGCGGCGGCACCGGGGTGGCCGGGGTGGCCGGGGTGTCGTTCGACGCCTTCGAGCTGCGCGCCGGCGAGCACGTGCTGCTGCGCGGCCCCAACGGTTGCGGGAAGACCACGCTGCTGCACATCATCTCCGGGACGCTCGCCCCCGACGCCGGGTCGGTCACCCTGCCGCCCCGGGTGGCGAGCCTGACCGCTCCGGTGAACCTGCCCCCGCTGCCGGTGCGCGACCTCGTCCCCGACGAGGGGCTGCGCGCCGCCCTGGACCTGGACGGATCGGCCGACCGGCTGCCGTCGGAGCTGTCCTCGGGCCAGCGCCAGCGCGCCGGGGTCGCCGCGCTCCTGTGCGAGGACGCCGACGTGTACCTCGCGGACGAGCCGTTCGCGAACCTCGACGACCGCGGCCGGGAGCTGGTGTTCCGGATGCTGCGCGAGCGGACCGCCGGGCGGGCGCTGCTCGTCGTGCACCACGGGGACGAGGACCTCGACGGCCGCTTCGACCGCGTGGTGACCCTGGCGGCCGGACACCCGCTGGCCCGACTCTCCTGAGGCGGTCGGGCGGGCGAGCGGTCGGGCGCGTGATCAGGCGACCAGGTCGCGGGTGGCGGTGGCGAAGGCCGTCCGGTTCGGGTGGCCGGTCTTCTGCAGGAGGCTGGCCACGTGCTTCTCGACGGTGCGCAGCGAGATGTGCAGCCGGCCGGCGATGTCCTTGTTGCTGATGCGTTCGGCGACCAGCCGGGCCACCTCGAACTCCCGGACGGTGATCCCGCACCGGCGCAGGTCCGCGGGCACCCGCTCGGTGCCCGTGCGCCGTTGCCGCACCGAGGCGCCCATCCCGCGCAGCAGCGCCCGGCTCGCTCCGGCGACCGCCTGCAGGCCGACGTCGTGGAAGTACTCCTCCGCCTCGCGCAGCCACTCGACCGGAGTGCCCCAGCCGTCGTCGTACGCCGACTGGGCGACGAGCCGCTGACACAGCCTGCGCGCCATGGGGAAGGGTTCGGCCGCCTCCAACGCCGTGCTCGCGGCGACCGTGGCCTCGTCGGGGCGGCCCTCGCGGCCGAGCAGCACGGCGTGCGCCAGGCCGGTGAACTGGTGGTTCCAGCGGGTGGCGCCGGCGCTCGCCCGGGTGACCTCGGCGTGGTGGGGTCGGCCCATGCGGCCGGCCAGCACGCCGAGCAGCAGGATGATGCCGTGCTTGCCGAAGCCGCCCATCGCCGGGTTCTCCGCGTCGTAGGCGAGGGCCTGCGCGAACTCCTGCCCGGCGGCCTCGTGCCGTTCCTCCAGCAGCGAGCAGACGGCCCGTGCGAGCCCGTACGACATCGCGCGGACGCCGGGCGCCGCGTCCAGCAGCGGGGCGAGGCGTTCCAGGGCCCCGCGCATCTCGGCCCGGCGGCCCTGGTGGGCGTATCGGACGGCCTCGGCGAGCCGCAGCATGGCCAGGGGGCGGCCCAGTCCGAGTCGTGAGGCGTCGGCGGCGGCCTCCCGGATCCGGTCCCGGGCCTCGTCGTAGCGACCGTGCTGGATCCGGTCCAGCGCGAGGACGAATCCGGTCTCGTGGGCCAGGGGCAGCAGCCCCATGGCCAGGGCCTCCTGCCGGGCCTGTTCGATCCGGGTGGGTCGGCCGTCGTGGCTCGCGGCGACGATGGCCAGGTGTACGTCGGCGGCCACGCGCGGGACGGGGAGCCGGCGGGCGAGGGCGATGGCGCGGGCCCGCCGGAAGTGGGCCGCGGCCGTCCGCTCGTCCTGTTCCCGGGCCAGTTGCCCGAGCAGCAGCAGGGCCCGGCAGGCCACGTCGGGCAGGTCGACGCGCTGGGCGGCGTGCAGGGCCCGGAGGGCGTACCGGGTGGCGGTGCGCAGCCGGTCGGGGGCGAGCCGGCCCAGCTCCACGTGCACGGCGGAAAGGTCCACGAGGGCGGCGTACTGGTCGGCCGGGTGGCTTCCGAGCAGTGCGCGGGCGATGTCGAGGTGCCACAGGGCCTCCGCGGGGCGGCCCGTGAGGGTGGCGAGGTCGCTCAGCCGGGCGTGGAGTCCGGCGCGGCGCTGGGCGGGTATGTCGTGCTCGCCGCCGTCGCCGCCGAGGGTGTTCAGGAGGGCGGCGGGGGTGGGCAGGCCGTCGAACCGGGCCGAGCGGGCGACGGCGTCCAGCAGGCGTTCCAGCACCGTGGCGCGCAGTTCGGCGACGGTGTCCGGTTCGACGAGCCGGTGGGCCCGGGTGAGCAGGTCCACGGCCCGGTCCGTCGCGCCCTCGCCCGTCGCCCGCCCGGCCGCCTCGCAGTACAGACGGATGGCTTCGGGGGTGTCGCCGGCGTGCTCGTGCAGCTGGGCGGCGTGCTCGCACCAGGTCCCGGGCAGCCCGGGGTGGAGCTCGGTGAGGGCGCGCGCGGCCCGTCTCACGTACCGGGTCCGCTCCCCCGGGCCGAGGTCGTCCAGCAGGGCCTCGGCCGCCAGCGGGTAGCGGAAGGTGTACCACTGGGCGCCGGGACCGTCCGGCGTGATCAGGTACGAGGCGACCGCGGCGCGCAGGACCGCGGACAGTTCCGCGTGGTCGCGGCCGATGGCGCGCTCCAGTACGGGCAGGGCGAAGCGGCGGCCGAACAGGGCGGCCATGCCGAGGAGTTCCACGCCGAGCGGGCCGAGCCGCTCGGCCTGGCGTCTGACGTTGTCCGCGACGCCGGCCGGCACGGTCGGTGTCCCCGGGTCGCGGCGGGCGGGGCGGCCGGTGAGGTCGTGGACGAGTTCCTTGACGACGAAGGGGATGCCGGCGCCGCTGTCGACCGCGCGGTGGACGAGGTCGGGGCAGACCTCGGTCGGGGGGACGCGCAGCTCGGCCGCGATGAGCAGGTGCACGTCGGGGCGGCTGAGGGGGCCGAGGTCGAGCACCGCGGCGGCGTCGCGGCCGCGGGCCCTGGAGGCGAGTTCGGTCGCCGCGCAGGGTGCGCATCCGGTGACGAGGAGCAGGACGGCCGGCTGGTGCCCGATGTTGTCGAGGAGGTAGTCGAGGACCGCGAGCGTCGCGGCGTCGGCGTCGTGCAGGTCGTCGAGGACGAGCAGGCAGCCCTGGCGCTCCCCGACGACGGTGAGCAGGCGCAGCATGGTCTCGGCGACCACGAGGTGCGAGGCGGCGTCGGCGCCCGTGTCCCGGGCGCCGGTCAGCAGCCGGGCCATGACCGGTCCGTAGCGGCCGAGTTCGTCCGGGTCGGGCAGCAGGCCGGCCCGGGACAGCAGGAGCAGGGCCTCGACCAGCGGCCGGTACGGGACGGGTGAGCCGACCGCGCTGGCCCGCCCTCGTACGGTGACCATGTTCGTCTCGGCGGCCACGGCGAGGGCCTCGGTGGCGAGCCGGGTCTTGCCGACACCGGGCTCTCCCGTCACGAAGAGGGCCGCGCCGCGCCCGGCGCGGGCGCCCGCCAGCGCGCGCATGATCTGCCCCATCTCGGCCCCGCGGCCGATGAGTTCCCCTCGCCTCGGGTGCGGGCCACCGTCCGGGCCCGCGACGGTACAGTCCTCCGGCAGCGCCGGCCAGAAGATGGACACCGGCTCGTCCCCTTTCCGGCGGGCCCTCCGAGGCGCCGCCGGGGATGACGATAGGGACGCCGCGCGTGCCCCTGTAGCCGTCCGTTTGGGGGGCTTGTGGGGGTGGTCAGCCCCCGTCGAGACTGTCCTCCCGTACCCGTCGGGCCAGGTCGAGCTTGGTGTAGGTGGGGCGGCCCGCCTGCTGGTACTTGGCTTTGACCCGGTCCAGGTAGTCCTTGGCGGTGTGGACGGTGATGCCGGCCCGCCGGGCGGCGGATTTCAGGGTCAGTCCGGAGGCGTAGTCGAGGAGGATCTGCCGTTCCCTGGGCGAGAGGCGGGGGCGGGCGGGGCTGTCGTCGTAGGCGCAGGCGAAGGCGAGTTCCGCGGAGAGGGCGCCCTGGCCGGAGGCCAGGTCCTTGATGGCCGCGACCAGGGTGGGCAGGTCGTGGTCCTTGGTCAGGTAGCCGTCGGCGCCGGCCCGGATGGCCTCGATGATCCGGGAGCGGTCGGGCACCGTGCTGATCATCAGGACGCGGCTGCCGGTCCGCAGCAGTCGCCGGATGTTGTCGGCGGGGGCGGAACCGTCGCGCAGGACGAGGTCGAGGAGGACGATGTCGGGCGGGGAGTAGGCCGTCGCCCCGAAGCCGTAGGGCAGTTGTGCGTCCGGTGCGCCGAGGAGTTCGCCGACGGTGGCGGCGGTCGCCACGAGTCGTAGCTCCGGCACGCCGCCGAGCCAGGCCCGCAGGCCGTCGAGGAGCATCCGGTCGTCGTCGACCACCGAGACGGTGATCACCCGGGCCATCTCAGCTCCACCCGTACGCCTTCACCGGGGGCGGTGTCCACGGTCGCCCGGCCGCCCACCTCCACCATCCGGTCGTGGATCGAGCGGCGCAGGCCGAGGCCGGGCCGGCAGTGCTCGGGGTCGAATCCGGGGCCCCGGTCGACGACGGTGACGAGGGCTCCCCCACGGGCGTCCGGGTCCTTGGTGGCGGTGAGGTAGGCGTGTCCGGTGCCCGCGTGGCGCCGTACGTTGTTCAGGGCCTCGCGGACGGCGTCGCCCAGCGCGGCGGCCACCTCGGGGGGCACCTGCGGCAGGTCGTGGTACTGGGCGGTGACCCGTAGTTGGAGGCTCTCGACGGACCCGACCGCCTCCTCCAGGGCGGTACCGATCTCCCGGTGGTGGACCTCGTCCGCGGTCTGCTGGATCAGCCGGCGCAGGTACGCCGCTTCGCGCGCGCAGCGGCGCCGCACCTCGGGGGCGTTGGCGTCGACCGAACCGGAGGCCAGGGTGGTCAGGGTGGCGAGGACGGTGTCGTGCAGGGCCCGGTGGTGTTCGAGCCGCTCGGCGTAGCGCGCCTTGTGGGCCTCGGCTGCCACCGCGCGGGCGTTGGCCTCGTCGAGGAGGCGGCCCTGGCGCAGCAGGTACCAGCGGAACAGCCAGGTCATCACGGCCGAGGACACGATCGAGTTGAGATGGCCGAGAATCACGGCGGGGCTCGCGCCCACCGCCTGGTAGCCGATGAAGTGGGTGACCACGAGCAGGGCGATGACGGTGAGGGCGTGCAGTCGTTCGAGGGAGATGGCCGCGACGGCGCTGGCCGATCCGCCGAGCAGCATGGCCCACGCGATCGCGGGCGGCTCGCGCAGGCCGCCCCAGGTGCACAGGGCCAGGGGCAGGAGGCATCCGACGACCAGGGCGTCCGCCCAGATGTGCCGCCGGTCGAACCCGCCGCGCCGCAGGGCGGTGCCGTAGGTCAGCGCGCTCAGTCCCAGGGCGGCGGCGAATCCCACGTACTGCAGGGGCAGTTCCGACCGGCGCTGGGCGACGGCGAGGGCGCCCACCGTCAGATGGCTCGCCCGGTACAGGAGGGTGGCCACGATCATGAAGGACTGGGCGCGTTGCAGGCCCGACGCCACCCCGCTCGTCCCCCGTAGTGCCCGTATGCGCCGTACCGGTAAGGACAGCAACGCCAAGACACACCCCTCCGTACCCATTTGCCTGTGACATCTGCCATTTTGCCCTAGCAGGTGCACGTCAAATAGGCGCGTACCGGCCTGCTCACGGGCTTTTCCGAGGGGGCACCACAGGTCGGCCGGAAAGGTGTTCCCGGCGCCGGTCCGACACCCGCGCGACGGCCGTCCGGCCAGGACGACGACCGGACGCCGGCCACCGGCACCGCGTGTCGCGGGTGTCCTCGATGGCGCGATCGGCCTCCTGTCGCGGCCCGGCGTGCATCCGGATCTCGACGCGGTCGACGACGCGGGCCGCGTTCACCTTCGGGGGCTCGGTCGGCCGGGATCGGTCGGCTGGGCTCGGTGGCGGGGCTCAGTCCCGGGTGACCAGGCCGGTGACCAGCGCGGCGGTGCGCCGGTGCCAGGCGCCCGCGCCGCGGAGCATCGCGTGCCCGCCCGTGGACATCGGGATGGCGGTGGCGTCGGCGCCCGCGAGCCGGGACCGGCGGACGAACTCCCAGGACCCGGCGGCCGAGGTGACCCGGTCCGCCTCGTCGTGCAGGAGGTAGAGCCGGCGGCCCGCGAGGTGGTCCACCGGTTCGCCCGGCGGACACCAGGGGGCGAGGGCCACCACGCCGTGGACCAGGGGTGCCCCGGCCGCCCGCAGCGCGGCTCGGCCGCCCATCGAGTGGCCGACCAGGACCACCGGCACGTCCCCGGCGAGCGACCGCAGCCGCGCGAGGGCCGCCTCCGCGTCGCGGGCGGCGTCGCAGCGGGAGCCGTTCCAGCCGCGGTGGCGGTAGCGCACCTCCGCCACCAGGACGTCGCGGCCGCGCGTCGCGCGGGCGACGGCGGCCGCGAAGGGCCGCATCCGCAGCGCGGGCAGGTTGACCAGGGGCGGCGGCTCCGGCCCCTCCTCGCGCCCTCCGTGCAGCAGCAGCACCGCGGCCGCCGGTGTCGCGGGGGACGTACGGAGCACGAGGGCGCGGCCCTGGCCGGTGGACTCCGTGTCCCGCTCGGTCCCGGCCGTCACCGGGCCTCCTGGCGTATGCGGCGCGGCGGGCGCGGGAAGAACCCGCTGGTGCGGGCCACGTAGTCGGCGTAGCCGGGCCGGTCCGCCATGTGCGCCTCCAACAGTCTCTTGCCGCTGCCCCAGATCAGCAGCGCGCTCATCACCAGCGGTGAGACCAGCGTGAGTGCCGCAGTCTGCCAGGTGGCGCAGGCCAGCAGATAAAGACCCCACCAGACGAGGAAGTCGCCGAAGTAGTTGGGGTGCCGGGTCCAGCTCCACAGACCCCTGTCCATGACCTTGCCCCGGTGTTCGGGGCGCTGCTTGAAGCGGGCCAGCTGGAAGTCCCCGACCGCCTCGAAGAGCAGTCCGGTGGCCCACAGCAGCAGGCCGACGGCGGCGAGCGGCCCGAGCGGTACGGGCACGTACGACGCGGCCTGCACCGGCAGCGAGACGAGCCAGACGAGCGCACCCTGCAGCAGGTAGACCTTGCGCAGGGCGTAGAGCCGGGTGCTGCCGGGTGCCCGGGCGAGCATGCGGGCGTAGCGCGGGTCCTCGCCGTGTCCCCGGCCGCGCCCGGCGATGTGCAGGGCCAGGCGCAGCCCCCACACGACGGTCGCCGCGGCGACCGCGAGCCGCCGTCCGTCGTCGCCGTACCCCGCCGACAGCAGCCAGCTGGTGAGCGCCACCGCGGCGAAGGCGACGCCCCAGGCGATGTCGACGATCCGGTGCAGGCCCTTGACGGTGGCGACGGCGAAGGTGGCCAGCATGACGGCGAGCGCCGCGCCGGCCGCGGCGGCCAGGTTGAGGGACAGCGCCGCCCAGTCGAGGGTCATCGGGGCTCCCGTGGCCCGTGGTCGTCGGCGGTGAGCAGCAGTTGGCGTACGTCCAGGTAGCGCGAGCGGAATCCGGCCTCGGAGTAGGCGAGGTAGAGCTCCCACATGCGGTGGAAGGTGCGGTCGAAGCCGAGGGCGGCGACGGAGTCGGCCTGTCGGTCGAACTCCTCGCGCCACAGCCGCAGCGTCTCCGCGTAGTGGTCGCCGAAGCCGTCGTCCGCCACGGTGCGCAGTCCGGCCGCCGCGCTCGTGCGGGCGATCGCCTCGCGGGAGGGGATGAGCCCGCCGGGGAAGATGTACTTGCTGATCCAGGTGTGCGTGCGGGCGGTGAGGAGCATGCGCTCGTGCGGCATGGTGATGGCCTGGAGGGCGACGCGGCCGCCCGGGGCGAGGAGCCGGCGCAGGGCGGCGAAGTAGGTAGCCCAGTACTCGGCGCCGACCGCTTCGATCATCTCCACGCTGACGACGGCGTCGAAGGAACCCTCGACGTGGCGGTAGTCGCGCAGTTCGACGGTGACCCGGTCGCCGAGGCCGGCCGCGGCGATGCGCTCGCGGGCCAGGTCGCGCTGCTCGGCGGAGAGGGTCACGGTCAGTACTTCGGCGCCCCGGGAGGCGGCCCGGAGGGCCAGCTCGCCCCAGCCCGTGCCGATCTCCAGCAGCCGGGTGCCCGGTCCGACGTCCGCGAGGTCGAGGAGCCGGTCGATCTTGCGGTGCTGGGCGGCGGTGAAGGTGGCGGGCTGCGCGGGGAAGGCGGCGAAGACGGCCGAGGAGTAGCTCATGCTCCGGTCCAGGAACAGCGTGAACAGTTCGTTGGACAGGTCGTAGTGGCGGTGGATGTTCTCCCGCGCGCCCTCGGGGGTGTTGCGCTGCTGCTCCGGGCGTCGGCGCACCCACGCGTCGCGCAGCCGGCGCAGCGGCGCCGGCACCAGCTCGTCGACGTGGCCGGCGAGCACGGTCAGGGCGCCGACCAGGTCGTCGCTGTCCCATTCCCCGGCCATGTACGACTCGCCGAAGCCGATCAGGCCGTCCGCGCCGATCCGGCGGTGGAAGGCTTCGGGGTCGTGGAGGGTGAGGGTGGGCAGCGCGCCGGCCTGCCGGGGCACGTCGTACGCGGCCGGCTCCCGGGGGCCGCGTCGGACCCGCAGCGGGAGCCGCGCGAGGGCCCGGCCGAGGATCCGCTCGGCGACGGCGGTACGCAGGGCCGAGGTGCGGGGCGGCCGGGCCACGTCGGGCCAGCGCGCCGGGTCGACGGGTGCGAGCGCGCTCTCGTGGGCCGGGATGTACGAGACGGTCACAGGGTGCCTTCCTGCGGGGGGCGGACGGGACTGACGGAAGGGACGGGACAGGCGGAACGGGCGGGACGGGGCCGGACCGGGAGGCCGCGGAGGAGGAGACGGATGCCGTGGAAGCGGATACCGAGGGACACCCGGGCGGTGGACCACGGGTGACGCAGGGCGGCTCCGAGCAGGGTGCGGACGCCGGCCGGGCGGTGGCTGCCCCGCACGGTCGCGGTGAAGGGGCAGGTCCCGTCGCCGTGGCGCAGCTGCACGGTCAGGTCGAGGTCGTCGCCGGGTACGGGCAGCCGCATCCGGTAGAAGCCCTCGACCGCGAAGAACGGCGAGACGTAGAAGTCCTTGGGGACGTCGGCCAGTCCGTCGGCGCCGGGGCGCAGCAGGTAGCAGTGGCGCTCGCCGTAGGTGTTGTGGACCTCGGCGACGACGCAGACCGGGGTGCCGGCGCGGTCGTGGCACCAGTAGAGGGTGAGCGGGTTGAAGACATGGCCGAGGACCCGGGCGTGGGCGAGCATCAGCACGCGGCCGTCGGCGTCCGTCACGCCGTGGGCGGCGAGTTCGGCCCGCAGGCCCGCCCGCAGGGTGGCGGCCTCGCCGCCGAAGTGGTCGCGTGCGTCGAACCGGGCCAGCGGGCGCAGCGCCCGGGGTATGCGGGGTGGATCGTCGATGTCGATGAGCCATAGGTAGGTGCGCTGCCGGAAGGCGTGCCGGATCGGGGTGGTGCGGGTGTGGGCCACCGTGCACGCGTAGAGGGCCGGTACGTGGGGCGGGGCGGCCGGCCCTGCGGAGACGCCGTTCACCACCGCACCCCCAGGGCCTCGGCCGCGGCGACGCCGGAGCGGCAGCCGTCCTCGTGGAAGCCCCAGCCGTGGTAGGCGCCGGCGAAGGCGGTCACGGACGTGTTCAGCCGGGGCAGTTCCTCCTGCGCCGCGACGGACCGGGGGGTGTAGACGGGGTGTTCGTACACCATGCGGGCGATCACGTCGAAGGGATCGACCCGGCCGCGGGCGTTGAGGGTGACGATGTGCGGCTCGGCGGTAGGCAGTTGTTGGAGCCGGTTCATGTCGTAGCTGACCTGCACGCTCTCGGGCCGCGCGGAACACGAGGGGAGCCAGTAGTTCCACGAGGCGCGCGCGTGCGGGGAGCGGGGCAGCAGCGAGGTGTCGCGGTGCAGCACGGTGGGATTGCGGGAGTAGCTGAACGCGCCGAGGATCCGGACCTCGTCCTCGGTCGGATCGGCCAGCAGGCGCAGCGCCTGGTCGGGGTGGACCGCGACGACCACGGCGGCGTACGGGGTGGAGTCGCCGTCCGGCGTGAGCACGCGCGCGTGGTCGGCGGCGCGCACGACGGCCCGGACCGGGGTCGAGGTGCGGACGGAGGTGAGGTTCTTGGCGGCCTTGGCCACGTAGTCGGCCGAACCACCGGTGACCGTACGCCACTGCGGGGATCCCTTGACGGACAGCAGTCCGTGGTGGGCCAGGAAACGGAAGAGGTACCGGGCGGGGTACTGGAGGGCGGTGTCCGGCGCGCACGACCAGACGGCCGCGACGAGCGGGATGGCGAAGTGGCCGACGAAGTAACGGGAGAAGCCGTGCCCGTCGAGGAACTCCCCCAAGGTCTGCCCGCTGTCGGGGGAGGCGAGCAGCCGCCGGGCGGCGCGGTGGAAGCGCGGCACCTCGGTGAGCATGCGCAGGTGGCGGCCGCGCAGCAGGTTGCCTCCGCCGAGCAGTCCGGCCGCGCCCCGGGCGCCCGCGTACTCCAGGCCGCAGCCGTCGCAGCGTACGGACATGCTCATCTCGGATTCCTGCGTGGTGACGCCGAGTTCCCGGAACAGCCGCAGCAGGTGCGGGTAGGTGCGCTCGTTGTGCACGATGAATCCGCTGTCCACGTGGACCGTTCCCGCGTCCTCGGTGGTCAGTTCATGGGTGTGCGCGTGCCCGCCGAGGCGGTCGTCCGCCTCGTACAGCACCACGTCGTAGGCGCGTTGCAGGATGTGGGCGGCCGTGAGCCCTGCCACGCCCCCGCCCACCACAGCGACTCTCCGCCGGTCCACGTCGATCAACCCCTCGCGCTCGCCTGCCCGGCACGGCCGGTGCCGGGCGTTTCACGGGTACTTCGGTGCCGGTCGACCCGCGGATGGGAATCTTGTTCCGCCGGCCGCCGGGGGCCGGCCGGAACCGCCGCCCCACCACCACCGACGCTGCCGCCTCCCCTGCCACCGGCGCCGGCGCGCGCCTCGCCGCCGAGGCAGTGGCGCATCCGGTGCAGGCCTCGCCGGGCGTGGCTCTTGACGGTGCCGAGCGGCAGTCCGGTGCGCTCGGCGATCTGGGCCTGGGTGAGGTCCGCGTAGAAAGCCATGGCCAGTACCTCCCGCTGCGCGCGGGGCAGTTTCGCCAGTTCGCCGGTGAGGAGCAGCCGGTCCAGGACCGTTTCCGGGCCGGCCGGCGGCTCGTCCGTGGGCGGCAGGGCGGCGCCGGCCGCGGCGACCAGGGCGAGCCGCCGGGTGCGGGCCGTGAGGGCGTCGGCGATCTTCCGACGGGTGATGCCCACCAGCCAGCCGGGGAACGGCCCGCGCTCCGGCCGGTAGTTGGCGCGGCCCTGCCAGGCGGCCAGGAAGACCTGCTGGCTGACGTCCTCGGCCTCTCGGGAATCGCCGAGGGTGCGGGTGGCCAGGGCGAGGACGAGGCCGCCCCAGCGGCGGTACGCGGCGCTCAGGCACCGCTCGTCGCCGCGTACGAAACCCTCGGCGACCTCGTGGTCGAGGAGCTGCTCCCGGACGGTGGACACGGGGGACGGCCGGGCGGTGACGCTCTGTGCGGTCATGGCGACTGCTCCTCGGGGCCGGGACCGGTTCCCGTCCAGACTCCGACCCGGCCGTGCATCGATTCCACTCGCATCGTTTGTGCGTCGCATGATGGAGGTATGAACGAGTCCGCACAGCCCGGCGAGATCCGAGAGATCGGCGAGATCGGGGAGATCCGAGAGACCGGCGGGCCCGCCGAGCCCGCGCACGGAGTCACCACCGGGGCCGTGGCACGCCGGCTGGGGGTCGCCCCTACGACGCTGCGCTCCTGGGACCGGCGGTACGGCATCGGGCCCGCCGCCCGCGAGGACGGCAGGCATCGGCGGTGGACCCCTGGGGACATCGCCGTCCTGCAGGAGATGTGCCGCCTGACCGCGTCGGGCGTGCCGCCCGCGGAGGCCGCGCGCGCCGCCCGGGCCGGGTCGGTGGCCGCCGCGCCCGTGGCCGCCTCCCCCGCGCCGACCCGTCAGCCGGGATCGGGCAACGGCCTGCCGCTCGGCGACGTGCGCCAGGAGTGCCGGGGGCTGGGGCGGGCCGCCGTCCGCCTCGATTCGCCGACCATGGACGAGATGCTCGGCTCCCTGATCGGCGAGTACGGCCTGGTCACCACCTGGGAGGAGGTGATGGTGCCGACCCTGCACGCCGTGGGACGCAAGTGGGAGACCTCGGGCGACCAGTACGTCGAGGTCGAGCACCTGCTCTCCTGGCACGTCTCGACGGCGCTGCGCCGCGTGAGCATCGGCGCGCTGTCCGGGCCCCGGGCGAGCGCTCCCCCGATCCTGCTGGCGTGCGTACCGGGCGAGCAGCACACCCTCCCGCTGGAGGCGCTCGCCGCGGGTCTCGCCGAACTGGGCCTGCCCGCGCGGATGTTCGGGGCAGCGGTGCCGCCGGAGGCGCTCGTCCAGGCCGTGCGCCGGACGGGGCCCGGCGCGGTCGTGCTGTGGGCCCAGGCCCGCTCCACCGCGCACCATGCCCTGGCCCGGCATGTCGCCGACACCGCCTGGGGGGTCAAGGGCGCCCGGGCCCGGACCACGGTCCTCCTGGCGGGCCCCGGCTGGGCGGGTCCCGCCCCCGCGCCGGGCATGCTGCGCCCCGGCGGGTTGCGGGAGGCCCTGGGCCTGCTGCGCGGACTGTGCGAGGCGGCGGCGACCGCGCCGGGAGGAGGCGGCGACGGGCCGGAAGGCGCCGGCGGAAGCGGCAGCGGGGTCCCTCAACGCTCCTGACCTGCGCGGGCCTGCTCGACCACGTCGTGGATCGCCCGGGCGACGAGTCGCGGCCGCTCGACGGCGATGCCGTGGCCGCTGTCGGTGTCGGTGACGTGCCGGGCCCGCAGTTCCTCGGCCAGGCGCCGCTGGGCGGCCAGCCAGGCCGGCCAGGTAGAACCGCCTCCGACCGCGAGGTCCCACGGACGGTCGGAGGTCAGCACGACGGCGGGCAGGCCGCGCGGCGGGGCCGGCGCCGCGCGCAGTTCCCGTACGGCGGCGGGGTAGTCGGGCGTTTCGAGGCCCTTCCCGGGGTTCGTGGATCGGATCTTGTCGATCCACGTCGCCCACTGGGCCGGTGTCAGGGTGTCCTTCAGGAACGGGGAGGCTCCGTCGACGGTCACCAGCCCGGCGGTCCGCGCCGGTTCGGTCCGCGCGTACAGCGAGGCGATCATCGCGCCCCAGGAGGCGCCGACCAGGACGTACGGCGGATGCTCACCGGCCGCGGCGAGCGTCGCCCGCAGGTCCTCGACGCCCGCCGCCGCGGTGGTGGGCCCGGGGACCGGCGTCGAGCGGTTCGGCGTGCCGTCCAGCCGGGTCGTGCCGGGGCGGTCGTAGGCGCACACCCGCGTGAACCGGGCGACCTCCGGGAGCACCGCCGACGGATCGGGCCTCGGCTCGGCTTCCGGCCGGGCGGCGTCCACGATGTGGGTCCACTCGTCCGAGGCGCCGCCGGCCCCGGACACGAGCACGACCGTGGGGGACCCGGATCCGCGACAGTCCAGCGTCACGCGGCGGCCGCCGCCGATGTCCACCGGGCGGGCCGGGTCGGGCCCGTCGTCGGCGACCGCCACGGGCACCGCCCCCGCGCACAGCGCCAGCGAGAGCGCGAGGGTGACGACGGCGGCGGACACGTGAAGGGTCCGGACCGGGCGACTTCCGAACACCCGTCCAGTCTGGCACCGGGTCCTGACCACCGACAGCCGGTGGGGTCACGGGCCGTCCTTGCCGCGGGCCGCGCGGAAGCGGGCCAGCCCCTCGGGGAGCCCGACCAGGGGGGCGGGGTAGTCGTACCGGGCCCTTTCCGGGTCGGCCAGCCGCCAGGGCTCGTGCACCGACGGGCCCGGCAGCTCGGCGAGTTCCGGGACCCAGCGCCGCACGTACGCGCCGGCGGGGTCGTACCGCTTGCCCTGGATCACCGGGTTGAGCACCCGGTTGGGGCGGCTGTCGGTCCCGGTACCGGCCACCCACTGCCAGTTGAGCTGGTTGTTGGCCACGTCGCCGTCGACCAGCAGGTCGAGGAAGTGACGGGCTCCGGCGCGCCAGTCGATGTAGAGCGTCTTGGTCAGGAAGGACGCGGCGAGCAGTCGGCCCCGGCCGGGCATCCAGCCCTCGTGGGCGAGTTGCCGCATGGCCGCGTCGACCACGGGGTAGCCGGTGCGGCCCTCCTTCCAGGCCCGCAGGTCGGCCTCGGCCGCCTTGCCGCGCCGCCAGCGGTCGGCACGGGGGCGGTAGTCCCGGACGGCCGCGCCGGGGCGGGCGGCGAGGAGTTGGTACTGGAAGTCGCGCCAGCAGAGCTGCCGTACGAAGGCCTCGGCGCCCGCTCCGCCCCGGGACCGCGCCCGGTGCACGGCCTCGGCCGCCGAGACCGCGCCGAAGTGGATGTACGGGGAGAGGCGGGAGGTGGCGTCGCCGGGGAGGTCGTCGTGGCCTTCCTCGTACCCGTCGGCGTACTCCCCGAGCCAGTCCGTGAGCCGCTGCCGGCCCTCCTGCTCGCCCCCGGTGGCCAGGCCCGCCGAGACGGAGGTGACCTCGTCGCGGGACGGAAGCTCCTCCGAGCGGATCGCGCCGGGCACCCGGACCTGCTGCGGCGCGGCGAGCGGCTCGCGCAGCCGCTCGCGCGACCAGCGTCTGAAGTAGGGCGTGAAGACGGCGAAGTGATCGGATCCGGCGGGGGTCACGGCCCCGGCGGGCAGGGCGGTGACGACGCCGTCGTGGACGTACAGCCGTCGCCCGTCGGCCTCCAGGGCGCTGCGCAGCCGCTGCTCGCGGTGCAGGGCGAAGGCGCTGCATCCGGCCGCCATGTGCACCTCGTCGGCGTCGGCCTGCCGTACGACGGCGCACACCTCGGCGACGGGGTCCCCCGAGCGCACCACGAGCCGTCCGCCGCGCTCGCGCAACCCTGCGTCGAGTCCGGCCAGGCAGTCCGCGAGGAAGGCCAGTCGGTTGGGCGCGGCGAAGCCGGCGCGGTCCACGGCCGGGTCCCGGACGAAGAGCGGGACGGTCTCGTTCCCCGAACCCAGCGCGGCGCGCAGCGGCGGATGGTCGTGGACGCGGAGGTCCGAGGTGAACAGGACGACCGAGACGTTCATGGTGCTGCTCCTGGCATCGGGCCACCGGGCGGACCCTGCGGGTGCCGCGCGGAGGTCGCTGGGCTGGCCTCGCCCGTCATTCGGCGCGGGCGGCCGCGGCGGATGCACCGGGCTCACCGGCTGCGGGCGCCGTGGACGCGGCCGGCCCGCGGTCGTCACCCGCCTCCGCCGTGCGCGCGATGTTGCGGGCCATGCCCCCGAAGACCACGGCGTGGAACGGGGAGACGCTCCACCAGTACAGGTGACCGGCCAGGCCGCGCGGGTGGAACAGCGCCCGCTGCCGGTATCGGGTGCGCCCTTCCCCGTCCTGCTCGGCGTACATCTCCAGCCAGGCCAGGCCCGGCAGCCGCATTTCGGCGCGGAGCCTGAGCAGCCGGCCGCGTTCGATCTCCTCGACCCGCCAGAAGTCCAGGGAGTCGCCGACCCTCAGGTGTGCGGCGTCGCGGCGGCCCCGGCGCAGTCCGACGCCCCCGACGAGCCGGTCGAACCAGCCGCGGACGGCCCAGGCGAGCGGGAAGGAGTACCAGCCGTTCTCCCCGCCGATGCCCTCCACGACCCGCCACAGGGCCTGCGGGGAGGCCTCGACGGTGCGCTCACGGACATCGGAGTAGAGGCTGCCGCCGGCCCAGTCCGGGTCGGTGGGCAGCGGGTCGCTGGGGGCGCCGGGCACGGAGGCGGAGGACCAGCGGGTGAGGACCTGGGCGTCGCGGACCTTCTTGAGGGCGTAGGTGAGGGCCGTGTCGAAGTCGAGGGGCGTGCCGGGCGGGTCGGGCACCCAGGTGGCGATGTCGTGCTCGTCGCAGACGACCTCGTACTTGAGTGATTCGGCGAGGGGGCGGGCGATGGCCCGGGGCACGGGGGTGACCAGGCCGACCCAGTGGCTGGACAGCCGTGGAGTGAGGACCGGTACGGGCAGGATGACCCGTTGGGGCAGCCCGTCGACGCGGGCGTAGCGTTGCATCATGTCGAGGTAGGTGAGGACGTCGGGGCCGCCGATGTCGAAGGCGCGGCTGACCTCGGCGGGCATCCGGGCGCTGCCGACCAGGTAGCGCAGCACGTCGCGGACGGCGATGGGCTGGATACGGGTGCGCACCCAGCTGGGGGTGACCATCACGGGCAGCCGCTCGGTCAGGTAGCGGAGCATCTCGAAGGAGGCCGAGCCGGAGCCGATGATGACGGCGGCGCGGAGCACGGTGGTGGGGACCCCGGAGGCCATGAGGATGCGCCCGACCTCGGCGCGGGAGCGCAGATGGGGCGAGAGGTCGTGGTCGGGCACCCCGCTCGGGGTGAGTCCGCCCAGGTAGACGATGCGGCGTACGCCGGCGGCGCGGGCCTGCTCGGCGAAGTTCCGCGCGGCCAGGCGATCGGTGTGCTCGAAGTCGCGCCCGGTGCCGAGGGCGTGCACCAGGTAGTAGGCGACGTCGACGTCCCGCAGGGCGGGGGCGAGCGACGCCGCGTCGGTGACGTCGCCGCGGACGATCTCCGCCTGCCCGGCCCAGGGGTGGTCGCGCAGTTTCTCCGGGGTGCGGGCGAGGCAGCGCACCCGGTGGCCGGCGGTGATGAGCTCGGGGACGAGCCGGCCGCCGATGTAGCCGGTGGCTCCGGTGACCAGGCACAGCGTGCCCGGGGCCGAGGGTCCTTGTGCGTCCGTCATCGAGTTGCTCCGATCGGGTGTCGCGGGTGCTCCCCCGGAGTTCTTCCGGGGGTACGGTCCGGCCGGATGCACGGACCGCCGCCCACGAGGTGATCGTGCGGAGCGCGAGCGCGCCTACTTCGGCATGAGGACCGTGTCGACGATGTAGACGGTGGCGTTGGCGGTGGGGACGTTGCCGCAGACCACGGTGGAGGAGCTGTTCACCTGATAGGCGGTGCCCGAGCCCTTGGTGGTGATCATTCCCTTCTGGAGGGTCTGGAAGGAACCGCTGCCCAGCTGCGTCGGGGTGAGCTTCTCGCCCACCACGTGGTAGGTGAGGATCTTGGTCAGGGTCTCCTTGTCCGCCAGGACCTTGTCCAGGTCCGCCTTCGGGATCTTCGCGAACGCGTCGTTCGTCGGCGCGAACACCGTGATGTTCTGGGCGTTGTTCAACGTGTCCACCAGCCCGGCCTTCTTCACGGCCGCGACCAGGGTCGACAGCGCCGGGTTGTTCGAGGCGGCGGTGGCGACCGGGTCCTGCGCCATGCCGTCGAAGGAACCCGCGCCGCTCTTGGGCACCGAGGCGCACGCGGTACCGAACGGAGCGTCCGTTCCCGCGCCGGTGTCGCCGATCGGATCGGGTGAAGAGACCGCGTCGGGAGCGGCGGCCCCCTCATTGCTCGTACTCTCCTCCGAACAGGCGGACAGTGCCAGCGGAAGCAGCACTGCGGCGGTCACGGCGAGGGCGGCACGACGGAAGGTGTGAATGCTCATGGTCTCTCCTGCGGCTACGGGACCCACCCATCGGTGAATCACGTCGGCCATTCGGCACGGCCCCTCATCCGGATGCCCCCCTCACCCGAACGAGTGGCAGCTCGCACAAGCTGTCGATCGACGGTCCGGGGGCTGCCGAAGGCACCGCCCGCCGCGACCCATCCGCCTGCCCCTCGGCTCCGAATGAGCCGTGCAACCGAGTACTCCTGGAGGACCTCCCCGGTGAGAGAGAACGTGCGCATAGGCCGGCATCCGTCGGCCGCTCCCGACCTGCCGGAACTGATGGGCCGGGTGGCCCGCGGTGATCAGCAGGCGTTCACGGCCGTCTTCGAGGCGGTGTCGGGTCCCGTACTGGGCCTCGTACGGACCGTGTTGCGGGACCCGGCCCAGTCCGAGGAGGTCGCCCAGGAGGTTCTGGTCGAGCTCTGGCGGACGGCCGCCCGCTACCAACCCGCGCGGGGCTCGGTGATGAACTGGGTGCTGACCCTGGCCCACCGCCGGGCCGTCGACCGGGTGCGTTCCGCGCAGGCGTCGACCAACCGCGAGAAGCGGGCGGCGTTGCTGGACCACACCACCGCCTACGACGAGGTGGTGGAGCAGGTGGAGAGCCGGCTGGAACGCGAGCAGGTACGGCGTTGTCTGCACGGACTCAGCGAGATGCAGCGCCAGGCGGTCACTCTGGCGTACTACCGCGGCCTGACCCACCGGGAGGTCGCGGAGTTGCTGGCCCTTCCGTTGGGTACCGTGAAGACACGGCTGCGCGACGGGCTCATCCGGCTTCGTGACTGCCTGGGGGTGGGCGTGTGAACACCGCGGATCTGCACACGTTGACGGGCGCGTACGTGCTCGACGCCCTGGATCCGGGCGAGCGGGCCGCCGTCGAGCGGCACCTCGCCGACTGCGCGTCCTGCGCCCAGGAGGTCCGGGAGTTCTCCGAGACCGTGACACGCCTCGGGCTCGCCGTCGCGGCGCCGCCGAGTGCCGCGCTGCGCGACGAGGTGATGCGTCGGATCGCGACGGTACGCCAGGATCCGCCCACGACGGCGCGGACCGGTCGCGGCGGCCACGTACGGCCCCGCTGGCGGCCCGTGCCGAGCTGGGCCCTGGCGGCCTGCCTCGCCGGGGCCGTGGCGCTGGGCGGTGTCGCCGTGGCGCAGTACCAGCAGGCCGAGGACGCCCGGCAGCAGGCGCAGCAGGCCCGGATCGCGAACGACGCCGTGGGCGCGGTCCTCGCGGCCGCCGACGCCCGGGTGGCCACGGCGCCGCTGCGGGACGGAGCGGTGGGCACCGTGGTGGTCTCGGACTCCCGTAACCAGGCGGTCTTCGCGGCCTCCGGGCTGCCGGCGCCGCCCGGCGGGAAGGTGTACCAGCTCTGGTACAACGACGGCGGCAAGATGCGTCCGGCGGGCCTGATGGGCTCCGGTGCCCCGGCGACGGCCACGCTGCTCGAGGGTCCGGTCGGCAAGGCGTCGGGGATGGGTGTCACCGTCGAACCGGCCGGTGGCTCGCCGCAGCCGACCTCGGCTCCGGTGGCCCTGCTGAACTTCCCGACGGCCTGACCGACCTCCGGGCCCTCGGCGCCGGGGCCCGGTGCCGAGGGCCGGTGCCGGTCAGGCCGTGACGGATGCCCGGAAGCGGTTGCGGTACTCCGTCGGGGTCGTGTCGAGCTTGCGGCGGAAGGCACGGACGAGGGTGTCGGTCGTGTTGAAGCCGCAGACGGTGGCGACGCGTTCGAGGGTGTCGTCCGTGGACTCCAGCCGGTTGCGGGCCACTTCGACCCGGGCGGATTCGATGTAGGCGGCCGGGGTCATGCCCAGTTCCGTCTTGAAGATCCGGGTGAGCTGCCGTTCGCCGACGTGCGCCTGTTCGGCGAGGTCGGCGACGGTCAGCTGCTCGGCGATGTTGCGGGTGATGTAGTGGCGCAGGTCCTCGATGCGCCGCGTGGTCGACACCGGTTCGAGCGGGACGCTGAACTGGCTCTGACCGCTCGGCCGTTTCAGGTACATCACCAGCTGGCGGGCGACGCGCAGGGCGACGGCCTCACCGAAGTCGTCGGCGACGAGGGCGAGCGAGAGGTCGAGGCAGGCGCTGATGCCGGCGCCGGTCCACACGTCCCGGTCCCGGATGAAGATCGGGTCGGCGTCGACCTGGATCGAGGGGTGCTCGTCGGCGAGTTGGCGGGCGGTCGACCAGTGGGTGGTGGCCCGCCTGCCGTCCAGCAGCCCGGCGTCGGCGAGGATGTGCGCGCCCACGCAGACGGATGCGACGCGCCGGGCCGTGGCGGCGAGGGTCCGCACCCGGTCGACCACGGCGGGGTCGGCGAGGGCGCGGACCCGGCCCCGTTCGTCCACCTCGACCGACCCGGGCACCAGCAGGGTGTCGATGCTCCGCCCGGCCACCTCCCGGAAGGTGGTGTCCGGGAGGATGCGGACACCGGCGGAGGTGGTGACGGGGTCCATGGTCTCGGCGGCCAGGGCCACCCGGTAGCCCGACTCCTCGCCCAGCTCCCGCCGCAGCAGGGCGAACACCTCCGGCGGGCCGGTGACGTCCAGCAGGTCGACGCCGTCGAAGAGGACGACGACGATGAACCGTCCCACGCTGCTCAAGGGGTGGTCTCCGTTCGGTGCGACGACGGTCATGTCAGCCTCCACCGTATGTCGGTTTCTGCGGGTTGGATGACATTGCCGACATCCGGGGGCGGTCATAGCGTGGAGGGCACGGCCGCCGCTCCGCGGCCGGAACCCCACGCACGACACCCCAGGAGGGTATGTCCATGTCCAGCACGACCTTGCGCGATCTGAGCGGCCTCGACGCGAGCCCGGCGTCGCCGTCCGAGGCGACGCTGATCCTGATCGACTACCAGAACACCTACACCCGGGGCGTGATGGAGCTGACGGGGTGGGAAGCCGCCCTCGACGCCGGCGCCGCGCTGCTGGAGCGGGCCCGTGCGGCCGGGGCGAAGGTCATCCATGTGATCAACGACGGCGGCGAGGGAAGCCCGTACGACATCCGGGCCGAGATCGGCCGGATCCATCCGCGGGTGGCCCCGGTCGAAGGCGAGGTCGTGGTCGTCAAGACGGTCCCCGACGGGTTCGTCCGAACCGACCTGGGCGACCATGTCGACGCCGCCGGCCACAAGGACGTCCTCCTCGCCGGGTTCATGACCCACATGTGCGTGGCTTTCACCGCGCAGGGCGCGTTCCTGCGGGGCAACCGGCCCACGGTGGTCGCGGACGCGTGCGCGACCCGGCCGCTGCGGACGGCGGTGGCCGAGGTGTCCGCCGAACAGCTCCACCACGCCGCGCTCGCGACGATCGCCGATCTCTACGGGGTCGTCGTCCCGTCCGTCTCCTCCCTCGGCTGAGGCGGCGGCCGGTCCGTCAGCCCGCCGTCGCCACGAGGCGTCGCAGCGCGGCCTGGGCGGGTGGGCCCCAGGTGGGCTTGCCGCCCGGGCGGCCGCGGACGCCGGCCTCGCCGATGAGGATGCCGCCGAGTGCTCGCTGCGCCGCCCAGCCACGGGCGCGGCGCCGGGTCGCGTCGTCCACGGCGGGCCGGTAGGCGGCGTGGAAGCGTTCGACGGCGCCGTCCGGCAGCAGGTTCCAGGGGGCGGCGAGGTCGCAGGCCGGATCGCCCGCGCAGAGATCACCGAAGTCGATCACGCCGCAGAGGGTGCCGCCCTCGGTGAGGACGTTGGCCGGGTGCAGGTCGCCGTGCAGCCACATCGCCGGGCCCGACCGGACGGGCGCGGCGACGGCGTCCTCCCAGACCGCGCGGACGGCGTCCGGGTCGGGGATCAGCCCCATCTCCGTGGCGGCCGCGAGTCCGTCGGCGAACGCGTCGGCGTGGTCGGCCAGTGGTCCCCCGCGGCCGTGGTTGCCCAGGGGTGCCCCTTCGGGAGCAGGTCGGTGAAGGGCCGTCAGGAAGGCGGCCAGGGCGTCGGCCGCGTCCGCGGCGTTCGTCACGGGCACGCGGTCGGCGGGCTCGCCGGGCACCCAGGTGGTGACGATCCAGGGACGCGGGAACCGCTCGGAGGGCTCTCCGATGCGCTGCGGTACGGGAACCGGCAGCGGCAGGCCCGGGGCGAGGACGGGCAGCCAGGCGTGCTCCTTGCGCAGCAGCGCGTCCGCGGACGGCGTCGCCCAGGGCAGCCGGACGGCGAGGTCCTCGCCCAGCCGCCACAGCTGGTTGTCCCAGCCGCGGGCACCGAACCGCACGGGGCGGTCCGCCAGGTCGGGGTGCTGATCGCGTAACAGGTCCCGGACCAGCTCCGCGGTGACCTCTGTCCGGTCGTGCGTCTCGGTAGGTGTCATACGCACCCACCGTAGCCGGGTCGGCCTCCGTACGGTCGGCCCGACTCAGAGTTCCTCGCCGAGCGGCAGCCGGTGGATGCCCGGCAGGTACGCGTCGAGCTCGCCCGGGGTGAACCGGGACATGCCCACGACGTGCCAGAACTCACCGGCCACATCGCCCTCGTACTTGTACCCGCCGGCCGGTGTCAGCGCCGCCCAGCCGCCCGCCATCCCCATCAACGTCGCACGGGGGGACGGCGGTTCCCCGTCCGCGGGAACGTTCCAGAGCCGTACGGTGCCGTCCTCGGCGCCGCTCGCCAGGGTCGTACCGTCCGGGGCGAAGGCGAGCGAGAGCACCCGACCGGTGTGCCCGACGAGGTCGGTCAGATGCTCGCCCGTCACGGCGTCCCACAGGGCGACGGCCCGGTCGTCGCCGCCGGTGGCCAGCAGCGGGCGGCTCGGGTGGGCGGCCACCGCCCACAGCCTGCCGCCGCGTCCGCGCAGCCGCGGACCGGCCTGCCCGTCCCGCCAGACGACGGCCGTACCGTCCCAGCTCGCGCTGGCGAGCCAGTCGCCCCCCGGGCCGTAGGCGACGCCGTACACCCGGTCGGCGTGCCCGCCGAGCTGATGCAGGAGGGCGCCGTTGCGGGCGTCCCACACCCGGACGAAACTGTCGTCGCAGCCGGTGGCCAGGACATCGGCGTCCGAGCGGAAGGCGATGGAGCGGACCCGGCCCCGGTGCTGGGTCAGCGTCGACACGGGCGAACCCGTGGGCCGGAACCAGACGCGGACGGAATCGTCGTCGTTGGCGGTGGCGAGCAGGGTCCCGTCGGCGTTGAAGGCCTCCGCCCAGACGTGCTCGGTCTCGGCGTCGAGCTCCCTGAGGTACTCGCCGCCCACCGGGTTCCACAGGTACATGTCGCCGTCGTTGCTGGCCGTGGCCAGGACGGCTTCGACCGGGCTGAAGGCCGCCGAGACCAGCCGGTCGCCGCGCCCGGTGAGTTCGTCCGTACGGCGGCCCGTGCGCGTCTCCCACAGCCGTACGACCCCGTCGTTGCCGGCCGCCGCCAGCTGCGTGCCGTCCGCGCTGAAGGCGACCCCGCTGATCCGGCGGCCGTGGCCGCGCAGGATGCGCTTGCCCTGACCGGTGGCCGCGTCCCAGATCTGCGCGCCGCCGTCGTTGCCGACGGTGAGCAACTGGCTGTCGCCGGGCCGGAAGGCGCACGCCCAGGCGGTGCCGCGGTGCTCGGTCGGCTGCTGGGGGTGAAGGGCGATCGTGTACCCGTGGGGGCGCCCGGTGACCGTCCACAGCCGGACCGCGCCGTTGCTGTCGCAGGCGGCGAGGAGCTTCCCGTCGTCGCCGAAGAGCACCTGGTAGACGGCGCCGGTGCCCCGTTCGAGGACTCCGGCGGGGGTGCCGACCACCGGGTCCCAGAGCCGGATCTGGCCGTCCGTGTCACCACTGGCCAGGAGGTTTCCCTCGGGGTGGAAGTCGAGGACGTACACGCGCCCGGTGTGTCCGGTGAACTCGTGCAGCAGCCGCGCGTCGGCCGTCCGCCAGATCCGCACCGTGCCGCCCTGTCCGGGACCGCCCCGGTCGGCGGTGGCGAAGAGGGTTCCGTCGGGGCTGAACCGGGCCCGGTAGACGGCGCCTTGATGGCCCTCGATCTCGCGGACGCAGTGCCCGGTCGTCAGGTCCCACAGTCGTGCCTTCGCGCCCGCGTCCCCGGTGAGCAGCAGGCCGTCGGGTCCGTACACCGCGGTGTAGACGGGCGCGGTGTGGCCCGGCATCCGGTGCAGGGGCTCGCCGGTGGCCACGTCCCAGACCGTCACCAGGCCCTCGCGGTCGCCCGTGGCGAGCAGCGTGCCGGCCGCGTCGAAGGAGACCGGCCACACCCCGTCGGGGTGGACCCGCAGATGGTGGCGGCAGACCCCGGTCACCGGGTCCCAGAGCCGCACCGCGCCGTCGGAGCCGCCGGTGGCGATGACGTCCGGCCGGAACTTCACCGCGTACACGCGCCCTTCGTGCCCCTGGAGGGTGCGCACGGCCCGGCCGTCGTCGGCGCCGCAGACCAGAACGGAGCCGTCCTCGCTGCCGACCGCGAGGAGCTCGCCGTCGCTGCTGTAGGCGATGGGTTCGGGAAGGCGGCTCGTGCGCATGCCGAACCCGTACGGGACCCCGACGGCGGAGGGCCGGAACCCGGCGTCCACGGGCATCCCGGGGGCGATCGCGGCGGTCCCCAGCTCGGGGGCGGCCCGTACCTCGTCGTCCATCGTCACGTCGATGAGCGCCGCCCGGTGCCAGCGGCTGCCGGTCAGCAGGGCGCCCCGTAGATCGGTCCGGGTCAGCCGCGCCCGGCTGAGGTTCGCACCGGACAGGTCGGCCCGGCTCAGGTCGGCCCGGTCGAGACGGGCGCCGGTCAGCCGGGTGCCCCGCAGCAGGGCGCCGGAGAGGTTGGCGCCGATCAGCCGGGCGTCCGTCAGATCGGCGTCGGTGAGGTCGACCCCGGAGAAGTCGCGGTGCGAGAGGTCCTCACCGGCCAGCCGGGCGCCCCGCAGATCGGCGTTGGCCGGTACCCGCAGCCGGTCGGAGATCCGTACGGCGTTGGCGCGGGCGGCCTCGCCGACCGCCCGCCCCGGGGAGTCGAGGACCTCGCGCACCCAGCGGGCGCATTGCTCGTGGTCGGCGAGGTCGCAGAAGAACTCGACGGCCAGCTGGCTGAGCGGGCGTGCGAGGAGCACGGTGTGCTGCCCGCGGGCGAGCTGGCGGGCGGCCTCCCGCGCCACCAGCCATTCGACGACGGAGCCGTGGATGAACTGGAAGACCCCGTCGTCGCTGCGGACCAGCAGGCTGCCCGCGCCGACCGCCTGGGCGCGCTCGGACGCGGTGAGCGGGGACTCGGTGAGTTCGCTGAGGGTGCCGGCCACGGTCTCGGTGAGCTCGTCGAGCCGTAGGGCGCTGCGGCCGCTCTCCCACAGCCGCCAGGCCAGCGCGGTCACCGCCGCCCACAGCTGGTCGAGGGTGAGCCCGGGCGGCGCGCCGGGACCGCCCTGACCGCGCCGTTCCTCGTGACCGAGCCAGGAGGTGAACACGTCCTCGTACAGTCGGGCGGGGCTGAGCGCGCGGCCCGCTCCGGCGACCGCGCGCAGTTGGTCCTGGCTCAGGTCGGCGACGAAGGAGAGCAGCCGGGGATTGCGGCAGAGCATCAGGAGGTCGGGGATGTTGCGCAGGAGCTGGTAGCGACGGTCGGCGGCCTGCTCGTCGCCGTAGCTGCGGACGAGGTAGGAGCGGATCTGCGCCGGGGTGAAGCCCTCGACGGCCAGGATCCTGCGTTGCGGGAGCAGACCGACGCGCTCGCCGAGCGCGGTGAGGACCTGGGCGTGCGACTTGAAGTGCTGGGTGCGGCTGCTGACGACGATCTTGGCGTGGTCGACGGCGGCGTCGAGGAGGACCTGGAGGTGGTCGGCGGCCCGGTCGTAGCTGACCCGGTTGACCAGTTCGTCGAAGCCGTCGAAGAGCAGGACGACGCGGCCCTGGGCCAGCATGTAGCGCAGGGCGCGCAGGTCGATGGTGTCGACGTCGTGGCCGGCCAGGTGCGCGGCGACCAGGCCTTCGAGGCTGTGCGCCCGGTCCAGGGAGTTGAGCGGGATCAGCAGCGGGGTCAGGTGCGGGAGCTGTTCGGGGATGCGTCGGGCGAGCTCGCGCAGGGCGAAGGTCTTGCCGTGTCCGAAGTCGCCGAGGAGCAGGACGAACCGGCCGTGGTCGGATTCGAGGAGTTCCAGCAGCTCCTCGACGAGTCCGTCACGTTCTTGACCGGCACCGCCCTGGCCGTCGGGGCGGTCGGCGTCGCGGTAGCGCTGGGGGAGGTAGAGGCCGGGGGCGTACTGCTCGCTGCCGCTGAGCCGGGCCGTCTGCGCGGCGACGTAGCCCCGCAGGTCGAGCAGGCCCTGGAACTCGATGAAGCTGCGGACCCGGACGCGGACGCCGTGGGCGGCGGCCCGGCGGCGCAGTCCGGCGGCCGGGGCGTCGCCCGCGTAGACCAGGACGGCCTCGGAGCCGGTGTCGGTGGCGTGCACCTGGGCGATGAAGCGGTCCAGTTCCTCCTCGGTGGGGCTCCCCGGGTGGACGGCTATGCGTTGCTGCTGGACGACGCCGTCCTCCTGCTCCCGCCAGGTGGCCATGATCTGCGCCATGTCGGCCGGTTCGCGGCGCGGGACGTCTCGCAGCCGTACGCCTTCCCGGCGCACCCGGCAGATCTCCTTGACGCGCTCGGCGAGCGAGGCGGCCGGATCGTCCAGCGGAGCCCGTCCGTCGGGCCGCTCGACGTCGATGACGGGGGGCAGTTCCGGTACGGGGAAGACCCGGCGGGTCTGTCGCCATGCGGCGGGGAAGGTCTCGGACGCGGAGGTGATCCGGTCGTCCCAGCGGGTCACGCCCTGGGCGTCGATCCGGAGCAGCTGGAACCGGGCGGGGGCGGCGGAGCCGTACAGGGGCAGCTCGCCGGTGGCTCCGGCGGCCGCGGCGCCGGTGGCCCCGGCGAGCTGGGTGCGGCTGGGGGCCGAGGTGGTGCTGCGCGGGCCGCCGGTCGGGCCGTGCAGCAGCAGGTGCAGCCGTGGGGCGGCGAGCCGGGCGAAGGTGTCGGCGTCCCGCAGCCCGCCGGGGCCGCCGACCGCGTCGCCGGGGCGGCGGCCGTCGGTGAGCGGGTGGCGGAGCGCGCCGACGCGCAGCCAGCCCTCCTCCTCGTAGCGGCGCATGGCTTCGGCGAACCAGGCGGCCTGGTCGCGGCCGATGAAGCCGTATTGCTCCTCGGGGCGGTGGCTGTAGGCCATGGAGGAGTTGAATCCGGCGACGACCGTGCTCAGTTCGGGCACGGGGAAGAGCGTCCAGGGCTGGTCGCTGTCGAAGACGGTGTCCAGGCCCTGGTAGAGGCCGCGGAACAGCCGGGTGTAGTGGCGCCATTTGGGCCAGTAGGGCGGCTGCGGTGCGACCTCGTCGGCCTCGCAGGTGTGGAAGTAGGCCTGGGAGGCGGCCTGGTTCACGTCCTGCGCGCCCGGTACCACCATCACGCGCTGGGGGGACAGGTCGAGCTGGGACCGTAAGGCGGTGAGGAAGCTGAGGGCCTGGTCGCATTCGCGCGGGCTGCCGGACGCGGTGAGGTCGCCGGTGACGACCATCAGATCGGGGGCGGGTGCCCCGGCGTCCCTGAGCATGATGAGGTCGCCGCGAATCTGCCGGCTGAGCGAGTCGGGTTCGCGGCCGCGACCGAAGTCGGGCCCGGCCAGGTGCAGGACGGTCACGGCGTCCTGCGGGTCGTGGCCGGCCGCGGCGGCCTGCGGGTAGAGCGGCGCCCTGGCCGGCCGCCGGCGCCCGGACCAGCCGGGGCCGGCGAGCGCGCTCGGCTGCGGCTGCCCGGGGTTGGGCTGCTCCGGGTGGCGGACGGGTCCGGGCCCGCTCCCCGGATAGCCGGGGCGGCGGCCCGGGCGGGCATGGCCGTCGACGGCCTGGCCGACGCGGTTCAGCAGCAGGGAGCGGGCCGCGTCGATGTCGGCGACGCCGACGAGGTCGACGTAGGTGATCGTGGCGAGGAGTCCCTCGATCGGGATCTCGTCCACCCGGACGGTCAACAGCCTCCGTTCGGGCGACTCGGGCGAGGCCCGGAGCGCGGCCTGCCATTCCATGCGACCGTAGGTGGAACGCTCGTAGTGGCGTGACAGTACGGCGATGACCGCCAGGGACTCGCTGACGCCCCGGTCCATGAAGTCTATGAAGTTGGTTCCCGGTACGAAGTCCCAGGCCTGCACCACCGTGCGGTAGCCGGCTTCCTCCAGGGTCCAGGCGATCCACGCGGCCCATTGCTCGTCTGCCGGGGAGTAACTGATGAAGAAGTCGAACTCTCTTGCGGGAGCGCCGAATTGCCCGTCCGTCATCATGGGTCCATCGTAGGGCCGTGCCCCCGTCTGCGGGTTTGTCCCGGCGAGGACGAGATGGTCCCCGGCGGGACGCCGGACCCGCCACCCGGGCGGGCCTGTCCGATTCCTTCCGCCCCGTCTGATGCCGGGGCGTGTGTATGTGCGAACCTGTTCGCCGTGTCTCTCCTCAGGCGTCTGCATCCACTGGACTGGCTGGCCGGCGGCCTGCTCGCACTCGGTGCGCTGTGCGTCGCCACGGGCCTGCTGCCCACCGGACCCGCCTCGGACGTGCTGCAGCGGATCGGCCCGCTGGTGGTGTTCCTGGCCACCGTGATCGTCCTCGCGGAGCTGACCGGCAAGGCGGAGGTCTTCGACGTCGTCGCCACCTGGGTGGCCCGGGCGGGGCGCGGCCGGTACCCCCTGCTGTTCTGTCTCTGCGTGCTGTTCGCGTCCGTCACCACCATCACCCTCAACCTGGACACGACGGCGGTCCTGCTGACCCCGGTGATGCTGGCGCTGGCGACCCGGGTCGGTATCGCGCCCGTACCGCTCGCGATGACCACGGTGTGGCTGGCCAACACGGCCAGCCTGCTGCTTCCGGTGTCGAACCTGACGAACCTGCTGGCCGCGGACCGCATCGCGCTGACCCCGTCGGAGATGGCCGCCACCATGTGGGCTCCGCAGTTGGCCGCGATCGCGGTCACGATGGCCTGCCTGTGGGGCTTCTACTGGCGCCCGGGGCGTCGCACCGAGACCCGCTACACGCCGCCGCCCCTGCCGCGGCCCGCGGACCGGGTCCTGTTCCGGGTGAGCGCGGTGGCGTGCGCCGGGTTCCTGCTGGCGATCCTGCTCGCCGACGTGCCGCTGTGGTCGGCGTCGATGGCGGCCGCGCTGATCGTGGTCGTGGCCTTCTGGTTCCGCAGCCGGGAGACGCTGCGCCTCTCCCTGATCCCCTGGCGGCTCCTCGTCCTCGTCCCGGGCATGTTCCTGGTCGTGGAGACGGTCAACGCCCACGGGCTGCACGACATCCTGGCGGCGGCGATGGGGTCCGACAACGACGTCGTCGGCATGCTGAGGTCGGCGGCGGTCGGTGCGGGCTTCTCGAACGTGTTGAACAACCTCCCGGCCTATCTGGCGGGCGAGGCGGCCATTCCGGTCGCCAATCACGAGCAGCTGCTCGCCCAGCTGATCGGCGTCAACGTGGGACCCGTCATCACGCCGTGGGCCTCGCTGGCCACCCTGCTGTGGTTCGAGCGGTGCCGCTGGCACGGGACCCGGATCGACCTGGGCCGCTTCTTCGGTACGGGCGCCGTGCTGGCGGTGGCGGGCACCCTGGCGGCGACGCTGGCCCTGGCCGCCACGAGCTAGTACGCGCGCGCGACGACGGCCCCCACCTCCTCCAGCAGGTACGCGAGGGTCTCGCCGCGGGCCGCGACGAAGCTGCGCCCGGTGTCGGCCCCGGCGAATCCCGGTCTGAACTGCGCCCCGGACAGCGTACGCAGCTCCACGCCCGCCTCGGCGGCGAGCAGCGCCCCGGTCGGCAGGTCCACGCCCTCGGCGCGGTAGCCGACGAAGGCGTCGATGGTGCCGCGCGCCAGCAGGCTCCAGCCGAGCAGCGGCGCCCACAGCTGCAGGACTCGCCGGCAGCGCAGCTCCAGCACCGCGCGCAGGGCCACCGCCGTCGGGTCGCCCCGTTCCACGGCGTATCCCTGGGTCCAGGCGACGACGGGCCCGGGGCGCGGCAGGGTGCGGGCGGGGCCGGGCAGCTCGCCGGACGGTCCGTGGGCTCCGTACCCCTTGACCGCGTGCCACGTCTCCCCGGTGACCGGCTCGTGCACCACTCCCATCACCGGGGTGCCCGCCAGGCACAGTCCGATCCCCACCGCGTAGGTGGGCAGCCCGATCACGACGTTGTTGCTTCCGTCCAACGGGTCGACCAGCCACGTGCGTTCGCCCGCCGCTTCGAGGAGCCCGGCCTCCTCGGACAGGATCCGGTCCTGCGGGAAGTGGCGCTGTATCCGGCGCAGTACGAGCTCCTCGGCGGCGAGGTCGAGATCCATCTGCACGTCCCCGGACGCGCCCTTCGTGCGCACGCACCGCGCCGCGGCGAAGCGCCTGCGCAGCAGGCCGCCCGCCTCCTCCGCCGCGTCGACCGCGACCTGCCTCTCGTGGTCGAAGTCAGGCCCGCTGTTGGGCATCGATCCTCCTGAGGACGGTGTGGACGCTGCGCACGGTCTGCGCGGTGTCGCACAGCCGACGGGTCGTGCGGCGCGGTCGGCCGTCGAGCGGGCCGAGCGAGAGGTCGAGCTGCCCGGGGATCGACGTCCCGTGCACCAGGGTGGCCGCCGGCTGCGCCCCCTCCAGTGCGGTGGCGTGGAACTCGCCCGCCGCGAGCGTGTACGTCTCCCCTCCCCCGCTGACGTGGGCGGGTCCGGGCTCGCTCCGCACCAGGAGGGAGGTCGGCCGGATCTCGTCCACGCCGTCGCTCCCGCTGAACACCTCGAAGATCCGGTGGGTGGCGCCCTCCTCGCCGTCCCGCACCACGGTCGTTCGTACGGGCAGATTGGCCACGCGCCCGTAGAGCACGCGGCTGCGCAGTTCCCAGCTGTGGGCGTGCATCGGTGACGCGTCCGGATCGGCGCGGTTGCCGATCTCGAAGAGATGCACGCAGATTCCACGCGGCCCCTCTCTCAGCAAGGGCAGGCAGAGGAATCCGAGCGGATGACGGACGGCATGTAACTCGCGCGCCCCGGAAGCTATTTCCTCCAGGGTGACGAGAGTGCTTTCGAGCTCGCGGTCCATGGGCACGCGCCGGAGCGCATCACCTCCTGTAGGGGTCCTCCGCGTGCAGGGCCTTCTCGATGATCTTGCCGATGTCGCTGTCGGTGAAAACGCGTGGCAGGGGCAGTCGCAGGTCGTCGAAGAGCGTCCGCACCTCGTCGACGGTGGGCTCCTGGCCGAGCGGGGAGGCGACGCGCAGGTCGAGCACGGTCGCCTGCTCGCGGCTCTGGTGCAGCTCGGTCACGTAGTAGTCGTAGAGCGGCTGTCCACGCTCCACCAGCAGGTTCACCCGGTTCTGGTCGTCCTGGGTGATGATGAGGCAGGTCTCGGACAGGTCGAAGCGCAGGGTCGGCACGGCGGCCGACAGGTGCACGCTGATCTCCAGGGTGGTCAGTTGCCTCTGGTACCAGCACGCGGCGAGGACGGTCGCGTACGACTCGCGGCGGACCCGGTCGGTGGTCCACAGATCGTCCCCGCGACGCTGCACGCCGAACATCTGCCGGAACCGGGCGTAGGCGGCGCAGGCCCGCTCGTCGGCCGGATTGACGATGTCGATCTTCACGTTGAGCTGCGAGCGCTGTTCCTTCGCGGCGGCCACGCACAGGGGTAGCGTGACCGCCCGCAGGTAGGTGCCCGTACCGCCCTTGAAGTACCAGAGGTTGGTGTGCTGGCGGGCCTTGCGCAGCGCCTCGCCGACCTCGTTGCCCGAGAGCGAACGCACCATCGCCAGGTCTTCCAGGGCCTGCCGGGTCCCGCTCATCGCCTCCTGGATGCTCGCGGGCCGGCGCACCCGCTCCACGATCGACCCGGTCGCGAGGAGACCGAGGACGACGAGGGTGGCGCCGGAGGAGACGTCGTCACTGATGACGTCGCCGAAGATGTCGAGGAGTCCGACCGCCATCGCGATGCCCAGGGCGACCACGACGTCGGCGTTCCGCAGCACCCAGGCAACGAAGCGTTCCAGCCGCCCTACGTGCGCTGCCATGAACGCACCCCCCTCCCCCGCCCGTGTACCGATGGTAGGAGATGCTTCGGTGGCGCCACCAGAGCGACTTCACGTCGCGGGCCCTGCCTAGGCCGTGGTCAGCAGGCGGTCGCGCAGTTGCCGCGCGGTCCGCTCCCGCAGCCCGACCCGGTCGGTGAGGTAGCCGTGCACGGATCCGTACCGGGCCTCCAGGTCCGCGAGCACCAACTCCATGATCACGGCGGGGGCGCGGCCGTAGCTCGGCCACTTCATGACCCGGTCAGGGTGGGCGGCGCGCCAGTCGGCCGCGAGCCGTTCGGTGGCCAGTTCGGTGAGCGCGAAGTCGGCCAGTACGTCGGCCCGTTCCACCCCGAGCAGGGTCAGTACGAATGCTCCGATCAGCCCGGTCCGGTCCTTGCCCGAGGTGCAGTGGAAGACCGCGGGGCCGGGGGCCTGCGCCAGTTCCTCCAGGACCTGGCGGATCTCGTCGGCCCCGTCCTCGGTGACCTCGGCGAACCGGTCCGCGAGGTAGCGCCAGGGGTCGATGTCCGGGTCGATCTCGGCCTGGTCGTACGGCCGGTGCTCGATGCTCAGGTTGACGTAGCGGAAGCGGTCCGCCTCGGGAACCCGGCCCTTGGCCTCGATCTCCCACGGATACCGCAGGTCGATCACGGTCCTGATCCCGAGCTTCAGGAACCGCTCCCGGTCGCCGCCCACCAGCTTGCCGAGCGAATCGGCCCGGTACAGCGTCCCCCATCGCACGGTCCGCCCGTCGGCGGACCGGTAGCCGCCCAGGTCCCGGAAGTTGTGCAGACGCTCGAACTCGACGTGCCGTTGCATCGGATCTCTCCCCCATGATCGGACTCTCCCACCAGCATGCCTCAGGCGTCGGCGATCATGACGGCATGTACGACTGGTGGGAAGTGCGACCGGAGGGTGAGAGGCCGCGGTGGACGGTCGATCCGTGGGTGGGGGTGGGGCCGCTGCGTTTCGGTATGAGTCCCGACGAGGTGGTGGACGCGCTGACCGGGGTGACGGTGGAGGAGCCGTCCTGCGTCATGACGTACCGGGTGAAGGGTGCGCCTCCCTCCGCTTCCAGGTGCGCGTTCCGTGACCTGGGTCTTCGGGTGTTCTACGACCGTGAGGCACGGTTGGAGGGTCTGACGGTGGACGCGCTGCGGGGACCTCTGGTCTTCGCGGAGGGCGTGGGGCTGACGGGGCGTGTTCCCTCGGAGGTGGAACGGTGGCTGGTCGAGCGGCACGCGACCCGCTTCACCGACGACGAGGACGAGCTCGGGTATCTGGGAGCCGGGATCCCGGGGTCGTGGAGCCTCGGTCTGGTGGTGAACGTCCAGCGGCTGGGCGACCGGTTGGTCACCCGCCCGGTGGTCTTCGCCGAACACGTGCTGGACGACGCGCACCACATCCTCCCGCGCGAGGCCTGGGAGATCTACTGAGCCCGCGGGCCTCGCCCCCGGGCTCCGTTCAGAACGCCAGCCGGAACAACGCGCCTCCGCCCGGGGCGGCCTCCGCGGTCAGCTCGGCGGAGTGCGCCCGCGCGATCTGCCGGGCCATGGCCAGGCCGAGCCCCGACCCGGGCAGGGCGCGGGCCGCCCCGGCCCGGTAGAACCGGTCGAAGACGTGCGGCAGGTCCCCCGGCGCGATCCCGGGCCCGTGGTCACGGACCGTCAGCTCCGGGCCTCGGCCGCCCGGGACGCCCGCCACCAGCTCCACCTCGACGGGCAGCCCGTCCCGACCGAACTTGGCGGCGTTGTCGAGCAGGTTCCCCAGCAATCGGCTGAGTCGGGCGGGTACCCCGGGCACGACGACGGGTTCGGCCGGCACGTGCACGTGGAAGGGCACGGCCGGCCAGTGGGTCCGCGCCGCCTGCGCGCAGTGTTCCACCAGCCCGCCCAGCGCGACCTGTTCCACCAGCGGTCGCGGCTCCTCGTCACGTGCCAGCTCGATCAGGTCGTTGACGAGTCCCGTCACCTCTCGCAACTGCCGCCCCAGCGCGGCCGAGGCGCGCTCGCGCTGGTCGGGGGTGAGCCGGTCGGCCCGGGCCAGCAGTTCGGCGTTGGTCCGCAGGGCCGTCAGCGGGGTGCGCAGTTCGTGGGAGGCGTCCGCCACCAGTTGGCGCTGTGCGGCGATGGACTGTTCGAGCTCCCCCAGCATGGTGTTGAAGCTCGTCGCCAGCCGGGTGATCTCGTCCTCCCGCCCCGGTGGGGGCAGTTCGATCCGGTGCCGGGCGTCGCGGGTGGCGGCGATGCGCTCGGCCGTCGCGGTGAGTCGGGCGACCGGGGCCAGGCCGGTGCGCGAGACCCAGTACCCGAGGAAGGCGGCCAGCAGCACCCCGGCCGCCGCCGTGAGCACCAGCCACCGGGCGGCCTCCTCGATGCCGTCCTCGACGGTGTCGGCCCGCAGGGCCACCTGGAGGGCGCGCCCCTTGGCGTAGTCGGTGGTGAGCATCCGGGCGGGGAACCCGGCCACCGTGATGTTCGTGTAGTAGGGGGCCTTACGGCCCGCGGCGACCTTCCGCGCGGCCGGGTCCACGGGCAGCTGTCCCGGTGGTTGCGGGTCCTTGGCCGGGTCGGCGGGCACCACCTCGGCGCAGGCGGGAGCGGCCAGGAACCGGCATTCCCCGGCCAGGATGCCCGGTGCGTCCCCCGGGTTGCGCTGGGCGGCGAGCCGCGCGGACTGGGTGAGGCTGAGGTCGAGCTGCTCGTAGAGCGCGGAGCGGACCACCAGGAACGCCGCCGCGCACACCCCGACGGCCACGAGGGCCACGGCGGCGGTGACCGACAGCGCCAGCCGGGTGCGCAGGGGGCCGCGCCTGCGCCACACCCGGCCGAGCCGCCGGCGGCCGCTCACGCGGCGTCCAGTCGGTAGCCGACCCCGTGGACGGTGTGCACCAGCCGGGGCTCGCCCGCGGCCTCCAGTTTTCGGCGCAGGTAGCCGACGTAGACGGCGAGGGAATTGGAGTCCGGCCCGAAGTCCCGCCCCCACACCAGTTCGAGGATGAGCTCGCGCGGGAGCACCTGGCCCGGGTGGCGCAGGAACAGCTCCAGCAGGGCCGCTTCGGTCCGGCTGAACTCCAGCGGACGACTCCCCCGGCGACCGGTCCGGGTCAACGGGTCGAGGACGAGGTCGGCGAAGCCGAGCGGAGCGGTGGCCCCGGCGGGTCCGGGGGCGGCCCGCCGCAGGAGGGCGCGGACCCGGGCGACCAGCTCGTCCAGGGCGAAGGGTTTGACGAGGTAGTCGTCGGCGCCCGCCTCCAGCCCGTCGACGCGCTCGCTGACGGAGTCGAGCGCGGTCAGGACGAGGACGGGGGTACGGTCGCCCAGCGCCCGCAGCTGCCGGCAGACGGCGAGGCCGTCGAGTACGGGCATCATCACGTCGAGGACGACCGCGTCGGGCTCCCAGTCCGCCACCTGGGAGAGGGCCGCGAGCCCGTCCGGGACGCCCCGGACCTCGTACCCCTCGACCGCGAGCCCGTCCTCGACGGCGGCCCGCACCTCGGGCTCGTCGTCGACGACGAGGATGCGCTGCCCACCCGTACCGCCCGCGCCGCTCGTCCCGTGTGTGCTGCTTGTGCTGTCCGTGGAGCTCATGGGTCACAGCCTGCCAAAGGCGTCTGAGAGAACCTCTTAGAAGGTCGTGAGGCCGGACAGGAGTCGGCTCCCCGGCCGGCTGCCCGCGTCCCACCTGTGGCTTTCAGGCGTCGGGGCGCTTCCACACTTCGGGCCCGCCGCCCTCCCAGGTGATCGGCCCGTCCTCGCTCAGGTCCACGTCCTCCAGGCCGGCGCGACGCAGGAACTCGGCGACGTCCCTGGGGGTGTGGGCACGCCCGAGGTCCGCGTCCACGCCGAGCGCATGAACGGTCACCTTCCGGCCGCCCGTCGGGGACACCGGATGCACGACGATCTCCGTCTGGTCGGACACGCCCCCAGCCTGCCGTGCCGGCACCGGTCCAGCACGCCGAGCGAGCTGTCCGGCGGACGGCGCGCGGGGGGCGTACCGGGACGCGGCCGGTACGGGAGACCGTGGCCGCTGGTGTGGCGGGCGATCCACCCACGGCTCCGGGGGCCCGTGTCTCTCGCCATCGGCGCTGGTCAGGTACGGGCCATGGCTCAGACGCCTTCGATGATGCGGAAGTCGCGCTCGACGCCGTCGGACAGGGCGAGCAGCGCCTGCTGGTAGGCCTCACTCGCGTGAGCCGCGACGGCCTGTTCGAAGCTGTCGAACTCGACCAGGACGACGCGCTCGGCGACGCCGTCGTCGTGGGCGACGGCCCGCCCGCCGCGGGCGAGCAGCCGTCCGCCTCCGGCCTCGACGGCCGGACCGGCCAGCTTGTCGTAGGCGGCGAGCTTCTCGGGGTCGGAAATGGTGCGGTAGGCGCTGACCCAGTAGCCCTTGGCCACGAGAACCTCCAGTGTGCGGAAAGTGCGCGTCTGATGCCGGATTCACTGCTGCGAGTGAGCGTACCCGGCGGAAGATCACCGGGGTGGTTCGGGGAACATACGGTCAACGACGCGCCGGGGCCTCGCCGTCGAGCAGGGGTTGCAGGAGTGGGATGTACAGATCGGCGACTTCGTCGGGGGCCGGGCTCGTCAGCCGGTCGGCCTGGACGGTGACGTACAGGGCCCCGAGGCCGAGCAGCACGCCGACATCGTGTTCAGCCTCCTGGCGGGGAGACGGTGCGGGGCGCGGCCGGCGCGCCCGCGGCCGGCCGGAAGCCGAGGGAGGGTGGAGGCGACTGCAGAATGCGAGCCCGCCGGAGTTCCAGTAAGACCGCGGAAATCCACGACGTCACGACACGGAATCTCGGGACGTGACCGACTCTGCAGGTCGGCTGACCAGCAAGGAGCCACCTGGCCTGCTACCTCGAAGCCCTCGCCGAAGCGCTCTGCCCGAGCCTCGCCGGCAGCGTGCGCAGCGACCGCGGTGAGGTGGAGCAGCTCTGAACTGCGGCTGTCCGCCGTGGGCCGCCGGATCGGCTCTTAGAACGTTCTTAGGGCGCACCGGGAGTGTGCGCTCATGACCACCACCACACCCCACACATCCGCGGCACTCTCCGTCGTGATCGGTGCGGGCGGCACCGGCGGGCACATCTATCCCGGTCTCGCCCTCGCGGAGGCGCTGCGCGGTGCCGTGCCCGGCGCCGTGGTCTCGTTCATCGGGACCGAGCGAGGCCTGGAGACCGAGCTGATCCCTCGCGCCGGCTACCGCCTGCACACCGTCGACATGATCCCCTTCGATCCCGCGCTGGGCGCCAAGCGGTATCTGCTTCCCGCGGCGCTGCTGCGCTCGGCGCACCAGGCGCGCTCGGTGATCCGGGCGCAGGGTGCCCAGGTCGTCGTGGGCATGGGCGGATATCCGAGCGCCCCTGCCGTGCTCGGCGCCCGACTGGCGGGGCTGCCGGCCGTCATCCACGAGTCGAACGCGGTGCCCGGCCGTGCCAACCAGTTCGCGGCCCGACTCACCCCGCACGTCGCGGTGGCCTTCGACCGCAGCCGGGGCCACCTCTCGGGCGGTGACCGGGCGCTGACCACCGGGATGCCGATCGCGGCGGCCTTGTCCGGCCTCGCGGAGCTGCCCGGTCCGGACCGGGTGGCGCTGCGCGCCGAGGCCCGGCGCGCGCTCGGGGTGCCCGCGGGCCGCCGGCTGATCGTCTTCAACGGCGGCAGCCTGGGCGCGATCCGTCTCACGCGGGCGGCGGCCGCGCTCGCCGACCTCTGGCAGTACCGGGACGACGTACAGCTGCTGGTCAAGACCGGTCCGGACGCGCTGGCGGACACGGTGGCCGAGCTGGTGTCGTCCGGTGGGGAGCGGATCGCCCGGGCCGTGCCGTACCTGGACCGGATGGACCTCGTCTACGCGGCCGCCGACCTGGTGGTGTGCCGTGCGGGCTCCGCGACCGTCGCCGAGCTCGCGGCGACCGGGGTCCCGTCGGTCCTGGTGCCCTACCCGTACGCCCCCGGCGACCACCAGACCCACAACGCGCGGGTGCTGACGGACGCGGGCGCCGGACTGCTCCTGCCCGACTCCGAGACCACCGCCGAGCGCCTCGCCGGTCTCATCGGGCCGCTGCTGGCCGACCCGGCGCGGCTGTCGGCGATGGCCGGCGCCGCCGACCCCGGCCCGCACGCGCGGGCCGCCGAACTGCTGGCCGCGGAAGTCCTCCGCGTCGCCGGCCTCGTCCCGACCCCTCACCTGGAGCGCATATGAACAGCTGGACCGACCGCACCGTCCTCGTCACCGGCGCGGAGGGCTTCATCGGCTCGACGTTGGTGGACCTGCTGGTGGCGCGGGGTGCGCGGGTGCGCGCCTTCGTGCACTACAAGCCGTACGCCGAGAAGGGTCACCTGGCGCGCCACCTCGCCGACCCGGACGGTCCGGTGGAGATGTGGGCGGGCGACGTCCGTGACGCGGGCCGGGTCAGTGACGCGGTGGACGGCTGCGACACCGTCTTCCACCTGGCGGCGCTGATCGGGATTCCGTACAGCTACGCCTCGCCGGGCGCGTACGTGCAGACGAACGTCACGGGCACGCAGAACGTGGCGGAAGCCTGCCGGCGGCACGCCGTACGGCGTCTCGTGCACACCTCGACCAGTGAGGTCTACGGGACGGCGCTGACCGCCCCGATCTCCGAGGGCCACCCGCTGCAGCCGCAGTCGCCGTACTCCGCGTCGAAGATCGGCGCGGACATGATGGCGCTCTCCTTCCACCACGCCTTCGAACTCCCGGTGACGGTGGTGCGCCCCTTCAACACCTACGGGCCGCGCCAGTCGGCGCGCGCCGTCATCCCGACGATCCTGGCGCAGCTGCACGCGGGGTCCCGGGAGATCCGCCTCGGCTCGCTCACGCCGACCCGGGACTTCACGTACGTGACGGACACGGCCGAGGGTTTTCTGGCGGTGGCCGAGTGCGATCGGGCGCTGGGTGAGGTGGTCAACCTCGGCACCGGTGAGGAGATCTCGGTCGGCGCGCTGGCCGAGGCCCTCATCGCGGCTTCCGGCCGGGACGCGGAGGTGGTGGTGGACCCGACCCGGCTGCGCCCGTCGGGCAGCGAGGTCCAGCGTCTGCTGTCGGACAACTCCCGGGCCCGGGACTGGGCCGGCTGGCGGCCCCGGGTGGGCCTGGAGGAGGGCCTGCGCCGCACCTCGGAGTGGATCGCTGCGAACCCCTCCCTCTTCGCCCCGGACCGGTACGCCGTCTAGGACGGTCCTTCCGGATCCGGCCGGGGCGAGCCGGTCGGATCCGGCCCGGAGCGCCGTCGGGCGGATATCCCGGTGAACCGTCACCACCCGCCGGTTATCTTGGCTGGTCCCGCACCGATCACGGAGGTCCCCCCGCATGAGCAGCACGACGCCGTCGTTTCCCGACCGTATGGAGCTGACGGGCGAGGGCCTGGTCCTGCGTGACTGGACGGCGGCGGACCTGGCGTCGATGCCCGAGCTCTTCGACCACCCCGACATCGCCTACTGGACGCCGATCGTCTCCCCCTTCGACGACGCGGCCGCCCGCAACCGGCTGGAGCGGGCCCGGCAGCTGCGCCAGGAGGGTACGGCCCTGCTGCTGGCGATCACCGTCGACGGCGGCGCCCCGCTCGGCGAGGTGATGCTGAGGCGCGCGCCCGAGGGCACGGAGCTCGGCTACGCCCTCGGGCCGGCGCACCGGGGCCGGGGTCTGGCCGCCCGCGCGGTGCGGGTGATGGCCGCGTACGCCTTCGAGGAGCTGGGGGTGGACCGGGTGATCCTGGAGCTGGAGGCCGAGAACGCCTCCAGCGTCGGCGTGGCCACCCGGGCCGGCTTCCGCCTCCTGGACGTGCCGTTGATCACGGGCGAGGAGAAGGGCCGACCCTACGCGCTCCAGACCTGGGGCCTCGACCGTTCCTGACCCTGGAGAGCCAGGCCGGAGGCGTCCATCGGGGCCGCGGCGTGCGGGTCGGGGGCCTGGAGGGTGAAGGCCTCGGCCAGCAGCTCGTACGAGCGCCGGCGGTCCGCCGGGTCGCAGGTCAGGGTGTTGATGATCAGCTCGTCCACACCGTGGCTCGCGGCGAGGGCCGTCAGTACCGCGGACACCTGCTCCGGCGCCCCGGACACGAGGGCCGTGCGGTGCACCTTGGCCCGTTCCAGTTCCGCGCCCGTCCAGCGGTGGCGCCGGGTGGTCTCGTACGACGGCAGCGGCCCGTCCTCGCCGAGGTCCTTGCGGGCGCGCCACAGCAGCAGGCTCTGGGCCAGCTCCTCGGCGCGGCCGGCGCTGTCCGCCGTCACCACGCGTACCGCGAGCGCGCCGCCCGGTCGGGCGCCCGTGGAGGTACGGAACCGGTCGCGGTAGTCGTCGAGGGCCTCCTGGCCGCCCGTCGGGGAGAAGAAGTGCCCGAACGCGAACTCCGTGCCCAGCATTCCGGCCAGCCGCGCCGACTCGCGTCCCGCGCCCAGGAGCCACATCTGCGGCGGGACCGGTGCGTGCGGGACGACTCCGCCCTCGCCCAGCAGGGCGCCCAGTCGGGCCAGCCGGTGCGGGAAGTCGCGGGCGGGGCCGCCGGCGCGGCCGATGCCGAGGTCGACGCGGCCCGGGTGGAGGGAGGCCAGTACGCCGAACACCTCGGCCACCTTCGCCGGGTCGTAGCGGGGCAGCAGCACGCCGCCGGTCCCGATCCGCATGCGCGAGGTGTGGGCGAGCAGGGTGCCGGCCAGGATTTCCGGCGCGCTGCTCGCGAAGCCCGGCGAGTCGTGGTGTTCGGCGACCCAGTAGCGGGTGTAGCCGAGTGCCTCGGCGGCGCGGGCGAGGTCCACGGAGGCGCGTAACGCCTGGTCCGGGGTGTGGTCCTCGCCGACCGGGGTCTGGTCGAGTACGGACAGTCGCAGCTTCGTCATGACGGGCCGCCTTTCAGTGCTGGTGGGCGGGGAGACCGGTGGCGCCCGCCATGGTCGCGGGCACGATCCTGAAGTCCCGTTCGAAGACCAGGTTGTGGAGGTCCGCGGCGGCGATCGCGCGCAGGGTGGGCAGTTCGGCGGCGGCCTGCGCGTCGTCGAAGACGTTCAGCGGCCATTCGGAGACCGTGGCGCCGCGCAGGTGCGGGTGGTGGAAGGAGGCTCCGTAGTGCGCGTACAGCGTCACGGGCGGGATGTCGGCCGCCGACTGCTCGTCCCACCACAGGGTCCAGGCGTGGAAGAGGCTGCGGTCGTCGGCTCGTTGGACACCGCTGGCGTCGATCACGCCCTGCCCGAGGAGGAGTTCGTCGTTGAGCTCGGCGAGCGCCTGGCGGGCGTACGGGTCCAGCAGGCGGGCGGCGGTACGGAAGTGCTGTTCCTTGTCGGGGCGGGAGACGGCGCCGCCGTGGATGCCGTCGCGCAGATCGGCGAAGTGGCGCAGCAGGGCGTCGAGGTTGGGGACGTCGGTGGTGGTCATGTCAGCTCCAGGGAGGGGAGGTTGTCGGGGTCGTTCGGTGAGGTGAGCCGGTGCAGGGCCAGCCCGAGCCAGCCGCGCATCGACGCCACCGGATGTCCGCCGGGAGCCGGGCCAGGGCCCGGCCGGCCCGGTCCGGGGACGGGGCCGGGGGCGGGGCCGGGGACGGGCTGCAGGAACGCTCCGTGGCCCGTCTGCCGGAACTCCCGTACGGCGACCTCGACCCCCGCCGCCCGCAGCAGCCGCCCGTAGTGGTGCACGTCGTCGCCGACGGGGTCGAGGTCGCCGGTGGCCATCACGGCCGGGGCGAGTCCGCGCAGGTCGGCGGCCTCGAAGGGGGTGCTGTGGAGCCGCGTGCCGTCCGCGGCCACGGGCAGCCCCGGAGCCCGGTAGTCCTGCCAGGCCGCCCTCAGGTAGGAGGCCGTGGGGAACAGGTCGGGGAAGCGGTGGTACGAGGCCGCCGCGCACCCCGGGTCCAGCGGCGGGTACGCCAGGACCTGCGCGGCCAGCGGAATCCCGCGGTCGCGGCAGACGAGGGCGGCGGAGGCGGCGAGGGTGCCGCCGGCGCTGTCCCCGCCGACGGCCAGGACGGGCGGGGCGGAGGGGTCCCCGGCGGGCCGGTCCCGCTGTTCCCCGGCCCAGGCCAGGGCGGACAGGACGTCCTCGACCATGGCCGGGTGGCGTACCTCGGGGGCCAGCCGGTAGTCCACGCTCACCACCGCGAAGCCGGAGTGGTGGGCGAGTTCGGCGGTGGCGCCGTGCCAGTCCCGGGCGGATCCGGCACGCCAGCTGCCTCCGTGGGCCCACACCAGCCAGCCCTGCGGTGACGGCGTACCGGGCCGGTACACCCGGGCGGACAGGGGCCCGGACGGGGTGGGCACGGACACCTGCTCCCAGCTGACGACGGTGGGTGTGGCCATCGGAGTTCCTTTCCATCGGTAGCCGGCGCTCGCGCCGGGCCCGGGGCCAACGTTCGCGGCCGGGACAGGGCTGTCACAAGGCGGAGTTGCCTTAGTGGAGGCGCGCACTTCGTCAGCTGGACCGCTCGGTGCGGAGGAAGAGGACGGTGGTGAGGATGCCGACGACGACGATGGCCGTGTTCACGATGACCGCGGTCGTGATGCCCGCGTGGATGTCGGTGTGGGCGGCGGCGATGGCGGACATGATCGGGGTGCCCATGGTGATACCGATCTGCTGGGTCATGGTCGCCAGACCCGTCGCCATGCCCTGCTCGTGGTCCGGTAGACCTGTCGTCGCCGTCACCATGAACCCGACGATCACAAGCATGTTGCCGATACCGCCGGCGAACGTCGCGGCCAGCAGCAGCCACATGCTCGACGAGGTCTCACCCAGCGCGACCAGGCTCAATGTCGCGACGGCCTGCAACACACCACCGATGATCAGGGTGTTGCGGGTGTTCGTCGCCGCGATGACCCGCGGTGCGATCGAGCCGCCGATCACGGTGCCGATCCCCAGCACGCCGAAGGACAGACCGGCCGTCAGCGGCGAGAAGTCCAGCACCTCTTGCAGGTAGAGCGTCATCAGGAAGACCAGGCTGGTCTCCGTGAGGAACGCGATCAGACCCGCGATGTTGCCCCACGCCACCGTCTTCTTCTTCAGCACGCTGACGGGAACCAGCGGGGCCGCCGACTTCGACTCGATCGCGTAGAAGGCCACCAGCAGCACCACACCGGCGGCCAGCCAGCCCAGCGCGCCGGCCGAGCCCCAACCGTGCTCACCCGCCTGGGTGAGCCCGTAGATCAGCGCGAGCAGACCCAGCGTCACGGCTGTCGCACCCGGCAGGTCCAGCTTGGGGCGCACCGACGGGCGGGACTCCTTGATCACGGTCGGAGCGATGAACAGCACGGCGAGAGCCACCGGGACGTTGATGAAGAAGGCCCATCGCCACGACAGCAGGTCGGTCAGGACACCGCCCAGGATGGCGCCCGTCGTGAACCCCGCCGACATCAGAGCGCCGTTGAGACCCAACGCCTTCTGACGCAACGGCCCCTCCGGGAACGACGTCGTCAACAGCGACAGACCCGCCGGCGTGACCGCCGCCGTCGCGAGGCCCTGGAACACACGCGCCGCGATCAGCATCTCCGGCGAGGTCGACAGACCACCCGCAAGCGACGACAGACCCAACACCGCCAGACCCACCAGGAACAGCCGGCGCCGACCGAACAGGTCCGCCACCCGACCGAACAACAAGGTGAAACCCGCCGCGCACAACGCGAACGACGTCGCGATCCACTGCAGATTCGACAACGAGAAACCGAGCCCGTCACCGATCACCGGCAACGCCACATTCAGAATCGAGAAATCGACCGCCAGCATGAACTGCGCCACCAGCAGCACCACGAGAACCAGCTTGAGACGCCCGTCCAGCCGAACGGGCCCCTCTGCTCCTTCCCCCTCCCCTGAACCCGCGTCAACACGCGCTCCCTCGACAACCGACATCGCCATACATCCTTTCGATCACAACTGAGGCCTTCCGACTCGAAGGCCGGTACTCGCCGGGGAAGCCGGCTCAAGCGGGGGTGTGCGCCGAGGCACGGCGCCGGAGTTCTTCGGACAGTTCCTGCCAGTCCCGTGCGCACTGGGCGGCCGCGGCGGCCGCCGTCTCCACGCGGTACGGGGGTATCGCGGCGACGATCCGCTCCCGCTGACGCAGTCCGCTCACCTGGAGGTCGAGCATGCGGAGCAGGAGCCTGCCCGCGTCGCTCAGCCTGAGCAGGGGGTCCTTGCACAGGCTGCTGACGAGGGCGGGCAGTGGCTGCCCCCGGACCCGGGCGGGTACCGGGGGCGGTGCGGGGGCCGGGGTGGTGCCGGAGCGCCGCTGGGCGGCCGGTACGGGGTCCGCGCCCGCTCCCATCCGGCGTCGTACGTCCCGCACGGTCGAGGGTGCGATGCCCGCCTCCCGTGCGATCTGGCGCAGCGACGCGGTGGGCCGGCCGGCCAGCAGTCGGGCCGCGGTCTCCCGGCCGCGGACCGGATCGGCCGGCCGGACGCGGCCGTCCTGGCCGACGCGCCCCGGTGGGGCGGGCCCGGGCACCTCGCGGCGTCGTAGCGCCCCGACGGTCTTGCCCGCCAGCCCGGTCCGCCGCGCGATACCGCGGTCGGACCAGTCCGGGTGGGACCGCAGGATCCGTAGCGCCGCCGCGGTCCGTTCCGCGTGGGTGAGCGGGAGCCCGTGACTGATGTTGGCCTCGACCGAGAGCACGAACGCGTCCTCGGCGCTGCCGTCGAAGTACGTCACTCCCACCGTGTCCTGCCCGCGCAGTACGGCGGCCCGCAACCGGTGCGTGCCGTCGATGATCCGCATGGTGGGGCGGTGCACGAGCAGCGGCGGCAGCGTCCGGCCGGATTGCGCGAGGGCCTGTGCGTGGCTCTCGTCGACCTGGACGGTGCGGGGGGAATCCGCGGCGAGCAGGGCGCCGACCGGCACCTCGGTCACGACGTCGGGGGTCCGCGTCGCGTGCCGTGGGTTCGACTGGTCCATGAGGTTCACCTCCTTGTCTGCACTCGGTGCTTCGTGGGCCGCTCCGTTCGGTGGGGCGGCCTCGGAGAAGAAATTACGTAATTACCGTTCGGTAACCACTCGGGAAGGCGAACCCCGTTGAGATCTGGGCAAGTTGACGAAGGAGTGCCAGGTGGGGTGGGCGACCGCGGAAGTTCCCCGGTCGCCCACCGAGCGACCGCTCAGACCCCGACGAGCTCTTCCGCCCGTACGAACTCCCGCAGCCAGGCGAGGAATTCGGGGCCGAGGTCGGCGCGTTCGCAGGCGAGGCGGACCGTCGCGCGCAGGTACTCGGCGCGGTCCCCGGTGTCGTAGCGCCGGCCGGAGAAGACGACGCCGTGCACGGGGCGCCCGGCCCGGACCAGCGTGCGTAGCGCGTCCGTGAGCTGGATCTCGCCGCCCCGTCCGGGGGCGGTGTTCCGCAGGACCTCGAAGATCTCGGGGTCGAGGAGGTAGCGGCCGATGACGGCCAGGTTGCTGGGCGCGGTGCCGGGTTCCGGCTTCTCCACCAGCTCGGTGATGGGTACGCCGTCACCGCCCGCCGACCGGTCGACCGCAGCGCATCCGTACAGGTGGATCGCCTGCGGATCCACCTCCATGAGGGCCACGACACTGCCGCCGAGCCGCTCCCGCACCTCGGCCATCCGGGCGAGCAGGGGGTCACGGGGGTCGATCAGGTCGTCGGCCAGGAGGACGGCGAAGGGCTCCCGGCCGACGTGGGGTGCGGCGCACAGGACGGCGTGCCCGAGGCCTTTCGGGTCGCGCTGCCGTACGTAGTGGATGTCGGCGAGTTCGGTGGAGGCGCAGACGCTTCTGAGTTTGTCCTGATCACCCCGGCGCTGGAGGGCTTCCTCCAGCTCGTAGTTGCGGTCGAAGTGGTCCTCCAGCGGCCGCTTGTTGCGGCCGGTGACCATGAGGATGTCGGACATCCCCGCCGCCACGGCCTCTTCCACCACGTACTGGATGGCCGGCTTGTCGACCACCGGAAGCATTTCCTTCGGGGTGGCCTTGGTCAGCGGGAGGAATCGCGTGCCGAGTCCCGCGGCGGGGATCACTGCTTTGGTTATCCGGTGAGGTGTGGAATTCATGTCACCGACGTTAGGGTGCGGCGCGCTCCGACGGCTTGAATTGCCCCGTCTTCAGTCCTACTTGGGCAATTCCGGATCCGGCCGGGCCGCGATGCCCCGACGGATGAGTCGCCACAACTCCCTGAGCTCGCCGGCCACCGCGCCAGGGCCCTCTCCCCGACCCCGGCGCACCCGGGTGACGACACCGCCCACCAGATGCGCCGTCAGCAGGGCGACCGGGCACGGGTCGACCTCGGGATCCAGCTGACCCTGCTCCGCGGCCCGCTCCAGCAGCTCCTTGACCTCGGGGAGCCAGCAGCCGCACCAGTCGGGTCCGGCGCCCACCCGCTCCTGGGTCAGCCGTGCCGCGGCGCGCACGGCCGCGTCCGTCTCGATCAGCCGGCCGAGGGCGAGAACGAGCGCGGAAACGGTGTCCAGCGCCGGGCCGCCGCGAGCCGTCACCCCCTCGACCACTCTACGGGTGGCGGCCCGCCCCGAATCCTCGACGGCGGAAGCCAACTCCCCTTTCGCCGCGAAGTGAAAGGTGAGGGCTCCGATCGAAATCCCGGCGGAACGGCTCAACCGGGAAAGCGACGTCCCGTCGTACCCATTGCGGTCGAATTCAGCGGCGGCCACCGAGATCAGATGATTACGGGTGCGTACGCCGCGCTCTTGCTTCACCACTGCGCTATCACTGCCATCCAGGTCGTTCCTCACTCGCCATCGCGCCCCGTACGGAGCTGGCGGCCTCCAGCGTCACCCGGGCGCCGACCGCCGACAACGCGGACTTGACGAAGAAGCGCCCGTGCTCCGCCTCCCGGGGAGCGGCCCGGCGCGACCCCGGCGCGGCCCCGGCACGGGCACCGCGGGCCTCCACCTCCAACGTGCCGAAGTCGGGGGCGGAGCGCCATGGGTTCGCTAGAAAAAAAACGAACGTTCTGTATTCTATGACTACTACCGACGGCGCACGCCGACGTCCGCAGTGGAGGGGGAACAGATGACGACACGGACGAGGACACGAGCCCTGACTGCCGGTGACACCACCCTGGCCGACTTCACGGAACGCCTCTTCGGTCACTTACCGAGAGCCGACCAGCGCCGCTGGGCCCGGGTCTACCTGCAGGGACTGCTCACCACCCCGGGCAAGAAGTCCGTACGCCGGCTCGCGGCATCCGTCACCGAGTCGCCCACGGCCTCCCAGTCCCTGCAGCAGTTCATCAACGCGAGCCCGTGGGACTGGAATCCGGCCCGCACCGAACTGCTCCGCTGGGTGGAGGAACGACACCCCGTACGGGCCTGGACCATCGGGCAGGTGTGCTTCCCCAAACGTGGCGAGCACTCGGTCGGCGTGCACCGCCGCTTCGACCCCGTCGCCGGACGCATCGTCAACTGCCAGCTTGGCTTCTGCCTCTTCCTGTCCCTGGACGACGGCATGAGCGTGCCCGTGGACTGGCGGCTGGCGCTCCCCGAGGCCTGGGTGGCGGATCCGGTCCTGCGCCGCCGGGCGCGCATCTCCCCCGAGGCCGTGCACCAGGCACCGGAGGCTCTCGTCCTGGAGCTCGTCGACTCGATCGCCGCCCGTACCTCGTCGGCGCATCCTCCCGTGGTCGCCGATCTCAGCCGCCTCGCCGGCGCCGCCGCGCTGATCGGCGTACTCGGCCGCCGCGGGCACGACTTCCTGGTCTCCGTACCCCCGACCCTCGCGGTACGGGCCGCCGCGCTGACCCACGGGGGCGACCCCGCGCGTAGGCCGGGGCGCGGCGGGACCACCGCGGGCGACTTCGCCCGCCTGGGCAACACCAGCCACCCGTACTCCGCGCCGCTCGCCGGCCCCGACGCGCGGCCGCAGCGGCAGCCGCAGCGGCAGCTCATCCACTCGGCGCTGGTCCGGCTGCCGGAAGGGGAGGCCGGCGGGCGGGGGGCGCAGCAGATCTATCGGCTGTTCGGTGAGCGGCGGCCGGGCCGACAGGGCGGCGGGCCCTTCTGGCTCACCAACATGAACCGCCACCGGATGGACGACCTGCTGCACCTGGTGCGACGGTCGGCCCGGTCCACCGCGGTGCTCGGCTCGCTGGCCGACGAGTTCGGGCTCCTCGACTTCGAGGGGCGGTCCTTCCCGGGCTGGCACCATCACATGACGCTGATGTCGGCGGCGTACGCGTATGCGTATGCGGTGCGGGGGCGGGAGCGGGGGGAGCTCGGGCGGCAGTCCGCCTGAGCGGCGCGGCGCGGCTTCGGGGATCCCGGCTCCGCCGGGCCCCGGGCTCCGCCCGAGCCCGCGCCTCAAACGCCGGCGAGGCTGGAGGTGGCGGAGCCCGGCTCCCGGGTGCGGCCCCGAGCGCGCCTCAAACGCCGGCGAGGCTGGAGGTGGCGGAGCCCGGCTCCCGGGTGCGGCCCCGAGCGCGCCTCAAACGCCGGCGAGGCTGGAATTGGCACAGCCCGGCTCCCGAGCTCCGCCCGGACCCGCGCCTCAAAACGCCGGCGAGGCTGGAATTGGCGGAGCCCGGTCCCGGGTGCGGGGCCGAGTGGGGTCAGGCGCGGATGAGGGCCAGGGCCTCGTCGCGGACCTTCGCCAGGGTGGCCTCGTCACGGGCCTCCACGTTCAACCGCAGGAGCGGCTCGGTGTTGGAGGCGCGGACGTTGAACCACCAGTCCTCGCCCGTCACCGTCAGACCGTCGAGCTCGTCCAGGGTGACACCCTCACGGGCCGCGAAGGTCTCCTTCACCGCCGCCAGACGGGCCGCCTGGTCACCGACCGTCGAGTTGATCTCCCCCGAACCCGCATACCGGTCGTAGGAGGCCACCAACGCCGACAACGGACCGTCCTGACCACCGAGCGCCGCCAGCACGTGCAGCGCCGCCAGCATGCCCGTGTCCGCGTTCCAGAAGTCCTTGAAGTAGTAGTGCGCCGAGTGCTCGCCACCGAAGATCGCACCCGTCTTCGCCATCTCCTCCTTGATGAAGGAATGACCGACACGGGTGCGGACCGGGGTGCCGCCGTTCTCCCGGACGACCTCCGGCACCGACCACGAGGTGATCAGATTGTGGATCACCGTGCCCGAACCACCGTTACGGGCCAGCTCACGCGCCGCGACCAACGCCGTGATCGCCGACGGGGACACACCCACACCACGCTCGTCCACGATGAAGCAGCGGTCCGCGTCACCGTCGAACGCGATCCCCAGATCCGCGCCCTCCGCCAGCACCCGCGCCTGCAGATCCACGATGTTCTTCGGGTCCAGCGGGTTCGCCTCGTGGTTCGGGAACGTCCCGTCCAGCTCGAAGTACATCGGCACCACGTCCAGCGGCAGGCCGTCGAAGACGGTCGGGACGGTGTGACCACCCATCCCGTTGCCCGCGTCCACGACGACCTTCAGCGGACGGATCGACGCCAGGTCCACCAGACCCTTCAGGTGCGCGGCATAGCCGGGGAGGGAGTCCTGCTCCGTGACCGTACCCGGGACGGTGCCCTCGGCGATCGCCGGCGCGCCCTCGTCCGACCACTTCTCCACCAGCTCACGGATCTGCGACAGACCCGTGTCCTGACCCACCGGAGCGGCCCCCGCACGACACAACTTGATGCCGTTGTACTGCGCCGGATTGTGGGACGCCGTGAACATCGCACCCGGCAGACCCGACGAACCCGACGCGTAGTACAGCTGATCCGTCGAGCACAACCCGATCAACGTGACATCCACACCCCGCGCCGCCGCACCCCGCGCGAACGCCGCCGACAGACCCGGCGACGACGGACGCATGTCATGACCGATCACGATCGCCGCAGCGCCCACGACCTCCACGAACGCGGCACCGAACAGCTCGGCCAGGGACTCGTCCCACTCGTCCGGCACGACACCACGCACGTCGTACGCCTTGACGATGTTCGAAAGGTCGGGCATTTCCACTCCTTCAGGGGGGACCGGCTGTGCTTCGGACGCTACCCGCCGCCCGGCTCGACACAGCCCGCCCACGCCCCATCCCGCCGAGGCTTTGGCAGATCGCCGTCAGCCCGGGGCCACCCCGCCTCTCTCCCGGTACCACCGCGCCGCCGGGCCGAGCCGGCTCAGTGGGCCGGGCCCCGGTGGGATTCCGGCGCGTTCCCATGCCGCGTCGGCGCGGTACCAGTGGTCACCGGCCAGCAGGGTGAATTGACGCTCGCTCACCCATCCGGGGGTGGCGGCCAGGGCGTCGAGGCATCTGCGCCACGACCAGTCGGCCTCGGGCCGCGCCGGCAGCACCCGGTGCTCGGCGAGGGCGTCCATGAGGTCCCGGTTGCGCACCGGCTCCGGGTGGTGTGCGTGCAGGACGCCCGGGGCGTCGATCTCGGCGCCATCGGCGAAGGCGAGCGCCACGATGAGCCGGGCCAGGTCGTCGACGTCGACGAAGGAGGCTCGTCCCGCCCCTCCGTCCCACCCCGCCGGTACGCGCCGGAAGGCGTCGACGAGAGCCGGTACGGCCCACCGGTCGCCCCTTCCCAGCACGAGCCCCGCGCGCAGGACCAGTCCCCCCGCGTCGAGCACCGCCTCCTCCCCCGCCAGCCGGCTGCCGCTGGCCGCGGATACCGGGGCGGGCGTCAACTCGCCCACTTCCTGCCCCCGATGGGGCCCGGGTCCGTACACCGCGCAGGTGGACAGGTGGATGATCCGCCCCACTCCGGCCCGCCGGGCCTCGGCCATCAGGGCGGCGGTTCCGGCGGAGTTGACGGCGGTGCACCGCTCCGCGTCCGGTCCGACGTAGGAGGCCAGGGACAGCAGGACGTCCGTACCGTCGCACACCCCGCGCAGGGACGGTCCGTCGGCCAGGTCCGCGCCCTTCCAGTGCGCCCCGGATAATCCGGCCGGAGTCTGCGTACGGGACACCGCACGCACCATGACTCCCTGACTCCCCCGGCTCCCCCGGTCCCCGGGGCCCTGTTCGGCCAGTCGACGCAGCACTGCCGAGCCCACGAAGCCCGTCGCGCCGGTGACGACGACGTGACGGGTGTTCAAGCCCCCTTCTCCGATGCCGACCTGGACCTGCGCTTGGGCGCCGACGCCTGCTGCGGCTCCGGATTCGGGTCCGCCGCCGGCTCGGGCGTGGGCTCGCTCGGCGGCAGCGTCAGGCGCAGTCCGTCGCGGATGTCGTCGGCGGCCACCGCGGGCAGCAGGTAGCGCCACAGGGAGGCGATCCGCTGCGGCAGGTCGACCCGGCCGGTGGACGCCTGGGAGAAGAGCTGCGCCCCGGTGAAGGAGCTGACCAGCACCCAGGCCAGTTCGTGGTCGTCGACGTCCGGCTGGAGCTCGCCCTTGGCCCGGGCGAAGCGCAGCTGCTGGCGGAACTCCAGCACCCAGGCCTGGTAGGCCACGTCGTCGCGGAGGCCGAACTCGCCCTGTTCCACGGCGAGTCGGACGCCTGCGCGGAGCACCGGATTGTGGCGGAGCTGCTCGGCGAGGTAGAGCGTGATGTCCACCAGGTGCTGCAGGCCGTCCTCACCGGCGGGGAACTCCAGGCCGTCGCCCTGGCCGACCATGACGGCGTAGGCGAGCTCCTCCTTCGAGCTGAAGTGGAAGTACATCCCGCCCTGCGTGACGTCCGCCCGCTTCATGATCTTGCTGATGCTGGCTCCACTGAAGCCGAACTCGTCGAAGACCTCCGCCGCGGCCCGCAGGATGGCGGCTTTGGTCTGAACTGCCCTGAGTTGAGGGGCGCGTTGCTGCTTTCGTTCTGACATGAGCACCTAACTAATCTCGACAAAAAAAACGAACATCCTTTATTTTAGGACCTGCGCCGAACAAGCACCAGCTCATGTCCGACGTCCAGGGGGGCTCAACCATGACCGTGTCCACCGATCGTTCCGCCTCACCCGTCGCCGCGCTCAGCAGCGCCTTACCTCGGGAGTACGTACACAAGAGCGCACACTCGGAAGTCCTGCTCACCGGATGGCGCACCGTCGCGCCTGACGAGTTCGTCGTCACCGCCCAATGGCCCCGCACCCACAGCTTCTACACGCCGGACGAGGGCCACCACGATCCCCTGCTCCTCGCCGAAACGGTCCGCCAGGCCATTCCGCTCCTCAGTCACGTCGCGTACGACGTCCCCTTCGGTCACCGCCAGATCTGGGACACGTTCCGCTACGCGACCGACCCCGATGCCCTCGCGGTCGGTTCGACCCCGGCCGACATCTCCCTGCACATCCGCTGCTCCGGCATCTCGCGCCGCGGTCGCAGACTCGCGGCTCTCACCATGCACGTGACCGCGACCCGCGACGGAGCGTTCCTCGGCACCGCCGAGGCCGGATTCACCAACCAGCCCGAGGCCGTCTACCAGCGCCTGCGCGGCCGGAACGCGGACCTCGCCGAGGTGGCCGCCCGCACCATCCCGCTTCCGCCTCCGCTGACCCCCCGCCGTGTGGGCCGCGACCGCTTCCACGACGTGGTCCTCTCCCCCACCAGCTCCACGCGGCGCGCCCAGCTCCGGGCCGACGTCAACCATCCGATCCTCTTCGACCACCCCGTCGACCACGCCCCGGGCATGCTGCTCCTGGAGGCCGTTCGCCAGGCCGCGTACCGATCCGCCTTCCCCCGGCGGGGAGTCCTGACCGACATGGAGATCCGCTTCTCCCGCTACGCGGAGCTGACCTCGGCCTGCTGGATCGAGACGCTCCCGAACCCCGGGGAGACGACCACCACGCCGGACCGGCATCCCGTGAGCGTCGTCGCCCACCAGAACGGCGAGGTCGTCTTCGCCGCCACGGCGACCGTCGCCACCGCGACGACCGTCCCCCTCCGCTTGCACACCGCGGGCTGACCGGCCCGTCTCCGCCGGGGAAGGGCCGCCGGCGATCCCGTCGGTTCATGAGCGCGCCGGCTCATGAACCGACCGTCGCACCGGCTCCACCCCCGCGGAGGAACGACGAAGGCGCCTGATCGGGACCGTGCCCGACAGGCGCCTTCTTCCGTTCGCGGCCGACGCCGCCTCCGGTCAGACCTTCCTGACCACGCTCGACTTGAGCTGCATCGCGCCGAAGCCCTCGATCCTGCAATCGATGTCGTGGCCGTCGACGCCTTCCACCAGGCGGATGTTGCGCACCTTCGTGCCCGCCTTGATGCCCGACGCGCTGCCCTTGACCTTGAGGCCCTTGACCACCGTCACGGTGTCGCCGTCGGCCAGCACATTGCCGACCGAGTCCTTGATCACCCGCTCCTCGGCGGCACCGCCGGCCTCCCCGGGGGCGAGGGGCCACTCGTGGCCGCACTCGGGGCAGACCAGGAGCGCACCCATCTCGTAGGTGTACGCGCCCGCGCATTCGGGGCAGGGAGGCAGGGGGTTCTCAGTCACCCCGCCAGTATATTTCAGGGCTCATCGCCGCAGGTCAGCGAACGACACGCCCCGGACCGGACCGACCGGACCGACCGGACCGGCCCCGACCCGGGCCCCGACCCTACGAGCGCTCCAGGGCGCGCAGCCCCCGTAGGAGCAGGGACAGCCCGAAGTCGAAGTGCGCCGCGAAGTCACCGCTCGTGAGCGTGGGCAGCACGGCGGCGAGCTGCGGATAGCGCTCGGGCTCCGCCGCCAGGCGCAGGCGCTCGGGATCCGATGCCCCACCGTCCCCCGACGGCCGGAGCGCGGCCTGCTCCTCCAGCGTGTGGCCGATGGTGAAGTGGGCCAACGCCATCAGCGAGCGCGCCGCGTCCTCCTCGCCGAAACCGGCCGTGCGCAGCACGTCGACGACCGCTTCGGCGAAGCCGAGGGTGTGGGGTCCGGTCGCGTGCGTGCCCGCGTAGACGCGCGCGCCGTCGCGGCGGGCGAGCAGCGCGGTCCGCATGGCTCGGGCGAGGGTGGCCAGCCGCTCGCTCCAGTCCCCGTCCCCGTCCCCGTCGGTGTCGGGGTCGGGGTCGGTGGCCGCGAGGCCGGCCAGCATCCGTTCCGCCATCGCGGTCAGCAGGTCGTCCTTGGTGGCGAAGTACCGGTACAGCGCGCCGGCCTGGACGTCCATCGCGTCGGCGAGGCGGCGCATCGTCAGCGCGTCGAGGCCGACTTCGTCCAGGAGGTCCAGGGCCGTGTCGACGGTCCGGTCCCGGTCGAGGCGGGCCGGGCGGCCCCGGGTCGGGGTTGACGAAGAACTCATGGACCTCACTATAGTGAACATCGTTCACGTGAACACTGTTCACTAAATATGGGAGGGATCGCCGATGGATACCGATGTGATCGTCGTGGGCGCGGGACCGACCGGGCTGCTGCTTGCCTGCGAGCTGGCCCTGGCCGGCGTACGGACCCATGTCGTCGAGCGGCGCACCGAGCCCCAGCAGGACTCCCGGGCGCTGACCCTGCATCCGCGCAGCCTGGAACTGATGGACCTGCGCGGGCTCGCCCCCCGTTTCCTCGGGCTCGGCCGGACCGTGCCGGGCTGGCATTTCGCCGCCCTCGACACCCCGCTGGACTTCGCCGCCCTCGACAGCCGCCACCCGTACACGCTGTTCCTGGCCCAGGCGCGCACCGAGGCCCTGCTGGCCGAACGGGCCGACGAGTTGGGGGTGCGGATCCACCGCGGGCACACGCTCACCGGCCTACGGCAGAACGAGGACGGGGTCGAGGCGCTGGTGCGCGGGCCGGACGGGGACCCGCGGCCCGTTCGCGCCGCCTACCTGGTCGGATGCGACGGCGGGCGCAGCCTCGTCCGACAGGCCGCCGGAATCGACTTCCCGGGCACGGACGAGACCCTGACCGGGGTCCTCGGGGACTTCGCCACCGTCGGTGCCGGCCCCGCGGCCCTCGCCGCCGCGCGGAACGCGGGCGTGCTCGCCGTCCCGTTGGAAGGCGGGCTGACCCGCTTCGTGTACATCGATCCGGAGCGGATGCGGACGCCGGCGCGGGTGCCGGTGACCCTGGAGGAGTTCCGTACGGGGCTCGTGCGGATCTGTGGGTCCGACTTCGGGGTCGACCGGCCCCACTGGCTCTCGCGCTTCGGCAATGCCACCCGGCTGGCCGCCGCCTACCGCTCCGGCCGCGTCCTGCTGGCCGGCGACGCCGCCCACATCCACTTCCCGGCCGCCGGCCAGGGCCTCAACACCGGGCTCCAGGACGCCATGAACCTCGGCTGGAAGCTGGCGGCGCAGGTGCGCGGCTGGGCCCCGCCCGGGCTCCTCGACAGCTATCACGCCGAGCGCCACCCCGTCGGCCGGGCCGTCACCGAGAACACCGAGGTGCAGACGCTGCTGGCGGAGCTGCCGCTGGTGGCCCGCTACCGGCGGCCGGCCACCGCGCTGCGCGGGCTCTTCGAGGAACTGCTGGAGATGCCCGAGGTCAACCGCCGCCTCGCCGACCGGGTCTCCGCGCTCGGCACCGCCTACCCGGCGGCCCGCCCCGACGCCGATCCGCTGATCGGCCGCCGCATGCCCGACATCGGCCTGAGCACGACCGGTCCGGCCGGTCCGGCCGATCCAGGTGCGACGCGGGTGTACGAACTCCTGCACCGGGGCGGCTTCGCCCTGCTCCGCCTCGCGCACGCCCGGGACCCGCGGCCGCGGACGTACGAGGCCCCCGCCGCCGGAGGGGGCCCGCGGATCAGCGCCGTCACCGCCCGCGCGGCCGAGGAACACCCGGAGCTCGACGAGGTCCGCGAGGTCCTGGTCCGCCCCGACGGACACGTCGCCTGGGCCACCCGGAGCCCTGACGCCGACCTGCGTCGCACCGGCCGCGAGAACGCGCTCGCGGCGTGGACGACGCGAGCCGGCGCACGCTGAGACCGGGCACGGGCACCCCTGCCCGGCACGGCCCGGCCCGCCCGCCGCGCGGTCAGCTCGTCCGGCGGGTCGCGTGCAGGCTGCCGAGCAGGGCGAGGCCGCGGGCGCTCGGGCTTCCCGGTTCGGCGTGGTAGATCACCAACTGCTGGCCCGGCGCCCCGAGCACGGCGAACGACTCGAAGGCGAGCGAGAGCGGCCCGACGTCGGGGTGGTCGAGTTCCTTGGTGTCGCGGGTCTTGCCGCGGACGGAGTGCGCGCCCCAGAGCTCGGCGAACTCCGGTCCGGCCGCGCCGAGTTCCCGTACCAGGGCGCTGAGGCGTGGGTGGTGCGGGTCGAGGCCGGTCGCGTGGCGCAGGCCGGCCACCACCGCCTCGGCCGCGAGGTCCCACCGGACGAAGAACGACCGGGCCACGGGGTCCAGGAAGATCATGCGCGCCAGGTTGTCCCGCCACGTGAACGGGGAGAACAGCGCGTCGGCCAGGGCGTTGGCCACCAGGACGTCGGTGGCGGGGTTCAGGACGAAGGCCGGGGTGCCCGTGTATCCGTCCAGCAGTTGGCGCAGCGGGGCGCCGATCGACTCCCTCGGCCGGCGGGCACCGCGCCGGCCGCCGTCCGGGGCCGTGCCCGCCAGCCGGAAGAGGTGCTCGCGTGCCGCTTCGTCCAGGCGCAGGGCGTCGCCGATCGCGTCGAGGATCTGCGGCGACGGGCCACGTTCGCGCCCCTGTTCCAGCCGCGCGTAGTAGTCGCTGTTCATCCCGGCCAGGACCGCGACCTCCTCGCGACGCAGCCCTGTCACGCGGCGGCGTCCGTAGGAGACGAGTCCGACGTCGTCCGGCCGCAGGCGGGCGCGCCGGGCGCGCAGGAAGTCTCCGAGATCGCTGCTGGTCACGGCTTCAGACTAGAACGGTCCTCGCGTGGTTGCCTGGGTGCGGCGCACCCGGGCAGGCGCGCGGGCGGCTCGCCCGTGTGGCGGAACTGCCGTGCGTAAATGGCGCGTTCTGGCTCATACCGATGGCCGGTCGGTCCGATGATCTTGCGTAGGCTCGTATCGCCCGACCCGTACGACCCGTACGCCCCCCACCGGAGGAGCATCGTGCCCCTGCCCATGAACCGACGTCTGGCCCTCGGTGCGGCCCTGCTGGCGGTGACGGCCGCCGTGGCTCCGGCGACCACCGCCCACGCCGCGCCGATCACCGCCCAGGGCGCCCCGACCACCCCCGATCTCGAAGCGCTGACCCAGGCGTTGCGGAACACGACCGCCGCCGGCGCGCCGGGAGCGTTGGCCCGCTTCAGCGGACCGGGCGGGGTCAGCGTCCGGACGGTGGGGGTACGCGACAGGGCCACGGGCTCGGCGATGGACCCGCAGGCCCGCTTCCGGATCGGGAGCGTCAGCAAGACGTTCACCTCCGTCGTCCTGCTGCAGCTGGTGGACGAGGGCCGGATCGACTTGGACACGGCCGTCAACCGGTACCTGCCCGGGCTGCTGCCCGACGACCGGATCACCGTGCGCCATCTGCTCACCCACCGCAGCGGGCTGGCGGACTACACGGACGCGATGTTCGAACACACCGTGCCGGGCTTCGAAGCCGTGCGCAACAAGGTGTTCAGCTACCAGGATCTGGTGGACCTCTCGCTCCGCGAACCGCGGACGACCGAGCCCGGCGTCGCGTACAAGTACTCGAACACCAACTTCGTGGTCGTCGGCATGCTCATCGAGAAGGCCACCGGCAACGGCGTGGCCGAGGAGTACGAGCGGCGCATCATCAAGCCGCTGAAGCTGCGCAACACCTCCTACGTGCACCCCGGCACGCAGATCAAGGGACTGCACACCCGCGGCTACCTCCACCCCGACGAGGCCGGCGCGCCGCTGGTCGACTCCACCGAGCAGACGGTGTCGTGGGCCCAGTCGGCCGGAGCGGTGATCTCCGACCCCGCCGACCTGAACACCTTCACCTCCGCGCTCCTCCGCGGCCGGCTGCTGCCCGCCCGCCTGCTGGACGCCATGCTCACGGTGACGCCGACCGACTCCACGAACACCCGGTTCTACGGGCTCGGACTGCGCCGCTACGACCTGTCGTGCGGCACCTCGGTCTACGGGCACACGGGTACCGTGCAGGGCTTCTACACCTACGCCTTCTCCACCCGCGACGGGCGCCGCTCCCTCTCCGCGATGGCGAACACCTCGAACAGGGGGGAGGCGAACACGGCCCTCGGCGGGACCCTCGAAGCGGCGTTCTGCGGCAAGCCGGCCCCGAAGACCGCCCAGCGCGGATTCGGCTTCGCCCCGGCCGAGATGGACCTGCCGGAGCACAACGCGCGCTGACGTCGCAGCGCCCTCCTCCCGGACGGGGTGGACCCGGCCGGCTCGCGTACGCCGTCCCGTACGCGGCCGAGCCGGGGCTGCCCCGTCGCCGTATCCGCTCCACCCGCGAGCGGTGCGTGGACCTTGTGAAGAATCGGCGGATCTGATGAATCATCAGGTCACCTGTCCCGGACTATTGACTCCGTCGATGGCAGTCGCGATTCTCGTCCCACCATTTGTGAGGTCCATGACAAGTCACGCCTGTGACCGCGGCTCGTCGTGCCTCCGAACGGATCCGGCTCTTCGACCGTGCCATCCGGCTGACCTTAAGACGTGAGTGATGACCATTTCTCGACACACGCACCACAGGCGTAGGCCCCTGGCGGTCCTGTCATTGCTCCTCGCCGTGGTGGCCATGGTGCTCGGCCCCGTACCCTCCTCCTCCGCCGCCGATCCCGGCTGGTGGAACCCGGTCGCGCGGCCCGCACCCGACTCCGACATCAACGTCACCGGCGAGCCCTTCAAGGGCACCGACTCCCAGGGACGGGTCCGGGGCTTCGTCGACGCGCACGACCACCTGATGTCCAACGAGGGCTTCGGCGGCCGGCTCATCTGCGGCAAGCCGTTCTCCGAGGCGGGGGTGGCCGACGCGCTCAAGGACTGCCCCGAGCACTACCCCGACGGCACCCTCGCGATCTTCGACTTCATCACCAAGGGTGGTGACGGCAAGCACGACCCGAACGGCTGGCCGACCTTCAAGGACTGGCCCGCCCACGACTCGTTGACCCACCAGCAGAACTACTACGCCTGGGTCGAACGGGCCTGGCGCGGCGGTCAGCGCGTGCTCGTGAACGACCTCGTCACCAACGGCGTCATCTGCTCGGTCTACTTCTTCAAGGACCGCGGCTGCGACGAGATGACCGCCATCCGGCTCGAAGCGCAGAAGACCTACGACATGCAGGCCTACATCGACAAGATGTACGGCGGCCCGGGCAAGGGCTGGTTCCGTATCGTCACCGACTCCGCGCAGGCCCGCGACGTCGTCCAGCAGGGCAAGCTCGCCGTGGTCCTCGGCGTCGAGACCTCCGAACCCTTCGGCTGCAAGCAGATCCTGGACATCGCCCAGTGCAGCAAGGCGGACATCGACCGCGGCCTGGACGAGCTGTACCGCCTCGGCGTGCGCAGCATGTTCCTGTGCCACAAGTTCGACAACGCCCTGTGCGGAGTCCGCTTCGACGAGGGCGCCCTCGGCACGGCCATCAACGCGGGCCAGTTCCTGTCGACCGGAACCTTCTGGAAGACGGAGCAGTGCACCGGCCCCCAGCACGACAACCCCATCGGACTGGCCGCCGCCGCACCCGCGGTGCAGAGCAAACTCCCCGAAGGGGTGGCGATCCCGTCCTACGCCGCCGACGCCCGGTGCAATACGCGCGGACTCACGGAACTCGGCGAGTACGCGGTGCGCGGCATGATGAAGCGCAAGATGATGCTCGAGGTCGACCACATGAGCGTGAAGGCCGCGGGCCGGTCCTTCGACATCATGGAGTCCGAGTCGTACCCGGGTGTGATCTCCTCGCACAGCTGGATGGACATGGACTGGACCGAGCGGGTCTACAAGCTCGGCGGTTTCATCGCCTCGTACATGAGCGGCGCCGAGGGATTCAGCGCCGAGGCGAAGCGGACGGACGCGCTGCGCGACAAGTACAACGTCGGCTACGGGTACGGCACCGACATGAACGGCGTCGGCGGCTGGCCCGGACCGCGCGGGGCCGACACCCCGAACCCGGTGCGCTACCCGTTCCGCAGCACCGACGGCGGCTCGGTCATCGACAAGCAGACCACCGGTTCGCGCACGTGGGACCTCAACACCGACGGCGCCTCGCACTACGGTCTGGTCCCCGACTGGATCGAGGACATCCGCCTCGTCGGCGGCCAAGGTGTGGTGGACGACCTGTTCAAGGGCGCCGAGTCCTACCTGACCACCTGGGGGAACTCCGAGAAGCACAGGTCCGGGGTGAACCTCGCCACGGGCTCCCCCGCCTCGGCGTCGAGCGCGGAGTGGTGGAACCCCTTCGTGAACTTCTCCCCGGGCCGGGCCGTGGACGGGGACTCGGGCTCCCGCTGGGCGAGCGAGTGGAACGACAACCAGTGGCTGCGCATCGACCTCGGGTCCGCGAACCGCGTGGGGCGCATCACCCTCGACTGGGAGGCCGCGTACGGCAAGGCCTACCGCATCGAGGTCTCCACGGACGACACGAACTGGCAGACCGCCTGGTCCACGACCGCGAGTGACGGCGGCCTGGACACGGCCCGCTTCTCCGGGGTGACGGCCCGCTACGTCCGCGTCCAGGGACTCCAACGCGCGACGAAGTGGGGGTACTCGCTCCACGAGGTCGGCGTCTACAGCAGCTGATCCCGCCGAGCGGGACTCCCGGGGCCGGGGCCGGCCGGATCTGCGGATCCGGCCGGCCCCGGCCTCCTCGCACCACGACGCACCACCACGCACCATGCACGACGCACCAAGCACCACGCACCGCGGCACGAACCGAAAGGAACGCCCATGGCACGGATGCCCTCGGCCGACCGACGCCGGCAGCTGACCGAGGCCGCCATCCGCGCGATGACCCGCGACGGCGTCGCCGGGACGACGACCAGGTCGATCGCCGCCGAGGCGGGCGTGTCCCTGAGCGTCTTCCACTACTGCTTCGACTCCAAGCAGGCCCTGCTCGAATCCGTGATCGCGGCGATCACCGACCACAGCGTCACCCTGGTGAAACAGGCGATCCAGCCCAAGGCGACGCTCCGGGAGACCGTCCGGGCGGGATTCCAGGCGTACTGGGAGCACGTGTCCGCCCACCCGGGCGAACACATGCTGACCTACGAACTCACCCAGTACGCCTTGCGCCGACCGGACTTCGAGCACCTGGCGCGGCGGCAGTACGAGCGGTACTGCGACACCTACACCGAACTGATCGAGCAGCTCCGCCGGCACATGGCCTTCGAACTGCACGTGCCCGTCCGGGTGCTGGCCCACTACCTGGCCGCCATGACGGACGGTCTGACGCTGAACCATCTCGTCCTCGGCGACGACAGGATCGCGGCGAGCATCCTCGACATGATCACCGACCACGTCGCGAGCCTCGTCGGCGACGACCAGGAACCCGAAGGCTAGGCGGTCTCCGCCGCTTCGGCGCGGACCTGCCGGGCGGCCTCGACCAGGTTCTCCAGCGAGGCCGCGGTCTCCGGCCAGCCGCGGGTCTTCAGGCCGCAGTCGGGATTGACCCACAGCCGCTCGGCCGGGATGGCCCCCAGCCCCTTGCGCAGCAGCGCCGTCACCTCGGCCACGGAGGGGATCCGCGGCGAGTGGATGTCCCAGACGCCGGGACCGACCTCGCGCGGGTAGCCGGCGCCCGCGAGTTCACCGGCGACCTGCATGTGGGAACGGGCGGCCTCCAGGCTGATGACATCGGCGTCGAGGTCCTCGATGGCCGCCACGATGTCGCCGAACTCGGCGTAGCACATGTGCGTGTGGATCTGGGTGTCCGGCCGGACCCCACCGGTGGTGAGCCGGAAGGACTCGGTGGCCCAGGCGAGGTACGCGGCGTGGTCGGCGGCCCGCAGCGGGAGGGTCTCGCGCAGGGCGGGCTCGTCGACCTGGATGACCGAGGTACCGGCCGCCTCCAGGTCGCCCACCTCGTCGCGCAGGGCGAGGGCCACTTGGCGGGCGGTGTCACCGAGGGGCTGGTCGTCGCGTACGAAGGACCAGGCGAGCATGGTGACGGGCCCGGTCAGCATGCCCTTGACCGGCTTGGACGTCCGCGACCGGGCGTAGGTGGTCCAGCGCACGGTCATCGGGTCGGGGCGGGAGATGTCGCCGGCCAGGACCGGGGGCCGGACGTAGCGGGTGCCGTAGGACTGGACCCAGCCGTGCTGGGTGGCCAGGTAGCCGGTGAGCTGCTCGGCGAAGTACTGGACCATGTCGTTGCGTTCGGGCTCGCCGTGTACCAGGACGTCGATGCCGGCCTTCTCCTGGAAGGCCAGGACCTCCCGGATCTCCGCCTCGATGCGGTCCTCGTAGCCGGCGGTGTCGATGCGCCCGGCGCGCAGGTCGGCGCGGGCCGTGCGCAGTTCGGTGGTCTGCGGGAACGATCCGATCGTGGTCGTCGGGAGCAGCGGGAGGCCCAGGTGTGCCCGCTGGGCGGCGGCCCGCCGCTCGTACGGCTGGGCGCGCCGCCCGTCCGCGTCGGTGACGGCGGCGGTACGGGCCCGGACCGCGGGATCGTGGGTGAGGGCGGATCCGGCGCGGGAGGCCAGGTCGGCCCGGTTGGCGGCGAGTTCGGCGGCGATCGCGTCCGTGCCGCGGGCCAGGCCCCGGGCGAGGGTGGCGACCTCCGCGGTCTTCTGGCGGGCGAAGGCGAGCCAGCGCCGGACCTGCGGGTCGATGTCGCGTTCGGCGGTGGCGTCCAGCGGCACGTGGAGCAGGGAGCAGGAGGCGGCCACGTCCACCCGGTCGGCGAGCCCCAGGAGGGTGCCGAGGGTGCTGAGGGACTTCTCGTAGTCGTTGATCCAGATGTTGCGGCCGCTCACGACGCCGGCGACGAGGCGCTTGCCGGGCAGGCCCCCGACGGCGGCGAGGTCGTCGAGGTTTCCGGCCGCGGCCTCGGTGAAGTCCAGGGCGAGCCCCTCGACGGGGGCCTTGGCCAGGACGGGCAGCGCCTCGCCGAGCCGGTCGAAGTAGGAGGCGACGAGCAGCTGGGGCCGGTCGGTCGATCCGCCGAGCTCCCGGTACGCGCGGGCGGTGGCGTTCAGTTCGGCCGGGGTGCGGTCCTGCACCAGGGCGGGCTCGTCCAGCTGCACCCACTCGGCACCGGCGGCGCGCAGGTCGGCCAGGACCTGGGCGTAGACGGGCAGCAGCCGGTCGAGCAGGGCCAGCGGATCGAAGTCCGCGGCCACGCCCGGTGCGGGTTTGGCCAGCAGCAGGTAGGTGACGGGGCCGACCAGGACCGGGCGGGCGGTGTGGCCCAGCCGGAGCGCTTCCGTCAGCTCGGTGACCTGCTGGGTCGAGTCGGCGGTGAAGACCGTGTCCGGGCCGAGTTCCGGCACCAGGTAGTGGTAGTTGGTGTCGAACCACTTGGTCATCTCCAGCGGCGCCACGTCCTGGGTTCCGCGCGCCATCGCGAAGTACCCGTCGAGCGGGTCGGCCAGGGCGGCGACGCGGTGCCGCTCGGGGACGGCGCCGACCATCACGCTGGTGTCCAGTACGTGGTCGTAGTACGAGAAGTCACCGGTCGGCACCTCGGTGATGCCGGCGTCGGCCAGGTGCCGCCAGTTGGTCCGGCGCAGTTCGCGGGCGGTGTCCCGGAGGGCGTCGGCGGTGATGCGGCCCTTCCAGTAGCCCTCGACGGACTTCTTCAGTTCGCGGTTCTGGCCCTGGCGGGGGTAGCCGTACACGGTGGCCACGGTGGGCCGTCCGGCGGCGGGGGTCGTGCTGGTCACGGAACTCTCCTTCGCGAGCGTTCTCCTGTGGACCCGATGAGGGGCCGAGGGCGCGAAGGGATGACGAACCGGGCGGATCCCGACCGGGCACGGTTACGTGCAGGTGCACGCGTCCGCGGTCGTCCGCCTGATGTGTCGCCGACCCGCCCACGAGGTCACCGGGATTTCCGTGCGCGATCGGTCGCGTACGGGCAGCGGGCAGGTCTTCGGACTCGCGGGCGCGTCCCGTCGTACGGATGCCGTACGAGACTCCTACTGGCCGTCGCTTCCCAGACCCGGTCGGGTCCAGTGCGTATGACGGCGGTCGTTCCCACTCACCGCTGCGGGGCAGTCCCGGATTCCCACCGGGTTCCCTCTTACGACGCATCCCGCCTGGCGGACGGGGCGAACCAGCTGCTCGGCCAGAGTAGACGGCGTTCCCCGCTGGCGCGCGGAGTTGTCCGGTATTCGGATGGCCGGGCGAGGCACGAGAGGGTCGAAATTCGGCCATTGAGTGAATTGCGTCACTGAGGCGCGAGTTGTGTCCCTCTTGTCCGTTTACCGGATCTAACTGCCCGGTCAGCGCAGTACCTTGCAGCTCACTCCATCGAGATCGCTCGATGACCACCGGAAGACCGAGGAAGTATGGCTGGACCGGTCCCGCGCGCCGCGCTCGGCTGCGCCCTGGCACTCGGCGTGCTGACCGCCTGCTCGACGGCGAACGACGCCGAGGGCAACGACTACACCGGGGACTACAGCCGGCATCAGCCGCTCGCCGTCGTCGGATATCCCTCCACGGGATCGCTGGGGATCACCCAGGAAGTGGTGTGGCGGATCGCCGACGGCGACGTCGACGGGCTGGCGTCGCTCGTCTCAGACAAGCAGGGCGAGAACATCCCCGAGAAGACCGCCCAGAACTGGGTCAGTGCCTTCCGCAAGGGCGCCGGCGGGCCGGTCACCGCGGAGTTCTACGACGAGGGCTCGTACCGCCAGACCGTCGTGCTCTACCTGCACCACACCGGCCAGATCAAGGAGCTCTACGTCCGGGCCGTGCTGGTGGACCACAAGGAGGCCTGGCTGGTGCGCATGACCGAGGCGGACCCCGCCGAAGCCACCGCCGTGGAGCCGTGGATCCCGAAGACACCCGGCGAGCTCGATTCGAGGGTTCCCCGATGAGTGCCCGCCCGAGGACGGCCCTCGTCGTCCGCGCCGCCCTGGTGTCCGTGCTGGCCTGCGGCGCCCTCACCGCGTGCGGCTCCGACGAGGAGGCGCTGCGGTACGCGACCGACTACGCGAACCACGAACCGCTGGGCGTGGTCGGGTATCCCACGTCCGATTCCCTGCGGATCACCCAGCAGCTGGTCTGGCGGCTCGCCGACGGCAAGGCCGAGGAGGTGGAGGCGCTCGCCGCCGACCCCGACGACGCGAGGGGCGACGTGGAACGGACCGCCCGGAACTGGATCCGGTCCTTCCACGAGGGGGCCAAGGGGAAGGTGACCGCGGAGTTCTACGACGAGGGGTCCGTGCGGCAGCTCGTCGTCGTCTACTTCCACGACACGGGCCAGACCAAGTCGTTCTTGGTCCGCCTCACCGGACGGACCGGCGAGGACGGCTGGCGCGTGACCATGCGCGAGCCGGATCCGAAGGAGGCCTCGGCGACCCCCGACTGGGTTCCGCGGACCCCCGGGGGCCTCGGCTCGCGGACGACACCGACACGCTGACCCGGTCCGCCGCCGTCGTCACGTGAAAGGGCGCCGTCCGTGGATCACTCCACCGGACGGCGCCCTCGGTGTCCGGGAGAACCGGAGCGGAACGGGAGCGGTCGGGTCAGGACCGGTCCAGCAGCGTGGTCAGGACCTCGTGGAGGACGGCGGCCGGATCGGCCACCGCCTGCGCCGAGCGCCAGGCCACGAACCCGTCCGGGCGGACGAGGATCGCGCCCTGCGGGGTCGTACCGTGCACCTCGGTCCAGTCGCCGCCGTTCGCCGGGATCAGGTCGGCCTCCGGCCCGGTGCCGATCGCGTACACGTCCAGGGGCAGGCCGAGCTCTTCGGAGACGGATCGCCCCGCCGCCCGCCACGGCGTCTCCTCCGAGCACAGCAGGACGAAGGAACGCTCGTAGAGGTCCACGGTGGACTTGGGCTCCGGATCGCCCGGAGCGCAGAGCCACATGTGCGGCGCACGGCTGCCCGGGTCCCCGCCGAGCCGCATCCGTTCGGGCACGACCGGTCGGTCCGGATCGGCTCCGAGCACCACGCCCTGGTTGTAGCGGTAGCCCATGGCCACGGACAGGACCCCGCCCTGCCGGCCGCCGGCGCCCGGCGCGGCGTCCGGGAGGGCCGCGGGCGCGGACCCGGCGGGGGACGTGTGCTCGGGGTCGGGCTCGTACCCGGGGTGGCTGTGCTCCGCCGAACGCGCCGAGGCGCGCTCACTGGTGGCCCGGGCCACCGGCAACCGCTCGGTCTCGTAGGTCTGCAGCAGCCCCGGCCCGGCCGAACCGTTCAGCACCGCGGCGAGCTTCCAGGCGATGTTGTGGGCGTCCTGGATGCCGGTGTTCGAGCCGAACGCGCCGGTGGGCGACATCTCGTGGGCGGAGTCACCGGCCAGGAAGACCCGGCCGACCGCGTACCGCTCGGCGACCCGCTCGGCGGCGTGCCACGGCGCCTTCCCGGTGACCTCGATGTCCAGGTCGGGTGCGCCGACGGCCCGGCGGATGTGCTCCACGCAACGCTCGTCGGTGAAGTCCTCCAACGTCTCGCCGCGGTCCGGGTGCCAAGGCGCGTGGAAGACCCACCGCTCGGCGTTGTCGACGGGCAGCAGGGCCCCGTCGGCGTCGGGCTTCGTCAGGTAGCACACGATGAAACGCCGGTCGCCGACCACGTGGGCGAGCATCTGGGACCGGAAGGTGATGCTCACGTTGTGGAACAGGTCCCCGGAGCCGCTCTGGCCGATCCGGAGGGCCTCCCGTACCGGGCTGCGCGGCCCGTCGGCCGCGACGAGGTAGTCCGCGCGCACCGTGCTGTGTTCCCCGGTCTCCCGGTTCTTCACGATCGCGGTGACCCCGCCCGGGTCCTGGTCGAAGGAGAGGAGTTCGGTGGAGAACCGCAGGTCGGCCCCGAGTGTGGGGGTCACGGACATCAGGACCGGCTCGATGTCGTTCTGGCTGCACAGGCACCATGCCGCCGGGCTGAAACGCGCGAGCGCGCCCCCCGGGTCGATTTCCTCGAAGAGCCACTCCTGGTCGTCACCGGTCAGCGAGCCGCCCTGCATGATGCCGTGGTTGTCCGCCAGGACCGAGGCGGCCTCACGGATCCGGTCCTCGACGCGGGCGACCCGGAACAGTTCCATCGTCCGTACGTTGATACCGCGTCCGCGTGGGTGCATCGAGGTACCCGCGTGCTTCTCGACCACCATGTGCGGGATGCCATGCCGGCCGAGGAAGAGCGAGGTGCACAGACCCACCAGCGAGCCGCCCACGATGAGGACCGGGACGTGGTGGTCGACGTTTTCCTTCATGGCTCTTCCATGCCCTGTACGAGGCCGGTTCCCTCGCTCGTTCACCCGCTTGGTTCTCTCCTCTCGCGCCGCACGGATTACGGAACGACGATCGGTTCGGGTGGCGCCGCCCCGTGGCGACCGTGTGGTCTCGAAGGAGTGTGAAGATGACAACCTTGTCGGAACGGATATCCCAGTCCGCCTTCGACGGCTCGAGGCTTCGGGTCGTGCTGCTGCTGGATCTGTACGACGGTGCGCAGAATCAGTTCCTGGAGGTGTACGAACATCTCCAGAAGCAGGTGTCCTCCGTCCCCGGACACATCAGCGACGAGTTGTGCCAGTCGATCGAGAACCCGTCCCAGTGGCTCATCACCAGCGAATGGGAGAGCGCGCCGCGGTTCTTGGCCTGGATCAACAGCGAGGAACACGTCGCGTCGGTGCAGCCGCTCCACGGCTGTGTACGGGACACCCGCTCGCTGCGTTTCAGCGTGTTGCGGGAGATCGGCAAGGGGCCGGGCCCCGGCTCCCACTCCCCCACCGGCCCGCCCTCCGCAGCCGCCTCTTCACCGGACACCGCGGACCGGGCCCGGGGCAGCCTCCAGGTCGCTCCGCGGCGCGGCGACGGCGTGGTCCGCCACGCGCTCACCTTCACCGTGAAACCCGGCAGCGAGCCGGTGGTGGCGGAGCTCCTGGCCGGGTACACCTCACCGCAGGCCCAGGTCGACGAGAGCACCCGACTCCGCCGCACCTCGCTGTTCATGCACGGCAACCGTGTCGTCCGTGCGGTCGAGGTCGAGGGCGACCTGCTGGCGGCCCTGCGGCACGTGGCCCAGCAGCCCGAGGTGCGGGCGTTGGAGGAGGCCATCAACCCGTACCTGGAGCAGGACCGGGATCTCGGCGATCCCGGATCGGCGCGGATGTTCTTCACCCGTGCGGCGCTCCCCGCGGTGCACCATGTGGCGGCCGGCGGCCGCGAGCGGGCGGACCTCGGGCGGCACGCCCTCTTCTACCCCGCGAAGGACGGGTGCGGCTCGGCGCTCGCCCGGCTCCTCGCCGGGCAGGACGAGGCGGCCGTGGACGACCCGACGAGCCCCATCGAGGGCAGCACCGTCTTCCAGCGCGACGACATCGTCGTGCGCCTCCTCGACCTGCGCGGCCCGCTCGACGCGCGCCCCGCACTCGCCCTCGGCGTCGAGGGCGACCACAAGGCCGCCGTGCTCGCCCGGCTGCTCGACAGCGCCAAGGACGGCGTCCCCACCACCGACCAGGAGATCTCCCGCTTCCTCGCGCGCTCTGAAATGCGCCTGATCACCGACCGGCGTTCGCCGGTCCAAGCCTGAGGAGTTGTCCGTCATGACCGCTCGACTGACCATGGAAGAACTGGCCGCGCTCATGAAGAAGGGGGCCGGCGTCACCGTCGACCCCGCGGCCATGGCGAGCCGCCCCGACTCGGGCTTCGACGAGTGGGGCCTGGACTCCCTGGGCCTCCTCGGCATCGTCGGTGAGCTGGAGAACCGACACAGCCGGCCGCTGCCGGCCGACGCGGACCGGTGCAAGTCCCCGCGCGAGTTCCTCGACCTCGTCAACAACGCCCTGGCCGCCTGACAACGCCGCCCGGGACACCGCCCACGCCCTCGAGACCGGCTTCGTGCCGGTCTCGAGGCGTTCGGTCGTATGCCGGTGGGCATCACCCGGGCACGGTGCACTCGAACGCGTGCAGGTACGCGTTGACCGGCCGGATCTCGCCGATCACCAGTCCGGCGTCCTCCATGCGGGCGCAGAGGCTGGCCTTGGTGTGCTTCGCGCCGCCGACGTTGAGCAGCAGCAGCAGGTCCATGGCCGTGGTGAACTTCATCGACGGGGTGTCGTCGACCAGGTTCTCGATGATGACGACCCTGGATCCGGGGCGGGCCGCCTCGACGACGTTGCGCAGGGTCCTGCGGGTGCTGTCGTCGTCCCACTCCAGGATGTTCTTGATGATGTACATGTCGGCGTCGACCGGGATGGCCTCGCGACAGTCCCCGGGGACGATGTCGGCCCGTGCGGCGAGCGGCCCGTCCTCGCGCAGGCGCGGGTCGGCCTTCGCCGCCACGCCCGGCAGGTCGAGCAGCACGCCCCGTACCGTCGGGTGCTTCTCCAGCAGGCTCGCCAGTACGTGGCCCTGGCCTCCGCCGATGTCCGCGACGACCGAGATCCCGGTGAGGTCGAGGAGCTCCGCGACGTCCAGCGCCGACTGCATGCTGGAGGTGGTCATGGCCCGGTTGAACACGTGGGCCGACTCGTGCGCGTCCTGGTGCAGGTAGTCGAAGAAGCCCTTGCCGTACAGCTCCTGGAAGACGCTGCCGCCGGATCGGACGGCGTCGTCGAGCCGCGGCCAGGCCTGCCAGGTCCAGGGCTCGGTGCACCACAGGGCGATGTAGCGCAGGCTGTGCGGGTCGTCCTCGCGCAGCAGGTGCGACATCTCGGTGTGGACGAACCGTCCGTCCTCGGTCTCCGCGAAGATCCCGTAGCAGGACAGGGCGCGGAGCAGTCGCTGCAGGGGCAGCGGCTCGGCGTTCACCGCGGTCGCGAGCTCGGCCGCGGTGGCGGGCGACTCCCCGAGGGCGTCGGCCACTCCCAGGCGGGCGGCGGCCCGTACGGCGGCGGCGCAGGCCGCCCCGAAGACGAGCTCACGCATGCGCATGGCCGGCTGGGGGGTGTGCTGGGGGGACGGGATCGGGGTGGGGGTGGGACTTACCGTGGTCATGAGATCTCGATTCTGCTGATCGGGGGGATCACGCGTCAGCACATCCCGGCCGGCACGGAGGATGCGCACCGGTTGTTGACGAACTGGTTGCCCGTTCCGGTCCCCTGGTTGGCCAGGTCCGCCGGCTTGTTGTCCCGCACCACGTTGTCCCGGATGACGTTGTCGGTGTTCGTCGCGCCCACGAAGCTCTTGAACAGCAGGATTCCGCCCGACAGCGGGGAGGCTCCGACGTTGCCGCGGATGTCGTTCGAACGGATGACCGTCTGCTCCGCCCCGGTGAGGACGATGCCGACGCCCTGGATGTCGGGGAGGCGGGTGTTGCCCTTGCAGAACTTGTTGTTCTCGTGGATCCGGTTGTTGCGGATGGTCATGTCCCCGGCTCCGGGCTCGCCCTCGTCGCCGACGACGAAGATGCCGCCGCAGTTGCCGGTGAGCTCGTTGCCGTAGACGGAGAGGTTGCGCACGCGTCGGACGGTGACGCCGATCCGGTTGCCGGTCAGCGTGTTCCGGCGGACCACGGCGCCCAGGGTGTCGGTGGCGCCGCCCTCCCGGTCGACGGTGTTGGCGATGAAGAGGCCCGACTCGGCGTTGTCGCGGGCGGTGTTGTCGCGGAAGAGCCCGCGCGTGGAGCGTTCCTGGGCGATGCCCCAGGTGCCGTTCTTCTCGGAGATCACCCGCTGGACGCTCAGCCGGTCGGTGTAGGAGGCCCAGATGCCGTTGCGCTTGAAGCCCGAGACGGTCAGCGAGCGGATGTCCACGCCGACGACGGGCTGCTCCGCCGTACCCATGACGCAGATGCCGGTGTCGGCCTGCGAGCAGGCGAGCGCCCGGCCGGACGTCGCCGGCGTCGCGGGCGTGGCGGAGGTGGCGGGCTTCGCGGGCGGCTGCGCGGCCGGTGTCTGGGCCGCCCCGGATGTCACCGGGGCTCCCGTCGCGCCGGGGGCCTGCGGCGTCACGGGGGCGACCGGAGTGACGGCCGTGACCGGCGGCCTGATCACCGTCCGGGCGCCGTACCCGCGCAGGGTAAGCCGCTTGGTGATCAGCACGTTCTCGTAGTAGGTGCCGGGCATCACGGTGATGGTGTCGCCCGGCCTGGCGTAGTTCACCGCGTCCTGGATCGAGTCGCCCGGGTGCACTCTGCGTCCGGCAGCGGCCGAGGACGGCGCGAGCACGCCGAGACCTGCGGCCATGACGACTGCGATGCACGTGAGGGACTTGATTTGTCGGTTCGTCACGATGCCGAAGTTATGGGCGATGGCGACCGCTCGCCACACTGCGCGAGCGGATGGATACACCCCGTGGGCAAACGGCCGCATTTTGACGTCCGGAGGAGTGGATAGTCGTACTCCGGGCGACGGCCGAACGGGGTGACGCCCGGTCAGCTCCGGCCCCACGGCGTGTCGCCCGGTCCGGACGGACCCGACGGAGCGTCACACGGCGGCGAGACTCGCCGCGCCGAAGGAGACGTCGAAGCGGTCGCACCAGATGGTCACGCTGCTGAAGTCGGCGATGTTCACGTCGGCGGGGACCGGGTAGTTCTGGTCCCCCTTGTTGCCCTTGAGCTTGCCGAGGCTCGTGTGCTTGCCGTCGTCGAAGACGCGCCAGCCCGCCACGCCCTCCTTCACCGGGGCGTCGGTCAGCCACACCCGCAGGTCCGGTCCGTTGCTGGTGTCGAGGTTCGCCAGTCGCAGGGTGTGGGACCCGTCGGGGAGTCGGATGAGCTCCACCGTGCCGGTGGTGCTGTGTTCGTGGCTGATGAGCGTCCCGCGGGCGACGGTCACCGGGGCGGCCGGGGCCCCGGGTACGGCCGCGGACGCGCCCGGGGCCGACGGCGCGGCGGCGGCCGGGAGCGCTTCGCGGACGGTCTCGTCCTGCCACAACTTCCACGGCTGCAGCCAGTACAGGGCCACCGCCACCACCACCGCCGCCGCGATCGACGCTCCGCCCCACAGCCGCCCGCGCCGCCTGATCCGTGTCACTGCCGTTCCCTCTTCGTCGTCCTGACCCCGTCCCTACGGATTCAACGCGGCCGGGCCGTCGTGCGCCATGCCCGCGCCGATGACGAAAGTCTTACGTCGACCCGTCCGACCGTTGCCCCCTGCTCCGCGTTCGTGCTGGTGGCAGCGGGTTTCCCGGCTACGACGGCGATGGGCGACGGGCAACCCGTCGACCCCGGTGCGGGCCGGGGGCAGGCTGAAGTCGTCAGCACGAGGCAAGCTCCACAAGGGGAAACCATGCGCAAGATGTTCCGCGGCGCCGCCGCGCTCGCCACCGCCGTCGTCGCCGTGATCGCCCTCAGCGGTTCGGTCGAGGCCAAGCCTGCCGACGCGTGGGCCGGCTGCCCGGACGGGGCGGTCTGCATCTACCCTCAGAACCAGAACCCC